>NZ_RCVM01000010.1 GCF_003686955.1 Streptococcus hillyeri
AACAGTAATCAAGAAATTTAAAAGGTCTTCCATAACAAAATCCTCCACTTTTATTATAGCGAAGGATTTTGAATTCATCCATGAAAGTCTTTTCTGTAAGCCATATTTTCTTCATGCGTTTGTCGTGTTGATATAAGCACACACAAACACCTGCCGTTCTGACAGGTGCCCTTTCTTTATTAAATTCGTGTATTTGTTTTGTTATAAGAATCATCAACTGAGGTTAGCAATCTCCGTTTCTGTACCGAGAACAATTATATCTTAGCATAAGGATACCTCCTACCAAGTTTTTGTTCGTCGAGCTTCAAGTGCTCATCACTAAACGATCATACAATTGATTAGATTAAAGACAAACTTATAAAGCTCTACAGGGTCTCTACCAATTTACGATTATCTTATTCTTGTCTTTTCAGTCTTCTGAGATGCTTCATTCTCCCACCCTACGTTTCAAGGCAGAGATGATAGCAGGCCATTTACTCCTGGAAGACCGTGATAGTCTCTTACCTCTTTAGGAAATCAAGATATATCAAATCATTTTCAATATACGTTAATATTTCTCTATTAATCTCCTTTTGATTTCCCTAAAGAAAATATCATCATTTTATCTTTATAGAGCTTTATCCGAAAAATAATTTAAGCTTAATTGTCACCGTTTTTATATCTTGCTATGCACATGAGACCCTCCTATTTGAGAAACTTACACACTGAGTTACTTTAACAATAAATCTAGGTTTGCATTGGTATCACTCCCTTGTCGCTATTTTATGCAACAAGGAAATTATCTCCATTTTTATATCTTGCTACGCACATAAGACCCTCCTATTTGAGAAACTTACACACTAAGTTACATTAACAATAAATCTAGGTTTGCATTGGTATCACTCCCTCGTCGCTATTTTATGCAACAAGGAAATTATCTCCATTTTTATATCTTGCTACGCACATAAGACCCTCCTATTTGAGAAACTTACACACTGAGTTACATTAACGATAAATCTAAAGTTGCATTGGTATCACTCCCTCGTCGCTATTTTATGCAACAAGGATAGTGTCTCCGTTTTTATACCGATTGAGATTAAATGCCATAAGATCACCTCTCTGACATCTAGATTGTAAAGTTTTCTTGCCTACTGTCTATCGAGGCTTGTCTCCGTTCTTATAGCGTCCAATGTCAAAGGTTAACATAGCGCCACCTCCTATAATTGAAAAACGATTGTTTGAAGACCTTTAGTCTCCATTTTTATACCTGTTGCGATTGAAGATTAGTATTAGAGTGACCTCCTTTCTTCTCTTCTTTCTTTATGGTTTAAGTATACCGTAAGCGCTTTCTTTTGTCAACTTTTAGCTGTTGTTCGTGTTTGTCGAACATTTTTTCTGAAAAAAATAGCTGGCGCTGATTTATCTGAAAATCGTTCCAATCGGACGAACTATAATCTTTTTTACGGGCTAACTCTTAACCTAAAAAAGTTTCAAAAACTTTTCAGAAAGAAAATAAAAACACTTTCTTTTAAAGCTCTGCTATTTCCCAAAAGAAAAAAGCTTTGGTACAATAAACCTATGATAAATTTGACTGATTATGGAATTGAGATGTGGAACGAGGAGAAAATTGCTGATTTCCGTCGTACCTTGCTGGCTTGGTATGACCGTGAAAAGCGTGATTTGCCTTGGCGTCGCACCTTTGACCCTTATAAGATTTGGATTTCTGAGATTATGCTCCAGCAGACACAAGTGGTAACTGTTATTCCTTACTATGAGAGGTTTTTGGACTGGTTTCCCACTGTAAAAGCATTAGCTGACGCTCCAGAAGAAAAACTGCTTAAGGCTTGGGAGGGCTTGGGCTATTATTCGCGCGTTCGTAACATGCAGGCTGCCGCTCAGCAAATCATGACAGATTTTAATGGTAAATTTCCGGAAACCTATGAAGGAATTTCTAGCTTAAAAGGGATTGGTCCTTATACTGCTGGCGCCATTGCCAGCATTGCCTTTGGCCTACCTGAGCCAGCTGTAGATGGTAATGTGATGCGAGTCATGGCACGCTTATTTGAAATCAATTACGATATTGGCGACCCCAAAAATCGTAAAATTTTTCAAGCTGTCATGGAAATATTGATTGATCCTGACCGACCAGGGGATTTCAACCAGGCTTTGATGGACCTGGGAACAGATATTGAATCAGCTAAAACGCCAAGACCTGATGAAAGCCCTATTCGATTTTTCTGCGCAGCTTATTTACATGGCACTTACGACAAATACCCTATCAAGGCTCCAAAGAAAAAGCCCAAACCTCTGCAAATTCAGGCATTCGTCATCCAAAATAAAAAGGGAGAATTCTTGCTTGAAAAAAATAATGACGGTCGCTTACTAGGTAGCTTTTGGTCTTTCCCCATTATGGAGACTAACTTTATCGCTCAGCAATTAAATCTCTTTGAAAAAGAAAACGACGTTTTAGAGACCGTATCTCAAAAGACATTATTTGAAGAGGACTATCAACTCAAGCCAATTTGGTCAGAGAGGACTTTCAGCCCCATCAAACATACCTTTAGCCACCAAAAATGGACGATAGAACTTTTAGAAGGCTTTGTGGAAAAAGCAGAGCTAACTAGCCAAAAAGAATTACAATGGGTATCACCAGACAATTTCGATAACTATCCCATGGCAACCCCACAGAAGAAGATGGTGGCAGAGGTGATGAAGCAACAGAGAAGATGAGTGACGGAAAGACAATTTGTAACTTCCAATACTCTCTCCTAGATAAAAAATAGTTTAAACTCACTGCACTCATCATTTTTTGAATAACCACTACTGACACTAGACAAGCATTTTGATTTGCATTACACACAATTATAGCTTCACCATTAAATACTTTATAGCAATCAAAAACTATTAGACAACGAAATCACAGATAGAACTCAGTTTATCAAGCTGAGTAACAACGTCAGAGTTTGACGAGTAGAAACTTTATTTAAGCTACTTTCAACTGTCTCCCCACGACTAAATACTTGCTCACAATCCTCTGATAAGTTACAATAGGTAGGTATTACTCAGAAAGGTTATTCCTATTTTTATGAATTATCTATTGACGTTTCTTATTTCAATGATTCCTCTCATTGAACTCCGAGGAGCTGTTCCATTTGGTATTGCTTCTGGCATTCCCTTCACTCAGGCATTGGCGATTTCAGTTATTGGTAATATGATACCTGTCCCTATTATCTTCTTCTTTGCTCGTAAAGTCTTAGAATGGGGAACTGATAAACCTTACATTGGTAACTTTTTTACTTGGTGTCTTAAAAAAGGGCACAGCGGTGGCGAAAAACTATCAAAAGTTGCTGGTAGTAAAGGGATTTTTTGGGCGCTCCTTCTATTTGTAGGTATCCCACTTCCAGGAACTGGAGCATGGACAGGAACCCTTGCTGCCTCTATCCTTGACTGGGATTTCAAGCGCAGCGTTTTTGCTGTCATGCTAGGCGTTATCTTGGCTGGCCTCATCATGGGCAGCCTATCTCTTATCTTTGGACTAAACACCTTCAGCCATTAAGATTTTTTGGAACATAGCAAAGCAGAAAATATCTCATTACTGACAATCCACATGGAAAGGCAAACCTTTCCATTTTTTTGTTATAAAAAAAGCTGGATAAAAACTTAAATTTCAGCCTTGCTGTTGAAATTTGAACAAAATAAAATAGCTTAGAATCAACGTTTTTTGACGACGTTACTCTAAGCCATTTACTATTTTTAAGACTTTTTACTCAGCCTCAATCCAAGGTATTATACCGACACGGAACATCTTGCTCCTATCATTTTATCTCTTGTTTCCTCTTAACAGTTTATAGCACAATAAACCAATCACCATCATCGCTGAGGTAATGTAAAATGGGGTAATATAGCTTTCAAGAGAAAGGGCGGACACCATTTTCGTTAACAAAACAGGGGTCAGGATGACACCGACATTTCCAGCTGTAATTGCCATACTGGTCACGAAATTGATTTTCTCTGCTGGGTAACTTTTAGCGATGGCGTCAAAGATAGCTGACATACCACCGACAAAACTAAAACCAATCAGAACTGCACCGACATAGAAGAAAATCATATGATTGCTAACAGTAAAGAAGAGATTACCTACTAACATCATAACAAGCATAAAACTCAAGGTCTGCTCTGCCATTTTTTTCGCTAAAAAACCAAAGGAGAGTCCCGCTAAAATCCCACTAAAGGCTAAAAGCGTCAAAATATGGCTTGAAACTAGCTCATCGTAACCATAATGCGTCACCAATAAGGTTGGAATTTTGATGGTTGCGCCAATGTAAGCCACTCCGATGAAGAAGGTAATCAACATCCACAGGATAACACGCCTATCAAAGACGACAAGTTTAGACAATTGTTGCTCTGTAAGCGGCACTTCTTCCACAAAATGATGAAACAGGAGAAAGACGGGAATCACAAGAAAATAGACTAAATAAATATAGGACGCTCCCATTAGCATGGCATAACCTACGATGAAGGTAGTCAGAGTCTTTCCGACGTTCATCGTAGCTGTCCGTAGCCCTATGAGACAAGCTCGCTGGCTCCCTTGGAAATAATCACTAATCATGGTAATTGATAAAGGATTATAAAGTCCTATTCCTACACCTAGAAGCAAACGACCAAGTAAGGCTATGTTAAAATCGCTTGCTAGAAACGATAAAAGCCCCGATAAAAAAATGAGAACCAATCCTATTTCAACTGTTTTCTTTTTACCAATTTTGGCAACAATAACATTTCCCAAAACAACGGTTACCATAATCATCATAGCAGGGATGGTCACCAATGTTTCCACAGACGCCAAGCTAACCCCAGCCCCCTTAGCCTGATAAAAAGCATAGAGCTTGGGAATTGCTGGCGCTATGGCCAAATGAGACATGATAAAGAGTGATACAGACAACAAGGAAATTTTTAACCAAACGTTTTCTTTCATAACACCATTAAGCTACTACCTGTGCTCTAGTAGCTATTTAACCTATGTCAAGCGAGCACAACTTGATAACACTCATCAATCACAATGAAAAAAGCAGGTTCCCCTGCTTTTTTCAATTTGTAAACTCTAATGAAATTAGTTTCCAAGAGCTGCTGCCATTGTAGCTGCAACTTCCGCTTCAAAGTCATTTGAAGCTTTTTCGATACCTTCACCAACTTCAAAACGTGCAAATGCAACTGCTTTTGCGTTGACGCTGTCAAGGTACGCTTCAACTGTTTTGCTGTCGTCCATGATGTAAACTTGAGCAAGAAGTGTGTAAGCTTGGTCAACTTGAGTGTTGTCAAGCATGAAACGGTCCATTTTACCTGGGATGATTTTGTCCCAGATTTTTTCTGGTTTGCCTTCAGCAGCAAGTTCAGCTTTGATTGCTTCTTCTGCAGCTGCAATCACTTCGTCAGTCAATTGAGCTTTTGAACCGTATTGCAAGAGTGGAAGTGCTGGTTTGTCAACCATAGCACGTGATTCATTGTCTTGCTCAATTTTGTGGTTCAATTGTGCCAACTCATCTTTAACGAATTGCTCGTCAAGTTCGGTGTATGACAATACAGTTGGTTTCATTGCAGCGATGTGCATTGATACTTGTTTAGCAAGCGCTTCGTCGCCACCTTCGATAACTGAGATAACACCGATACGTCCACCGTTATGTTGGTAAGCACCGAATGCTTGCTCGTCAGTTTTTTCAAGAAGAGCGAAACGACGGAATGAGATTTTCTCACCGATTGTTGCAGTTGCATTGATGTAAGCTGCTTCAAGTGTTTCACCAGTTGCAGTTGTCAAAGCAAGTGCTTCTTCGTTGTTAGCTGGTTTACCTTCTGCGATAACTTTAGCTGTTTCGTTTACCAATTCAACGAATTGAGCGTTTTTCGCAACGAAGTCAGTTTCAGCGTTAACTTCGATAACCGCTGCAACGTTACCGTTAACATAAACACCAGTCAAACCTTCAGCGGCAACACGGTCAGCTTTTTTAGCTGCTTTTGCCATACCTTTTTCACGGAGCAACTCAATTGCTTTTTCGATGTCACCGTCAGTTTCTACAAGTGCTTTTTTAGCGTCCATAACGCCGGCACCTGATTTTTCACGCAATTCTTTAACGAGTTTTGCAGTAATTTCTGCCATGGTTTTTCTCCTATAAATTTTATTTTTTGCAATTTGCTGTTAATGGTCCGGCATGCCAGCAAATCTGCGGTTTCATGGCTAAATCTAGCTCTTAAAGTCTCCAGATTTGCCTGCAAGGCTAGCCAAGCTAATCTTACTTTGACCACAGAGCAGCAATTGCCCGACCTGCTGACGCTTCCATATTCAAACGTCAGCTCTTGGGCGACAAAGTTGCCCTTAACATGTTTAATAAAACAGAGGGCAGAGCAGGAACGCTCTGCCCTCTTGGGTTGGTTCAAGTTTTACAATTCAGCATACTAGCTAAATTGTTCATGGACGAAAGTCCTTTGTTACTTATTTACCTTCTACAACTTCTACCAATTCTTCGATTGATTCAGTTGATGCTACTTCTTCTTCGAATGATACTTCTGCATCTTCACCTTGACGACCTTCAATAATAGCGTCAGCCATTTTCGCAGTGATCAATTTAACAGCGCGGATAGCGTCATCGTTAGCTGGGATGATAACATCGATATCATCTGGATCAGCGTTAGTATCAACCATCGCTACTACAGGGATACCAAGTTTTTTAGCTTCTTTAACAGCGATTTGCTCTTTATGTGGGTCAACAACGTACATTACGTCTGGGATACGTGGCATATCTTCGATACCGCCCAAGAATTTTTCAAGACGTGCACGTTGTTTGTTAAGAAGTGCAACTTCTTTCTTAGGAAGAACTTCGAAGACACCTTCTTCTTCCATACGTTTGATTTCTTTCAAACGAGCAATACGTTTTTGGATTGTTCCCCAGTTAGTAAGAGTTCCACCCAACCAACGGTGGTTGATGAAGTATTGACCTGAACGTGCAGCTTCTTCAGCAACTGCTTCAGCAGCTTGCTTTTTAGTACCTACGAAAAGAACAACTGCATCGTTTGCTGCTGCATCACGAATGAAATCGTAAGCTTGATCAGCCAATTTTACAGTTTGTTGCAAGTCAATAACGTGGATTCCGTTACGCTCTGTGAAGATGTATTTAGCCATCTTAGGGTTCCAGCGACGAGTTTGGTGACCAAAGTGAACACCAGCTTCGAGCAATTGTTTCATTGAAATTACTGCCATGAGTAGTTTCTCCTTTTATAATGTTTTTTCCTCTCTCAGACTTCGACTTGCAGCCCAACCTTTCGGCAACAAGACCACAATTGGTCTAAGATGAGTATTTGTTGTTAGACAACCATTATATTTTAGCAAAAGTATCTTTAAAATGCAAGCCAAGACTCGCTAATTTCTCCAGTAATTTAGCGTAATTTCTCACAACTTTTTCCAGTTTAAAATTGTCTTTTTCTCAAAACTTCGTTAAGATAATCTTATGACAACTTTTAAAACTCGTTTTTTCTACCTCATAGCTCTCGTAGCGATTATTTTCTTGGGACTGCTCTGCCGTAAAATCAGCAGCCTTCCTCTTTGGATTGGCGACTCTCTTTGGGCTGTGGCTGTCTACCTTGGTTTTCGCCTTTTTTTCATAAAAATAAAGCCAGAGGCTACCGCCCTTATCTCTCTTGGGATCTCTTTTATAGTGGAATTCTCACAACTTGTGAGCTGGGCTCCGCTAGATACTATTCGTGCCACTACTCTAGGACATCTTTTCTTGGGGCAAGGATTTTTAATTAGTGACCTTATCGCCTATACTTTTGGTATTTTTCTAATCTTTTTACTTGATAAAATGGCTCATCGAAAAGGAATTAAGGATTTTTAACCAATTTTCCCTCTTGACGAGAAAGCGATTTTAGGGTAGAATATTCTTTGTTATGGCGGTATAGCCAAGTGGTAAGGCACGGCTCTGCAAAAGCTTGATCGTCGGTTCAAATCCGTCTACCGCCTTTCAGTACCTGATTTAACAGGATTTAACCCAAAGAAAAGCCCGTAAAATCGGGCTTTTTGATTTTCTGTTGGGTTAAATTAGGTTAACTTTAAAAATAATTTTGAGCGGACAATTTTCATAGGCCAATTTTTAAAAAGGTTTATATCAAAAAACAGCAAAATCAAGGGATCCGTAAATATCTCCCCGACAAATCAACGCCTTTGGGCATGGTCTTATTGTTTTTCCTTTGGGTTACTGGTGGCAAAGAGAAAACAACTCTCTTAATACCTTCATTTTTCTATTGTAATCTAGAATAATTCTGTTACAATAATCTAAAAACTTTTTGGAGGTTGCTATGAAACCATTAGTCAAAGGAAATCATATCCGCATCGTTAGCCCATCGTCTTCTATTGAGCGTTTAGGTGGCTTTGAGGCTAATTTAGCCGCCAAAGAAAAACTAGAAGAACTGGGATTTAATCTCTCATTCTCAGAACATTATTTTGAAAATGATATCTTCTTTTCATCATCAATTGAAAGTCGCGTGGCTGATTTGGAAGCAGCCTTTGCTGATCAATCTGTTGATGCTGTTATGACCACCATTGGTGGCTTCAATTGTAACGAACTGTTACCCTACCTCAACTATGACCTCATCGCTCGTCATCCTAAAATCTTTTGTGGTTATTCTGATACGACTGCCCTACTTAATGGGATTTATGCTAAGACTGGGATGCCAACTTATATGGGGCCGAGCTATTCAAGCTTTAAAATGATTCAAGGCCAGGAATATCAAAGTAAGATGTGGCTTAATGCTGTTACTCAAAATGCCTATGAGCTTGTTCCAAGTCCTGAGTGGTCTAGCGATGCTTGGTACGACCCAAGTTTACCGCGCAGCTTTTTCCCAACTGAATGGAAGGTTTATAACCATGGCAAAGCTTCTGGAACTGCTATCGGTGGCAATATCTCTACCTTAAACCTTCTCACAGGGACTGACTATGCTCCCAAACCTGAAAAATACGTTCTCTTTCTCGAAGAAGCAGAAGACGATAACTACCTCATCATCCTCCGTCACCTCACAGCCATTTTACAGGCTTATCCAAATCCTCAAGCGGTCATCTTTGGCCGTTTCCCTAAAGAAACTGAGATGACACATGAGATTTTAATGGCCATTTTTGACAAACACCCTATCTTGAAACAGGTACCTGTGATGTATGACTTGGATTTCGCACACACCCAACCACTTTTTACCATCACTATTGGTGGAGAGGTTACTATTGATACTCAAAAACAATCAATCCAGTTTAAAACTCATTGACATAAGAAAAGACTAGCTAGTTCAGCAATGAACCATAGCTAGCCTTTTTCTTTTCCATTATTTCAAACGTTCTACATCACGCGCAATCACTAATTCTTCGTCAGTAGGAATCACAAGAACTTTCACTTTTGAGTCTGGCGTTGAAATATCGCCTGAGATACCACGAGTTTCGTTTTTCTCTGGATCAATATGCATGCCAAACCAAGACAATCCTTCGATAACATCTTGACGCATCAAAGGTCCATTCTCTCCCATACCTGCTGTAAAGACAATGGCATCTGCACCGTTCAACACAGCTAGGTATTGACCGATGAATTTCTTGATACGGTCCACAAAGACATTATAAGCCAAAACAGCATCCTTGTCCTTACGTTGAAGACCTGCTTCAATATCACGCATGTCACTGGAAATGCCAGAGACACCTAAAAGACCTGATTGTTTATTGAGCATATTCACTACTGCTGCCGCATCTTTAAGCTCTGGGTCATGCTCAACCAAGTAAGGGATAATGGCAGGGTCAATATCTCCAGAACGTGTTCCCATCATTGGTCCAGCAAGCGGTGTGAAGCCCATCGAAGTATCAACAGATTGACCATGGTAGTTAGCTGTGATAGAAACACCATTACCGATATGAGCTGTGATGAGTTTTAATTCTTCTAATGGTCGTCCAAGATATTTTGCAGCTTCATGCGCAACATAGTAGTGACTAGTCCCATGTGCCCCATACTTACGCACTTTGTAGTCTGTGTAATACTTTTGTGGAATTGGATAGAGATAGGTGTGTGGCTGCATGGTCGTATGGAAAGCCGTGTCAAATACTGCCACAGAAGTAATATCTGGTAAGATTTCTTTAAAAGCTCGAATACCTGCTGCATTGGCTGGATTATGAAGCGGTGCTAGTGCTGACAATGCTTCGATTTTCAAAAGAGCTTCTTCATCAATAAGAACAGATTCTTTGAACTCTTCGCCCCCTGCAACAACACGGTGACCAACGCCTGTAATCTCGTCATAACTCGTAATAATATTAAATTGAATCAGGTCATCAAGTAAGATTTTAACCGCTTGAATATGATCTGCAATATTCAACGTCTGCGTCTCTTTTTTACCGTCAAACTTCACCGTAACCACAGAGTCATTTAAACCGATACGTTCAATAATACCAGCAGCCAGAACCTGTTCTTCAGGCATCTGGTAGAGTTGCCATTTAAGGCTTGAACTTCCTGCGTTAATTGCAATTGTTTTTGACATTCATCCACCTCTTCGTAAACGTTTTCTTTTGTTTTCATTATATCAAAAATGCCCAGTCCTGACAACTGAGCATTTAGGGCTTATTTAGCTTTCAAGCGTTCAACATCACGCGCAATAACAAGTTCTTCATCGGTTGGAATAACCAAAACTTTGACTTTAGAGTCTACGGTCGAAATCTCACCAACTGCTCCAAAGACATTTTTTTCTGGATCAAGTTCCATACCAAACCATGTCAATCCTTCAACAACTGCTTGACGAACTGGGGCAGAATTTTCACCAACACCTGCTGTGAAAACAAGGGCATCTGCACCATTTAAAACACCGAAGTATTGTGAAATGTATTTTTTCAAACGGTCAATGTACATGTCAAAGGCAAGCGTCGCATCTTCATCACCTGCTTCGTAGCCAGCAATAATGTCACGCATGTCACTTGATTTTCCAGAAATACCAAGCAAACCAGATTCTTTGTTTAGAGCATTAACAACAGCTGCTGCATCTGCCAATTCAGGACGTTCAGCCACTAAGTAAGGGATCAAAGCAGGGTCAATATCACCTGAACGTGTTCCCATCATAGGGCCTGCAAGTGGCGTGAAGCCCATTGAGGTATCAACAGATTTTCCACCGTCAACAGCCGTGATTGAGACACCATTTCCGATGTGAGCCGTAATCACTTTCAACTCTTCAACAGGTTTGCCAAGGTACTTAGCCGCTTCTTGTGATACATAGAAGTGACTTGTACCATGTGCACCGTATTTACGCACTTGATTTTCAGTATAGTAGGCTTTTGGCACAGGGTAGCGGTAAGCTTTTGCTGGCATCGTTGTGTGGAAAGCCGTGTCAAAAACAGCAACGTTAAGCACTTCTGGCAAGACTTCTTCAAAAGCACGAATCGCTGCAACGTGAGCTGGGTTGTGAAGAGGCGCAAGTGCACTCAGTGCTTCAATCTCTAAGATTTCTTTTTCACCAATGATTGTTGATTCTTTAAAAATCTCACCACCAGCAACAACACGGTGACCAACACCAGTGATTTCATCATAGTTAGCAATGATTTCAAAGCGGATAAGATCATCTAGAAGGATTTTTACAGCTTGGTGATGATCGTGAATATCAAGTGTTTCACTTTCTTTGTTACCAGCAAATTTAACTGTTGAAACTGAATCCTTTAATCCAATACGTTCAATTAGTCCTGATGCCAAGACTTCCTCTTCTGGCATGTTATAAAGTTGCCATTTTAGGCTGGAACTTCCTGCATTGATTGCAATTGTTTTAGACATGATTTACCTCTTTACTAAATTTGCTTTTATTCTATCACATTCTTGTTCAAATTTCACATAGTCACTCCGACCATTTTTTGAATTTGGTCATAAACTCTACTATAACATCTTGATTTTGTAAATCTGTTATAGGATAGACGAAAGTTTCTCTCGGTTGACTGCTCTGCTTTTGCAAAATAAAGATAGCTTTAGACTTATCTTTTCGTCCAAAGAGGGTCTCAGGTAATGTGATAACAGCAAGGACACTAGCATAGCCGCTCAGCCATTTTTTCAAAAGAGGAGACTGAGGACTGGTTAGAAGGTCAGTTGGAGCTAAAAACAATGCTAAGCCGTCGGCTTTTAGATACTTAAGCGACTGTTCCATCAGCAGGTGGTGGGCGTAGGTGTGCTCATCCGTGGCAGCTACTGTATAGCGGCGCGCAATCTCATCATTGGGATAATAGCCAACAGGGAGGTCACTGATGATGACATCACTCTCTTTTAGAATTTGAGGGCGAACGGCATCTTCTTGGACAAAGCTGACGCTAGACCCCATGACATCTGCAATTGAGGCAGAAAGGTCAATCAGTAAATCATCCAGTTCAATCCCCATATAATCTAGGTGTTTACGGCTATTAGTCACTAACGTATGGGCAAGGTTACCCGTTCCCGAACCAATCTCAATGACATCAAGTTGTTCCTTATCTGTCAGGGTCTCCATTAAAAAGAGTAGGATAAAACCGATGCTGTCTGGTGTAAATTGATGATTTGCCTGCAACACTTCAGTTTGCCCAGCCTTGATAAAGATAAATTGGAAGGCACGGCGCCATTCTTCCTGTGTGAGGTCAAGTGCTTTTAACGTCTCATTATTTTGAGCAACCGTCTCAGTTGCCCCTTCAGCACCAAGATAAAAACTATTTTGCTCAATCAAAGCGTCATAGATATTGGTTCTAAGGTCATTCTCAATCAGTTGGATGTTTTCTAAAATCAGCTCATAGGCTGTTTCAATCTTTTCAAAATTCATGGTTCTATGATACCAAAAAAGCCAGAGATTGACAAAATCTCTCGCTTTATTTCTCCACGGTATCAGCTTTTTCTGCTGGTCACTCGGATTTATGTTCTGAAGCGCTACTTTCTTCTATTGAGATATCTTTTGTGGCACTCTCTTCAGATTTTCTCCTTCTCTCATCTTCTGTTTTTACAAAATCGTATTGGTAAACGTAGCCGTCTGGTAGTGTCACAGAGATGGTCAGTTTTTCTCCTCTACGCTTCCAGGTACTACGTCCTTGATTAAAGGTTAATGCACCGCTTTTCTCATCAGCATCATCCACGGTCAATTGAGCGATGAGGTAGGCTTTGGCAGCCGATAGTTGAACATGATTCTGGCGTTCTGCTGCCTGCACTCGGCCAAGATAAAACTGCAAAAGTAGAGCAAAGATAGCTGACATTAACAGGGCGTAGAGGAGTACCCCTGCCCTAACTTTCTTTTTCAAAAGCATAGACAAAACTCCTCTCTAAGCCATCTGTGAATGTCATATCAATCGTTACCAGATTACCATTTTGGGACATAGCAGAGCTTTCAATGCCAAAAATCATGGGCTGATACCCTCGACCATCTGCATTGGTTTTCCTGAAATCCCCTTTTTGAGATAGCCCGAATGCTAATTTTTGCCCTCCTTTAAATAGGTAGAGTTTGTTGTTTTCAAGTTTGATAAGTTTTGTCCCTTCAAATTCTGCCTGTAATTGCTGGCAAAAGAGCAACCAATCTTCTTGTCGATTATCTGACAAATAATGCACCTGACTAGACAACACCTGCGTCAAGCCTTGATAAACTTGCACAGACCCAATAATGACTAATAAGGAAACCAAGCATTCTAGGAGCGTAAAAGCAGGTAACTTAATGTTTCTCAAGACAAATAACCTCTTTTCCATTTTCTGTCACCAAAATCCCTGCCTCTGTTCTTGTCACGTCTACAGATACCCCATTAAGGGTTAAATGAGACTGTTTGGCCTGCACCGCCATTGTCGCTACCATTAAAAACCTCTTGCTCATGAAGTCTCTTAACGAGGTGCTCATGATTGCGGTTAATCTGATTGAGAACCAAAGCCACAATGGTAACAAGCACTCCCAAAGCAATCAAACTTTCAAGTAAAATATAGGCTTTAAGTTGTTGATTTTTGATATTTACCACTCCCTAGATACAACTGATAGGTGATTGTCTCATCCTCAGTTACAAAATTTATCTTGGCTAAGCTATTATTGCCGCCTTTGGTATCAAACTCTAGAATTTTTTCTTCTAAAAGGCTGACGCTTTTAGGCAGAGAGAGTTTGGTTATACCATTACTAATCTCTTGTGAGGTAACAGTCAACTGCAAGTCACTTTTTTGCGCCGCAGCTAACTGTTGACTATCACGATAGATATTTTCAAAAGAGAGGAAGAAAAGCTTTTCTTCCACATCTTGAAAAATGCCTTGCACAGAACCCGAAAGAGAGATGGCTAAAAAACTGATAATAAAAAGGCTAATAAGGCTTTCAATTAAGGATACTAAAATTCCTAGTTTCTGACACAGACCTTACATGAGCCTCAATCTCCTTGCTACGCTTTAGCAACTCACAGGATAGCTGGTAGTTATCTAGTTCCTCATCTGCCAGGACTAACTGCCATAGCTTGTAAAACTGCCCTCTGTACTTGATGTAGACTCTGCACCAGTGCTCTACGCCATAGCTAGAGTACTCAATGCGGTCAAGTTTGATACGTTTGATTTTTGTCATTTTATTTCCTCCTTACCTAGATATTCGTAAAAAGTCACAAAAAATGCAAAAAAGCCCCTAGGTTGTTACACCTAAGGGCTTTCTGTGTCTTATCTTAAACTGGTTTTTTTGAAAGTGTGTAGGTAACTCCATTGATAGAAATTTCAATCCCCTCAATGTTGACCTCAATCTTGTCTGTGCTACCGACATCTGTGACGGTAGCAGTATCATACTTGGCTAGTGATCCATTTTCAGCCTCAATGGCTTTCAGACGGCTTGACATACCTACCAGGTAATTATCATAGCCTGTAGCAGCGTAGTCATAGACTGCACCGCCTGTCTTAAACATGCCTTTGATAGCCTCGCTAAAGGTTTTGGCTCCTGAAACCTTGTAGCTACCTCCTGAGCGTAGCAGGTAGAACCAATCTGTAAGAAAGTCATCTACAGAGGCATAGTGCATATAATGTCCACCCTCATTAGCTGGTCTTGCTGTTCCTTGGGTGACAGTCACACCACTTGGACGCTCTCTTTTGCCAGTCCATGTCATGCCTCCCCAGTTGTTATCTGCCTTACCTACGGCTGAGGTACCCCAAAGCCCCTCAAAGTGTAGAACGGTAATAGCGTAGCTAGGTAGGATATTGTGTTCCTTACACTTAGCAAGGATAACATCAAGGACAGATTTTTTCAGGATTGCACCGTTAAAGGACAAGTCACCATCTTCTTTAGTGATTTTGGTATCTGTCGCTTTCTTGGGTTCCGTGGTGGAATTTACCACCTCACTTTTTGGAGCGTCTGAGGGTGTTTTAGGGGTATTTCCTGATGTGCTAGCTTTCAGGATTTCAGTTACACGTTTTTGGACTGCGTCATAGTCAGGACCAAGGGATTTTTTACGGTCTTCACCGTTGCCATGTTTCCCCTGGATCACTTCTTGAGCCAGTTGGTCAACAGTCTTTTTAGATGCCGTAGCTTTGCCATTGATGACTGCCATGACAGCCTCATATTGATTACCAAGAGCTGCCTTGCGTGCCTCTCCATTGCCGTATTTACCTGCCAAGGTTTCTTTAACCAAAGTATCAAGGTTTTTTCCTTGGGTAGAAGCTCCGCTTTTTAACCTATAAGCATACCAATACATCCAACCGCTTGCGGCTGCCGTTTGGTTATAGTCATTTATTGTAATGCCGTTGTTAGCATAATTGCAGTGAATAATGTTATCAGGATCAATAAAGATACCAGTATGGCCACCAGCACCGCTAGACTGGCCACGGCGCCCCCATATAAAGACATCACCACGTTTTGCATCCCAAGCAGTATTTTCAGCAATTAATTCATAACCATTTTTGATCAGCCAGTCGTGCTCATACTCAGTATTGACTGCCCAACCAGCAGAGATAGCCCCTGTTGACATCAGAGCATAGTAAACAGAGCTAGAGCAGTCATAAGACCCTGGACCGTTGCGGTAGTCCATTGAGTAGGTCACTTTGCCAGCTCGTGCTGACATCCAGGCAATAGCTGCCTCAATATTTACTGTCATTGTCTTCCTCCTTTAGGAATAATTCAATAAAAGGGGAAAGCATGAGGAGCAAAAAAGAAAGAGGCACTAATGATAATACCCCTGTAATTATCAAAATGATTTTTCCTAATTTCCTCATGCTATATCTCCTATTTAGGCTCGTGATAGCCTAGTGCTTGCTCACTATCTGATACCCCTGCTGTTGTAGGGTCTGAAACAATCCCAAGCAAAACAAGCAAGGTAAGAGCTGTGTTAGCTACATCATTGATGTTGTCAGGCAATTTAAACCCCATCTGTTGAGCTAACAAGATAACTGTAGCAATAATTGCAGCAAGCGTAGCCTTGTTCTTAAAGCGTAGTTTCCAGTTAATTTTCATGATTGGTCTCCTTTCTCAAATTCATCAATTCGGTTGTTCATTCGTACCATTTCTTTCTGGATGTCACCTACCGTGTGAGTAATTGTACTTAGCTCCTCGGTTGTTTTTTCCAGATGTGTCATCAAACGTTCTTCTCGCTTATTACTGTCAGCTTTAGATTGCTCGTGGAAATCCATCAGCTTCTTTTCTCGCTTGTCAGACGTTCGGACAAGATACCCAGCGGCGACTACAAAGAGGATAATAAAAAGGATTTCCCAAGTGAATTGACTTTCAGCGATTTTTCTTGCTTCGTCAAACGGCATAGGCTACTCCTCTTTGTCAGTCGTTTCAGTTCCTACGCTTGATACTTCTACGAGCGCACGCACTTTCTCGCGGAATTTTTTAGGTACTTGCTCAAGTGTAATCCATCCAAGCTCTACTTGCATTGCAAAATAATTAATCATCATTGTTGTTCCTCCAATATAAAAATTTTTAATTTTATTCAATAGTTTCTTCATCTTCGACATCCCCCATCATACCAACGATGAGTTCGTTAATAGTGCCTGTTGTGACCTTGATAAGCTCTTCGACTTTTGTAAATTGAGTCTCCGAGCGCTCAATGGCATCATCAATTTGTGCTAATTTAGCAGCGGTAAACTCAAGTTGCTCCTGCATTGCTTGACGTAGCTTCTGGCCTTCTTTGATATTTAACTCAATCTCATCAATTTTAACGACTGATTCAGCCATAGCACGCTCTGCATACTCGCTTTTAAAGTGCGCCTCACGAGCCAACTCGACAAGCTCTTGCTCTGATTTATCCCGTTGGTCACCAATCGTGCGCTCTGTGTATGTAGCATATGAGCCAGTCGTTGACGCAATCGTAATGTCCGTATGCGACACTTTACCTTCGTCGTCATAGACCGGGTATTTCCCTACGACGTTCCACGCTCTCATTCTGTTACCTCCTCGTTTTTTGGTTGTGTTTGTTGGTCAAGCAGAGCTTCCAACTCTGCGGCTTTCTGAGCAAGCTCTTGATTGACTTGCTGTTGTTGCGCTAGTTGCGCTGTTAACGTCGCTTTATCCAAGCTTAATTGCGCTATCTCAAGCGCTAAGTTTGATTTAATTTGTTCGTCCATAGTGTCTCCTTAATCAAAAAAGCCTACTCCAGAAACATCATCAGTAAAGTGAGTTTCTCTGCCGAATGCTCCTGCTCTGTGCAGTTTATTCATGTTGTGGATAAGTTTGTCAAGTATCCCTAAAAGGTTATAATCTCTCGTCATAGCAGCTGCTTGGAATACCATTTTTTTGGAGTTTTTTGCGTGTTTAAAATAGATATAATCTCCATAAATCTCGACATAATCTGACATGTCATTATCTCGATTAGCAACTATACCAGCAAATCTAGCAGTATCAATTGTTTGCGATGCATTTCCAGACGTCGCACCTACTATTACATTGACACCGCCACCTGTAGAGTCTTCGATTTTTAAAAATCCAGTATTTGCACCTCTTGTACGATGAATTGTATTATAAACAGAATTAAAAGCGATAGACGCATTTGCTTTGAAAGTTATATTAGCTTCATTAAGATTGATTTGCATCGCTTCGTTTTTAGCAGTAATCACTTTACCTTTCATCCAATCGATCATCGCAGTCTCAATTTTTGCTTTAATAAAGTTTGCGTCTAAACCGACAATCTTGCTTGCGTTAAGATTGATAACATTGACTCTGCTTGCATCAAGCGTACCTGCTGTAATCTTAGCAGCATCTAAGCTAGCAATCTTAGCAGAGGTGATAACACCGTCTTGTATGTACGTCGTACCAGTGATTTGCACTAGTTTACCGTCAATCTTGACTGAGCCATCTTTATTGAGATTTAGCTGATTAAGCACAGTACCAGCGCTAGTCAGATTTTTAACCGCCCAAGAGCCTGCAAGTTGGCTCATTTGGGTTTCCGCCGCTAACTGCATGGCAGACGTGCTGTCCACAAAACTAGTCGGTGGCACGTCGCCTCTTACGATAGATATTTGACCAATAGCTACTGTCCCGTTTTTACGTATCCAAACGTGCAAGCCATAGTCGTCTGTCGTTGTGGTTGTTTTAGAGACAGTAACAGTACCAGTAAATATTTGCGATGACCCTGTTTGGGTCAACCTGATAGGAAAAACTGCAATCTTATCAGTACCGTTTTTTATCTCAATTCCCACGATGTCGTCTGGTAAAACGTCCACCCAAAGATTAACTCGATAACTTAATTTTTCGCCTGCTGTAAAGCTTTGGGTGTGTAGCGGTACCTGGAATCCTTTCCATTTTGGCGAAGACAAACCTGTCTGCGTAATACGCAAGAGTTTATAACTGCTTGTACCTGTTAGTGCAAGAGTTGAATTAGATGTTCTAGCTTTATATTTCGAAAAATTTGTCGGGTCGTAAACTAAATTTTGACCGTCTGACAGACTTGATACACGACTTACAAGGCCTTTGGCCGTCTCAATCGCTTGATAAATGTCACCACCAGCCACAATCGACCGCTCAAACTTACTAGCCGACTGAATAGCCTGTGAAATCGCACTCCCATCACCAATCACACGCTTGTGAGCATCTACGGTGTCTTTGACTGTGTTAAAAGCAGTGACTACCGATAGCTCTTTTACCGATGGGCTCCAAGGTTGCTCAAGACGACCCTCAAGTAATTGATAACCTGCAACGCTAAAACCTCCGACGTCACTAGCCAGAATCGCAAATCTCGCTCTGATTTTGCCTGAGCGCGTTGGTACAAAATGCAATGTAAACCGTTTAAAATCAGTACCAACATCATCAATATGGTGGTTACGACGAGTTGTACTTGTGATATCGTCACCACCAAAATTATAGAGGTAAAAGTAAACAGTCCCTGTTGTCTCTTTGGCGACATACGCGCTAAAAATGTACTCTTTACCAGCCTCGACTTGCCAGGTTAACGTCGGTGATGCTTTGTTACCACTTTGCCAAGTCAACACATCCGCTCCTGCGACAGTACGACCGTCTAGTCGCCAATTGCCATCAATCCAAAAGTGAGACCCGCTAAAATCCTTTGTCCCGTCTACGAGATTGACGCTTGTTGACGTTGGTATCAGTGCTTTTGTCTCGGTGATAGAGCGCTCAAAACTGCCTGCTGTCTCTGTGACCTTATTTTCAAGCACTGTTGAGGTCACATAAGGCTGTAACGCTGATGATGTGATATAGCCACGACCTGTGATGTTACTGTCGACTTGCGCTTTGGTCTGATAGCCCTTGCCAGATATGGCCTGCTCAACCTGCGTGCTAGTCAATCGTTTGGAAATTTCGTCAGCATGTTGCTCTACTGATGTTTCTAGCGTTGATAGTCGTCCTGTCGCAGTGTTAAAGTCTGTCTTAGTCACAAGACTGGCAATCTTGTCAGTCGCAACTTTTAACTCTGCTTTCGCTTGAGTAATTGATTGAGCGTTAGCCTGTGCTTTTGCCAATGCGTCACTAGCTGTTGATTTGACGTTATCTACTAGCGTTTTTTCTGCTTTGAGTGCAATCTGTCCTGTGTGCTGAGCAATCAGCGTTTCGGCATTTGTCAAACGACCCGTCGCAGTATCAAAATCACGTTGAGAGACTTTGCTTGACACATCGTTTATCAGTTGTCTGATGCTAGTCTCAGCAGTCGTTACTTTACCCTCAGTCTGAGATAAACGTGTTGATAGTTGCTCTTGGCCTTGTGCTGTTTGGGTGATGAGCGTCTTAGCATTTATCAGTTTGTCCTGTAGCTCTTCTGGCGCTACGCTGTGCGCTGTGGCAATCTCTCCTATTTCCAGCTTTAATTTATCAATATACAAGATACTGTTTGTCGTGAAATTGTATCCATAAACATAAAAAAGGACACTTTTGCCAAAGTCGCATGTAAATTTATCAAATGGTACTTTAACATTAACACGTTGCCATTTGTTAAACGAGTCTACAATTAGATTAAATTGCCCTGCGTGGAATTTTCTTGTTCCTGATTTGTCATAGTAGTATAATCCACCGAAGATTTTTGTGCCTGCACCAGTTGCAAAAACATCGACCGAAAACATAAAATTATCAGTCGTTTGAGGTATTCGACTAGTTATATTCTGAGAAAAACCTTTCCAATTTCGTTGGCCATTACTTTCATTGAAAACTCCTACAGATTGTCGCTCTGCTCCATCTCCAACATAAGCATGATAGCTTGTTGCAGGATTAGAGATACCACCATTGTATGTATTCCAGTTTTTTGCGCTTTTATCGTAAGCCTGACCGCCAACAACAAACGCAGTAGTTGTTGCTGTCTGCTCAAACGAGCTATTAAGCAATAAGTTAACTCCACCAAATTCCTTTGGTATTAAGCCTTTTGTCTCGCTAATCTCAGTCGTGATACGATTACCTAACTGAGTAATTGAGCTTTCAGCAGTCGTCAAGCGTTGTTTTGCTTGGTCAAAATCACTTGTTTTGACACGGCTTGCGATTTCCCCAGCCTGGACTTGCAAGGTGGATTCAGCGGATGAGACACGACCGGTCAGTGTGTCAACTGTTGCTCTTGTGGCAAGTAGCTTGATGTTTTCCTTTGTCTGCGTAAGCTCTGTTGATACCCCATCAATCTGACCTGCTAAGAGACTTTTGGTCAACTCGATTAACCTGTTAGCCTCTGCCACTGCTTGACTTTTAGCTGTGGCCAGTTTACCTTCTGTCGCCTGTCTCTCAGCTATATCTAAGCGTTGCGCCTCTGCTATTGCCTCAGACTTGTACTGCAAAGCTTTAGTCAAGGCATTAGCTGCGTCCGATTTAGCTTGCGTGCCAATTTGTTGCGCTTGCTGGGCTAGCGTCTTTGCGTCTGTCGCTTGTGCACGGATGTCGGAGACTTGTCGGTCATGCTCAGCGCTGCTTGCTTCGATTTGGGCAGTGACTTGAGCAATTTCTTTCGCAATTCTATCACGCAAGGCTTCGCTGTCATAGGTCCTCAAGATTTCTTCCCAGACTTCTCCTGTCCATCTGAGCATAATCTTATGACCTTCGTGCTCAGAGTCGGGCTTGTACCAAATGTCATTGATAATGACCTTCCCTGGGTATTTCTTGCTAGGGTCTTCAGCGCCATACCAGTTATTGTTAAAACCATCAGCACTTGGCAGAAAGTCTGGGAGGTTTTGCACAAAGTTCGAGAACTCGTTGGCCACAAAGTTATCAATAGCCTTGTCAGCAATGATCTGAGCTTTTGCCTCATTGCTTTCTCCTACTCTGTCCCCAAGCTTGATGTCGCTTGACTGATTGTTGAGGCGGTTGAATGTAATTTCAAAAATACGGGTGTCATAGTCCAGTTTTTTGTCGTGGCGAACCACTCGGATAGTGTCTCCGACCTTCACGCCTCGTAGATAGACACTTGATGTCTTCAAGGTCAGTTGTGGCCGTGCTGTATCAATCAGGGTCTTATAGGTTCGTTCTGCTAAAATCTCTGGGTCTTCCTCTTCAGGAAATTCCACAAATCCGATTTTGGGACGCATTGAACCGTCAGCGTTTTTGATACCGTACAACTTCGTCATTGCAGGTAGTTCAAGATACTTCTGCCCCTTTGGTTTATTGACTGGTTTTCCTTTAGCTGTTGACCAGACTACATCCTCAAAAGTGATTTTACGTCCGTAACCGTCTGATTGTTGCATCGCTTGTGTTGTTTTGTTTTCGCTCGATGAACGTTCTGCTATATCCCCCGCAGAGCTGACTTGCACACCTTTACCACGTCCTACAAGAGCTGTAAAAATGTTTGTTCTTTCAATTTCTTGGATGATTTGTAGAGCGTTATGGCCGTAAACCACTCGCTTACCGATGGCTTGACCGATTTTTTTCTTAAAATCAATGTAACGGGCACCGATTTGGTTGCCGTTCATCTCAACGAAAAATTGCATTTCCAGGTCCCAGACTTCGCATACCTTTTTCAGTGCGTCAAAGGTTGAAACATAATAAAAATTGGTGCTGTGTGGAGTTGTTTCGCCAATAAATCGAACTTGCCAATTTGTATCTTTTAGCAAATCATTGATGACCTCTCTGGCAAAAGCATTTTGAGGTCGTTTGTCATAAACAACCGTTTTTCTAAGCTCCTCGATACCAGACTGGACACCGATTAATGATGTCAGATTATCAGAAGTCTTCTGAGCAACGTAAAAATAATGAAAAGTGTGAGCATCTTCTATGGTCTGTATGGCCATGTACTCCACTTTTTCCAGTTCGTCAGCGTTTAAAGCTTTCATCTCGACAGTCAACCTGTCAGAAACATAGCGCTCACTGGTTAGAGTATACTTCTGGAGAGCTGTCTTGATAGCAGGTTTATTGACAATTTTAAAGAGTTTCTCGTCTTTATCAAATAAATAAATCACGCTCGTTCGTCCCTCCAAACTACTTTTTTTACCGTGGCGTTTTTGGCTGTAATAGTATCACCATTTCGGACAGTGAATTGTTCCAGCGGACTGAATCGCTCTAGCTCGCTGAGAATATTCCTGCCGTTGTAGGTAGCGGTCACTTCTTCGACTCCAAAAGTCACCACAATGTCTTTTCCTGCTGTATATGATCCTGAAAAAGATAAAATCTTTGTGCTGTTGATAATCTGTACCTGGCTAACCGTCCCAGTCGGTGTGACTGTGATTGATTCAGGTAAGACTTCCGAGGCATCTGATAAAGAAACAAGCCCAGTTGAGTTCTGGGCTGATTTTTTCTTATATCCGTCTGGTACTAGCAGGGTGAACTTGCTGACAATGGAAAGTGATTTTTCCTCAATATCATCAGCGCCACTGAAATAACCGTAATAGGTGTAACCAGGTTCATCCTTAAATGTGATTTCAAGATAACCACTACTAGCATGAGTCCGCAAAATCTTGTTCAGTTTTGCAAATTTATCCCGCATTTCAGCACTGTTTTTTGCTTCAAGTTGGTACTTGATTTCTAAAGTGCGCTCATCATCTGAAATATCTTCCACCCAAACACCACGACGACCAGGTACAGAGGTGGTCTTGACACTCTGCCCAACAATGCCTCTACCCGTCACCGTCAAATGGCGGTACCCCTCAACCAAGTGGTTAAGAGGTGTACCGTTAATCGACATATTATCTACAGGTTCAACAGGAGCACGAATACCCTGTGAAACTGTTGTATCTACAAATGTATACATAAGAATCCTTTCTAATAATCACTTAAAATTAATTCCAAATCTTGCATTTCTGTGATGTCTTCGGTAAATGTTCTAAAGCTATGATTACCAAGCGTTAAATTAAAGTGAGCCGCTTCCTTAGTTTGGTTTAGCTCGTAAGTTGCCGACAAGCTACCAGAAACGTTGTTGGTGAATCTGCTTTGGAGTGCGTTGGACATACTAGCTACACGGCTACTAGCATCTTCAAAGCCTGCTCTGATAGAGCCAGCCATGCCTGAAACTGTGTCTTGAACATTTCCAAAACCAGTCTCTAAACCACCGTTTAAACCACCCATGATAGCTTTACCAGCTGGAATCAAGAGTTTTTTATCGTAAGAGATAGGACCTTTGTGCGCTTTAATCCAACCAGCAATACCACCTACAAAATTTTGAACAGCTCCCCATGCAGCTTTCAAACCGCCTAAAAATCCGTCCATGATTGCTCTACCAGCTCCTGATAAATCAATGTTTCCAAGGCCATTTAAAATATTTTTAACTCCAGAAATGGCGCTACTAACACCAGATTTCATGGCGTTCATTGCGTTAACAAAAGCTGACTTCATAGCATTTCCGACATTTGTAACAATGTTTTTGGCTGCATTGATGTTATTTGTAATAACAGACTTGATTCCATTCCAGACGCTTGTGATTACAGATTTGATAGTGTTCATCACTGTTGTGATAACTGTCTTGATACCGTTAATCAATGTAGTTATAACAGACTTGATTCCATTCCAGACAGTTTGAGCTACTCCTTTGATAGCTTCCCAAGCGCCTTGCCAGTCGCCTTTTATCAAAGCTGTAGCTGTCTTGATGATACCTGCAATGACATTTAATGCAGTTGATATAACCGTGGAAATGACATTCCACACAGTAGAAACAATAGTCTTAATGACGTTCCATATCGTACTCCATACCGTTTGAATAACGGTTAAGCCTGTTGAAATGACGGTTTTGATATTTGCTAAAATCGTTGAGATAACAACCTTAATATTCTCCCAAGTAGTTGACATAATTGGTTGCAATACAGCCCAAGCAACGTTCCAGATACTTTGCAATACCGACATACCTGTCTGAATTATAGTCGTAACTACGCTGATAGCTCCAGAAATCACCGCTTTAATAGCTTCCCAAGCCACCGAAATAACTGGGGCTAATGTATTCCAAGCCACAGTAGCAACTTGAATAATGCCATTCCATAGCGCTGACATGAACTCCTTGAATGAATTCCAAATAGATTTTAAAGCCTCAACGATTGGGGCGATTCCTTCTGTGAGCCCATTCCACGCAGTAATTGCGGTACTCTTAATACCTTCCCAGAGAGTTGTAAAGAATTCTACTAAAGCATTCCAAACATTTTTCACACCTTCGATAATGGGTATTAGTCCTTCTGTGAAACCGTTCCATGAGTTTGTAGCAGTCGTTTTTATGTTTGTCCATAAAGTTGTAAACCATTCAACGAGTGTATTCCAAATCGTCTTAATTCCTTCGACAACTGGCGAGATAAACTCTAAAAATCCATTCCACGCCGTGCTTGCCGTTGACTTAATGGACTCCCAAAGCGTACCAAACCATTCTACCGCACTATTCCAAGCCGCTTTTATACCTTCCCAAGCTTGAGAGGCTACATCTTTGATACCATTCCAAATTGAAATGCAGGCGCTTCTAAATGCTTCTGACTTGTTCCACAAAAGAACTAACGCAGCAACTACCCCAGCAATACCCAAAACTATCCATCCGATAGGGGTTGCTGTAAAAGCAGCACTAAGCGCAGTCCAAGCTCCAGAGAAAGCACTAGCTATCGCAGAACCTGCTGCGGTAGAAGTAAAGAATCCAGAAATTGCAGTTCCTGCAGTCGAAGCCCAGCCTCCGATTTTACTGAAAATGTTTAATCCACCTAAAGCCCCTTTAGCAATTATAGAGCTATCAGCCATAAAAGTGAGAGCCGATGCTGCCGATTTAGAACCTTTAGCCATCCCGATCAACGCACTACCGACATTTTTAGCGTTTTTCAAGCCAGATATACCTTTTTTAGCTAAATCAAACGAACCTTTGACACCCTTAGCAATATGACCAGCGTTCATCATTGCGCCACCTACTCCAGTAAGAGCTGGCCCCACAACTGGCGTTAGCCCAACAAAGCCTCTAGTCACTTTAGCCAAAGCGCTATCTGATTCTGTAGCCCATTCTAAAATACCAGAACCGCTATCAAGAAGCCCTCCAGTTATCTTAGATTGGCTTTGACTAGCTTTGTAACTCAGTGATTCCCAAGAACCTCCTAATTGTTCAATTTTAGAGCCTACGTTTTGTTGCATGTCATTAGCTGAATTTTTGAGGAATCCCACTGCTTTGTCATGAGAGCCCGATGCTTTATCTAATTCTGCGCTATATTTAGCCCACTTAGAACTTGCATCATCAGTACCTTTTCCAATTGAATCCAACAACGGTCGCATAGCTTGCAAACCTGCTGTATTAAACATCGCTTTTAAAGCTGCGGTTTTCTGCGATTCACTCATCCCATCAGTAGCTTTAGCCACTTCTTCAAGGATTTGCGGAAAAGGCTTCATGTTCCCTTGTGCATCAGTAAAACTAATACCTAATCTATCAGCCATCTTTGCCGCTTTTTTAGTTGGAGCTTGCATCATCAAAAGAGCATGATTCAAGTCTTGGGCAGCCTGTGCAGAACTCATACCGGTATTAGTCAAAAGACCTATAGCGGTAGAAGTATCTGCTAAACCAATTCCGGAAGCTGATGCAGTAGGACCAATTGTCGCTAAGGCTTGTTGCATTGACTCTATCGAAGCGTTAGACAGGTTGGCCGACTTAGTAAGGATACCCGCCGCTTGTTGAGGGCTTTCTAGACTAGAACCCCAAACTGTCATAGCTTGTTGAACCACCCCTGCTGTTGTCCGCAAATCAGAACCTGCTGCAACCGAAGCTTGAGCAACCGCTGGGAAAATTTTCTTTAAATCTCCCACACTTGCACCATTCTGAGCCATCTCAATCATGGCATAGGCTGCATCGTTAGCAGAAATAGGCAAATCTCTACCCATTTTCATAGCAACTGCTGATAAACCTTCCATGTCACCTTTTAGTGATTGTCCGCTTGATCCTGCTACTACTGCAGCCTTGTTTATTGCTGATTCAAAATCACCGTAACTGTTTAAAGTTTTTACACCTACTGCTGTAATTGCTGCACCAGCTACCGCCATCGGCTTCCCGACCGCTTCCATAGCTCCAGTAACTTTCTGTCCAAAGGTTTTCCCTTGGTTTTCCGTAGCCTGCAACTGCCTTTGAACATCTTTCAAAACGCTTGTCATCGACCTGTCGACCGCTGTCAATATCGCTTCAACTGAGTAACTTTCTGCCATCTATTTACCTCCTTTCCTTTAAAGATTTGCTATTTTAAGGAGTTCAATATCTTCTTTTGAAAGCTGATGTTTTTTAACTTTTTTCTCTTTCGATTTATAAAAGTCGTTATACTGTCTATATTGCGGAGTTTTACCATCTCTCTTAACGGACTCAACTTGACGATTCAACCAAGCTAAGCGGTGTATTTGCTCGTTTTCGTCTTCTTTTCTCAGCAATACTCCAGTCATCAACAATTCATATTCATAAAGTGTCAATTGACCAATTTCATCAATATTTGTCATATTGAGATAACGAACACAGTCAACAACAATCCTTTCATACGTTTCAATAGATGATAGATTATCTTCTATGCCTCCAGCTTGCTGTCCAGGTCTTTCATTGCTAACTTACCCGCGTTTGATTTCCTCAATTCTGCAATTGTTTCATCAAACAGCGCTTCAATATCTTCATGATCTTCAACAAATTCTTTCACATCGTTAAACGACGGTCTTGGACTTTGTTTGATTGTTCCCATATACAAAACATCTGTCAAAGAAGCGATATTGTAACCAAGTAATTCTGGGATTTTTGCAGATAGAGAAAAACCGAATTTCAACCCATTTTGTTCTACTGGATGCATTTCGTCCAAAGCACGAACAAAGTCCACGCCGAATTTAACGTTATAATCTTTATCTTTAATTGTTAATTGCATTGTTTTACTCCTTAAATCTCAAAAAATAAAAAGGGCTTAATAGCCCTTAGTGTTAACGTTGTGAACTTACGTCAGTAGTTTCTGTGGTGACTGAACCCGCTGTAGTATCAGCAAATTTATATTGAACCACTTCCGCTTGGCCCTCTGTCAATGTAGCTTCACCTTTAGCGCCAACACCGTTGATACCGAATTCCATTTCAAGCTCAACTAAATCTTCTGAGTTTTTAGTTTTGTTGAACGAAGTGAGATACCCTTGGTAATAGGTTGCTGAGAATTTGCCGTTTTTCTGTTTAGCGCCTTTTTCGATTTCCCAGATTTCTACAAGGTCACCGTTATCCATAGCCTTTTCAAGTTCTTCAACTAATGGATCAGATTCAGCCATAATTGAAGTTGCTGATAAGGTTACTTCTAGACCTCCAAGAGATTGCAGAAGTCCATCTTTTGTTTGTTGGGTATTTGTATCACGGCTTTTTTCTGTTGAATGTTCAGTTTGAAAAGCTAACTTAGCAGCTGCTTTACTTGCAGCAGTCTTTAATACACGGAATAACAGGATTGAATCAATCCCTTTTTTTGCTGTTGGCATGGTTGCCCTCCTTTTTAAAGTAATGTAAATACCAATCGAATCCGCCCACGCTTGAGAGGAATAACTGCGGTATTATCGTCAAATAGTGATATATTTGATTGATTAGGTTTAAGCATTAAACGATATCCACTCGCTTCGTTGATAGTCATTGCCTGTGAAAAAATAGCAGATGCCATATCTGACACCTGCTTTCTTTTCTTTTGCAATCCCCAAATCGATAAAACGAGTTCAATATCCCCTTTAATATCTGTCTTATTTGTTTTAAAAGACGTTGTTGTATCTTCAAATTCAACAAATGGATAAGGTGCATTGTCGTCTGGTTTATAATCATAAACGGTATAACCCAAAGCTAGTGTGCGCTTGAAAACCTCATCAAATATTGCTTGTTCTCTAGTTTTCATTTCACTAGGTCGCTCATATCTTTCTTAAATTGATTTACTTGGTCCATGTAAGCAGGCCCTATAAACGGTTGCGCTGACATCTTACGAGTTCCTAACTCAACGTAAGCAGCGTATTCTGTGCCTGGCATAACACGATATTTAAATCTGCCCAACTTACCACTTGAAAACGAGATAGACCGTTTTGTCGCTCCAGTTGGTTTGACAAACCGCTTCTTTTTGCCCCAGCCTTCATAGTGCCCACGAAAGTTTTCAGCGTTTCTAATTGCTTTTTTCTGCATAGCCACACCGTTATCTTCAATGATTCTTTCAACTTCCTTGAGTTGGATAGCTTTTAGTAACTTAGCTTGTAATTTATCCAGTCCGTTGAACTCAACCTTTATTCTGTTAACCAAGGCTATCATCCCCTTCCAGATAAAAGACTGTATCAGACTGCTTTTCAGCGGTGACTTTGTAAGGTTTGCCTTTGTACAAGATTTTCGAAAAAACAAAAGACGGCTTTCTTTTCAGAAATACCGTCTTTGTATCTTTTTTAAATTCGCCGTAAACAAGTTTTTGCCGATCTAAACTCATATCCATTACATAAGCCGGCACTCTCAAAGATTGTTCATCTTTGCCTACATACTCGCCCAAATCGGGGTCGTAACGCTCTTTTGTGACTGCGACCAAGTCAACTCTGTCTGCAAATCTCATAAGACAAAAATCCTGCCTTTCTGAGATTGCCCAGATTGACCAAAAGCCTTTTGGAGCATGTCGTCATAAGGTAAAAACTCATTCTTGTTTTCGTAATAAGAAACAGAGTGACCTTCCACACTTTCTGATGACGCACCTTCTGAGCCACGTCTATTAAAGCGTTTAATAACGCAATCTTCAAAGATAAAAGAATAGGCGTCATCTATTTCAGACACGCCGTATTCTGCTTTGAAATGCTTGATTACACGCTGTAAAAGCATATCTAATAAGTCATCTTGCAATATATCGTCGATATCTAAATCTAGTTTAACATTGTCAATTACTGCCCGTTCGTCCAGTTGCGTCATGTAACGCCTCCTGACTATTCAGCGTCAGCTGCTGCATCTGCTTTTTCAAGAAGTTTGATAAAAGTAGCTGGTTTTGAAGTTTCTTTAAATTCGATACCACGCTCAGTTAGCAATTCTTTCAATTCATCTGCCGACAAACCTGCATATTTCGAAACTACCTTCTCGCCTTCCAAAAAGCCTTTTTCGACTAATTCTGTTTCTCGGTCGCCTTCGTACTCGTCACCAATCACATAAATAACCTGTGTTTCCTTATCACGGAAACCTGCGATAACTTTAGCCATGATCTACCTCCTAGATTTCTGGTGTCGTAGAAAACATATAGCAATCATCCAAGTTTTCAAACGATGGCAATGCAATCATAGATACTTTTGTTTCAACGTTTACTGGGTCTGTGTGCTTAGTTGTAGTGATTGCGATACCTTCATCGACAATCTTAACAGATGCACCAGTATTACCGCCCATCAAGTCGCTTTCTTCTGGTGTTGTACCAAAGACTGTGCGACCAAGAGCTGAGTTAGGTGCAAGCGTTACACGCGCGTCTGGGAAGTATTTCTTAACTTTGCCGTCTGCGTCCTTGTAAGTACCAGATTTAACAACAATCTTCACGCCATAATTATCAGCGATGTAATCTTTCAATTCTTGGGCGGTTACGCCGACACCGTTAGGCGCAAGAGGTTTGATAACTGTTGCTGTTGATTTAGCGTTTTTAAGCTGTGCAAATGTCACAGAGTTCATATAAGCGACTTCTGCTTTACCGCCTAGATTTTCAAGCGCTGCAAAAGCAGTATCCAAGTCAGCAAGTGGTGTCGCTGTCTCAGCATCTGACCAAGCTGTCTTGACTTTACCTTTGTGGTCTTCGGCAACACCATAGTCAAAGTCTTGCGGTACGCCATTACCGATTACAGCAATCTTACCAGTTGCCAAAACCTGCATGCGCATCGCTTCAAGTTGAGCACGAGCACCTGTCAAGAGCGTTGTTGCGTCGTCAAAAAGACCACGAGTAATTGTGTCAATCAAGGCTTGATTACCAGTTTGTGCGATAAGGTTAAGTTGCTGACGATCCGATTCTTTTACGAGCATTGACTCCTTGAAGAATGGCATTTCTTCCTCTGATAGAGTCACATTCATGCGTTCACGAAGTGTAGCCTTTGTGTCGAACGCTGACGGTTTAAGCACAACTGGACGACCAGAAGCACCTTTTACAAAAGCGAGTTTTAAGCCAAGCTGTTTCTGTGCTGGGAAGATTTTTTCACCCTCAGTAGCGTTTACCTTTGATTGTTTAGTATTCCAGTAACCAGCCACATTAGGCGCTGTTACGATATCATAAATTAATGGCATAGATTATGCTCCTTTCACAAATTGAATGTGTTTCAAGGCTGTTTTAGCGCCTTCTGAAACAGTACCGCCGTTTACTTTGTCCTCACGAAGAGTACCACGATAAACCAGCGTAGCAACTGCGTCACCATCAGTGACATCAACGTCGTAAAGTAGCACGCCGTCTGGTGCATCAGCATTGACTTTCACTTTCTTGCTACGGTCTTTAAAGATTGAAGCGCCGTCACCAGCAAGCAAAGCGCCAGCTTTCAAGATTTTACGTGCGTTTTCATCAACTGTTCCTGTTGTTGTCTTGTCAACAGTCACAGAAATAGCTTCATAAGGCATATTGTGCAGAATCTCCGCATTGCCAAATAGTGTTTTTTTGGACATGTTAGTCCCTCCTTAAATTAAAATAGTTCTCCACCAGTTGCTAGCGAACCCTCAGCAAGACGAGCGCCGTAGTTCGTTTGAGAAGAACCGCTACCACCCTCTTGAGGTGCTGGCTGACGTAGTGATTCCTTAACTTTTGCATTAACAGCAGCATTAAACGCCGTTTCAAACTTTCCAACCTGCGCAAGAGCTGTTTCAGCGTCTCCAACCGCAAGCATTTCAGCAAATCCAGCAGGTAACCCTTTAGCGACAAGGTCTTTTTCAACCTGTACCACAAGTTTTTCATGCTCAAATTCTGCTTTTTCTTTGGCAAATGCAGCTTGCTGGTCTTCAAATTCTTGTTGAGCCCGCTCAGCAGCCGATAAATTAGCGTAGTCTTTTTCTTTTTTGATGGCTTCCGCGATACGCTGTTGTTCGCCTGCTTTGTAATTCTCTAAAGCTTTTTGTACAGCTTTATTGGTAAGACTGTCTAATTCTGACTGTGATTGCGGTGCTTTAAAACCATTTGATTCCTCAGCTTGTGCTTGCTCTGCTTGTTCTTGTGAGCTTTCCTCAGCTCCTACTTCTGCACCTCCACCATTTCCTGTGTCTGGTGCCATCTTAAAAAGTTTTGCTAAAAGTTCTTTGTTCATTTTTTCCTCCCATGCTAGTCCCGTTCTATTAGATATAGCTATCACGTTCATAGAGCCACGAAAACAGGCGCCTAACGCTTTCTAGTCTCGTCTGAATATAAATCTATACCTAACACAAACAAGCCACGCTAGTGACGTTTATTTGCCTAGTTTTACGTCATGCGACAGGACAAAATAAAAACTGGTCGATTTCAACCAGTTTTTGAGTATTTTTGAATAGTTTTTATATTAGATAAGCTTGATTTTTAATCCTTTGGTTACTGACCAACCAAGAGATTTGGCGAGGTCAAATGTTGCAAGTTTCTTTTCTTGATGGGTTGATCCAAAATATTCAAAGTGCAATTGACCATGCTCTTGGCTGAACATGACATCCTCAACATTCTCGAAAGCAAAAGTTTTACCGCTTGCCAAAAAAATAACGATTTTATGATTCATTTTGATTTCTCCTAATCTGCGATTTTGTTTGTCATTTTGCATATATTATCAAAGTGTTATCTGCAGAGATGTCCACAGCTACCACCTCTAGTTGGCAATTTAAAAATTCGTTTGGGAAGTCACCGACTAAGTACTTACCATTAGAAACTACATTTAGCGGTGTGTATTCGTTAAACACTTTAGCGAGTTCTTTTACTTTCATTCTGCCACCTCGTAAGTTTCGGCAAAAATATCTGGTTTGCAAGGATAAAATTCACCTCGAATACCTTTAATGATATAATCTCCTTTTTTAGCTACCATATCGCCTTCTAGTGTATCAATCCAGAGTGTGCCTAAATCGTCAAACCAAATATCAGATTTTGCAAACTGGATAAGCTCTCCAAAATTATCGCCTGTCCATTGAATCGCTTCAATCACGACTGGCTTCTTGCGATATTTCATTGCTTTTCTCCTTATTTACGGCCAAACAGGCCTTTTTTCTTGTTTTTTCTAAATTCAACAATCGCTTCATCTAAGTCCACTCGCATTGACTTATTTTCAGCTTCTAAATCATCAAAGCGTGCGTTCGTTGCCTGCACATCGCGTTCTCCGATATCTTTTAACTCTTCGATAAGGTTATTCTGCCTGCTCACAGCTTCCGTGAGTAAAGCATTGCTAGCCATTAATTGCGCTACTACACTTTCAAGTCTCTCAACACGAGACCATTTCTTTTTAATTCTTTTGTTCATTTTTTAATTCCTTCCTTGAAACCTTCAAAGGTTGCTTCTGATAATTTGTTATATAAAACAATCGAAGGATTGGGTGGTGCCAGCTTATTTCTAAGATATTCAATGATTTTCATTTAAAAATTACATCTCCTTGAAAAATATAATCAAAAAATCAGCTAGTCCTTTGATTGTTGACAACAATAAAATAATTGAAAGTGCTCCTACAACCACAAAAATTGCAAATTGCAGTATTAGCCAAGTCAGACTTAAAATCATATCTCCTCCTGTTTTTGGGTACAAAAAAAGCACCTAGATATAATCTAAGTGCTTGAATAGGTGGGACGGGACTTCCCCACTTTTCAGATACCCTAATGGGTGCGTAGTTCCCGATGTTTTTCTACTTCTATTCCTCACCTATATTATACACTTTTTGATTAACAATGTCATATTTTTTTACTTTATCTATGATTTTTCTTAAACGTTTATTGTTTTTCTTTTCGCCACGTAGCATAAAGTGAAATACAAATTGACCACCTTTATCTTCAATGCCTGCCTCTAAAAACCTATTATCTGAGATTTTCTTATTTAATAAAAATGTATTCTTGTGTCCTCTTATATCTTCAGATATAAAATCTGGATTTTTTACAACTTCTTTTATCTTCAAAAATTCATCGAGAACAATCTGATTTTGATGGGCAGTCAGTGCATAAGCTATCATATGGTCTGGAATAACAACATTTTTACCACTATATTCTCCAAAAATCTTATGCTCAAATAATTTACCAACATTGTAGCTATTCTTAAACAATTTCTGTATCTCTTTTTTGGTAGCATTAGGTTTCTTTCCAAGAAAGTCGAAAGCGTTTGACACATCTTCCTTAAATTCAGAATAAGAAGCTGTTCTATCGACATAAGGCACTGTCGTACATTTACAATTTGGATGAAACGGCGGTGCGTTATGACCTGGTGCCATGTCGTCAACTTTGTAATGTTTGCTATCATATGGCTTACAGATGTTACAAGCTCCGCTTTCGGCTAGTATCTCGTAATACTCAAAATCATTAGCTTTATAGTTCGCTTTCTGTGCTTCGGAATAAACCCTCGCTGTCTCTGTTACCGCTAAACGTCTAGCGTATCCATAAGATACTTTGAACTCTTTTTCTAGCTGTTTGATAAGTAATTGAGTCCCCTTACCACGTAAGATAGTATCCGCAACACTTTTTCTTACAACCTCTCTAAGGATGTGTTGACGTTCCCAAATCTTAGTTGACCAGTTAGAGCCGTGGAAGTTAGCGTAAGCTATCGTCTCAGCGCTTGTTTTAGACGTCTGATAGCTTCCTAGCGTGTCCTTTAATATTCCACTAGAATATAAGTTCTCTTGCCGTACAGCCTCGATTAAGTGCCTTTCTGTGGCTTCTAACTCATTCATAGCCAGTTCATACTGATGCAACTTCAAATTAGCCTGTAAGACTTCTAAACGGCTCGTTTTCATCTTGAGGTTATAAAGCTTCATCAAGTCATTTTCAGCCTTAGTAAAGTCTTTCTGTGTGACCTTACGACCTTCTTTGCGCCATTTTTCAGCTCTTGCAACTAATTGCTTAGCTTTGTAGCTAACAACGTCCATATCAAGGTTATCAGCCTGTTTTTTAGCTTCTAACTTAGTAATGCCATTCTTATCAGCGTACCGTTGCCAAAAAGCGTCTATTTCTTTCTGGATTTCAGCGATGTGTTGTTTGTAGATAGCATCTAACTGGCGTTCTAGTTCCTCGTCAGACTTTGCTCTACGCTTTTCTTCTGCCTCGTAACGTTCTTTCCAATACTTACTCAGATCTATTGTCATCAGCTACCACTTCCTGACTTAAATCTTTATCGCTAAAACGCTGATTTTGCTCAATTTGTCGTGCCAATTTGCTTGCTGCTTCCTCAGCGCTTTCTATCCGCTCCATTTCAATCTCTTTGGTAACTCCTGTAACAGCTTCGAGCGTTCCCAAAACAGTCTCATCGCTGACCATTCCATAAAGATTTTTAGCGTTGTTGATAATATCTGTTGTATTTGTTGGCAAGTTAGGTGTAAATGTAAACGACAGCTTTGTAATATCAAAATTAGTAAGTTCTTTTGCAACTGTACCAATAGCAGCAATCAACTTATATCTGCGACGTAGCGACTTCTCAAACAAGGCCTGCATGTCCACCCTCGCTTGGTCTAACGCAAAGGTCTTCCAAGCTAAAGCAACACCGGATTGATTTCCTCCGAAGTTTTCGTCTGACATGTCTGGAAACATTGTAAACTTGTGGATATCATCTACCACACGCTTTTTGTAGGCTTCTGTTCCGCTAACATCGTACTGTTTATACAAATACTTAGCATCTACATGTCCCTCACGTCCATCTGCGTCTACAGGCGGTTCAAGATTTAACAAACGAGCCTTGCGCATTTTTCGCATAAACTCAATCTGTTTTTCCGCTGTATCACAATCTTCTGGAAATGAGATACGCCCAACAATCGCTAAAATAGCGTCTGACAAGTCTTGCATGTAGTTAGCTGTGTCTGATTGAGATGAATCGTATAGATCAATTAAACTAAGCTCAGTTTCATAGTCCCCGAGACCGTCGCTGTTGTTAAGGTATTCCGTAATCGGTACCATTCCAAAACTGTGTGGCGTTTCGTTTGTCTGTGCTAAATCTTTCGACCAATCGAATTTGATGATCTTATCAGCAGTGTAGACTTCCACTGTTTTTTTGCTGTCGTCAAATTGATTTTGATTATAGTAACGCACACCAGCGACTGAGTGCTTTTCTGTTGTCGTGTCGTAAATAACAAAAGTGCTTAAAGGGTCTAGCTTAACTGATTTTGTAACGTCGTCAGTCGAGCGGTAAGTCAGCTCATACGCTCGTCCCGTCTTAGACAAATCAAGGACAAGCGTTCTGTTAAGCTGGTGTAATCCCGCTTTGTTTTCGAGTTCGTCCAGCGCTTCCTGAACAGCTTTATCCGATTCCTTGTTACCGCTGTTATACTCAACTTGGATAGGCTTGCCGACAAGATAGCCTTGCTTAAATGTCGCAATAGCCTTACCAAAATTGTGTATCGCTCTAACATCTGCCATGTCCTCCTCACGTCGTCTACCTACTTCGCTGACTTCATGGTTATTTCCTTCTGCATAATCAAGCAATTCTTGGATACGTGGACGTTGTATGTTTTGGTGATGTTCCAAAATTGTTTTTAGTAATTTGTAATTATCAGCTAGTAAAGCCTCGACGGATTCAGCTTGGTATCTCAATCTAGCTTCACGGTGGAAGCGTAGTTCTAAGGTTTTGCTCTTTCCCGTGCTGTCCACAAGCGTTTCTATATATGTCATATTTTCCTTTCTACAAACCAAAACCAGCTCGCAAAGTGTCGAACTGGTTAGCATTAGCTTGTTTATTTCCGATTTGTTTTAGATGTGGTATCCAGCCGTATTGACCAGCGTTTATCGTATGGTCGTTTCGGTCTTCTGGCTCATCTTTATTTTCTTTCCAACTGTACACTTCCAGCTCGTGGATATGTTCGACACAGTCATCTACAACTAGATAACACCCTTGCTTCATCCACCCTGCCATGAGATTGATACGGTCGATAATCTTAATACTTTTATTAGCATTCATAAACTCGTAGATTAAACCATATTTACTGGCATACTTGCGTAATTCCATCACTGTCGCTTGGTCCGCGCTATCAACATAGATTTTTCTCGCAAACCCCCAGCTGTCCTTGCAATTATCAAGGAACTTGTGCAAAAAACGCACAACATCAGACGGTGCTATCTTATCACCGTTTAAATCCTTGTTGTTGTAGACTTTTTCAGCAAGTGTGACTAACTTCCCGTCTTTTGTAATCCCTTGAAACATAAAGGCAATTGTATCGTTCGAATGCTCTGAGTAAGACGTATCAACACCGCACGAATACTTGACGTAATCAAATTTCTTAGCTTGACTGCGTGCGATAACATTTCTTTGTCTTTCAAACATCGGAAAGATAAGACCTTCAGCACGTCCACGTAAGCCTAAGATTTTGTTTTTGTAAATCTTGGTCCCAACCGCAACCGTGCCGATGATCTGTTGTTTCTTTTCCTCTGGTAGTCCTGCGTTGTGGTCAAAATTAAAAAACCAGTACGTCCAATTTGGGTGCGCTGGTTGCTTATTTAATTCGTCCTGTATTTCTTTTGGCGTGTCATTGATATATTTGTCAAGACTTCGAAAACGGTTGATATACTGCTCGTAAACGGGCAGATTAGGGTCGTCTGGATTCATGGTACACATCCAGTAATCACAACGCATAGTGGATTCTTGGATAAAATCCGTATCCGCTGTGTTTATCTCGTCTATATATCCACAACCAAACTGCGAACCAAGAGCTTTTTTCCATTTTGTCTTATCTTCGTAACCCAAAATAAAAATAATCTTGTCGTGCTCTGGGTTATCGTCAACGTGATAGACCAAATGAGAAATCTTGTAATCAATGCTACCGTTGCCTCGATACTGGACCAAGTCCCCAAAAATATCAACGATACCTAAATCTGAATTGATAATGTTTTTTTCTGCGTCACCGATTGATTTCGAAGCAATGAAATGGAGCTTTTTCGGAGACTTAGCTACTTTAAGCATAAACTTAAAAGCACCGACTGTTGTCTTTCCTGCTGCGGTCGTCCCTTCGAGCGCCTCGGCCTCTGCGTTGTGCCTCAGAAACTCTTTATATTTTTCTGATAAAATTAAGTCGCTCACAAGCTATCACCTTCTAACTGCGCTAGGATGTTGTCTAGTTTGTTTGTTGACACATTAGCAGAAACTTCTTGCTTGTCTGTCCACATCGCGTATCGTTTACCAAGTAATTCAAGAGCTTTGTTTCTATCGCTATTTTTAGTAGGATATTCAACTAACTGGGGAATTTCGTCATAAACTTTGACGGATTTTCCGCTAATCGGGTCTTCCTTCAAAACACCAACCTTTGTAGTCACGACTGCGGTTTCTGTAGCTTGACCCGATGCAATTTCAGACAACATGACGAGGATTTGTTTTTGGGTCAAGATTTTCTCATCTTGCAATTCCTCCATTCGCTTTTGCAAATATTCCCGGATGTCAACATTTGTCAACAATCGTTGTCCTATACTTCTAGCTGTCTTTTCTGAGTAGCCTGCCTTTTTAGCGGACTCTGTTGCGTTACCTGAGATGATGTACTCATCTGCAAAGCGTTTCTGTCTCTCGTTGATTTTCCATCACCTCCAATCAAAAAAAGCCACTCAATGAGTGGCCATTGTTGTCGTCTAGCGACCTTAAAATAATATGTTGTCATCTTGAGGTGTGACCTAACCTAACAGGCTCTGTAGGATTCGAACCCACAAAGCTTTACGCTCCCCATTTGCTTGGGTGACCATCTACCAATTCTGAGAACTCTCCATAACAGGCAAGACACTTACTAGGTGCCTTACCCTTATTTCTTGATGATACTATAATAGCACGATAGTTACTGCAACGAACTGCAGATTTACTGCGTTTTTACTGCAAATTACTGCACAAAACTGCATCTAACTGCTTAATAGCTAATCGTTTTACTGTGTAAAACTTGCGCTCCGTGTAGTACTTGCCAATACAATCGCTTGGGTATTCCGCAGAGATGTACGCTCTGATGATTAGCAAACGATACTCTGCATCTAACTGATCAATCACCTCAATAATCTCTTGCTTACGCTTTAAGAGCTTATCAATTTGCTCTCGGTTGTAATCAGAGGTATCAATAATGCTGATATTTTTATCCTCTTGCGACTTCCTCAGTCCACTTGACACACGCATATCGGACCATTGAGGGCTAGAAAGTAAAGAACTCTCTGTGCGCTCGATATCCAATTTTAATTCCGTGATGATTTTCGGGATTGTCTGCAATTCTTTCAGTAACTTTTCTGCTTCTGTAATTTCCTTTCTAGCCACACGCTTCTCCTTTATGGTAAAATATATATGTTATCATTTTTACCAAGGAGCTAGCGTGAGCTAGCTTTTTTACATACCCATCACCCTTTCGTTCCCTTTTACCGTCATCAGGGTTATTTTTTGTCATTTTTAAGAGAGTTTTTCCTTTTTATATTTGATGGAACGACTCAGTTAGGATTCGAACCCAACTAAGCCCGCAATCTTACCGCTATCAGACTGCTGTGTGATACTACGCTTTGGAAAGTTCTTTCTTTTTTTATTTTTAGCGGTTATACCTATCAGACCTTTGACAGTCTGGTAGGTTGGTTTATTTGCGCTCTATTTTATAAAAAGCATTATGCTTCCCATAGTCGATAGTCCAAGTATCATTAACACACCACATACGATAATAAGGACTAGCATGTGTGTCTCTTGATTTTATGTGTTTGCTTATTGCTTCTTGAGCCGCTTTTAAGGTGTCAAAACTACCAATTTCGTTTACTATTTTGCTGTTTTTGTCATAAATTTCCCAAGTCACTTTAAATTTTGTCATTCTTAACCTCTAAAATCTGGGTGTTCTAACAGTTCTGGGTTTTCAAAGATATTCCCAACTTTTTCAAAAACTTCGCTGACGTAAAGACAGACTGGCACAAACATACCATGATCAAGTACAACAAGTAAAAGCTCACCAGAATACATCTTGACAATATCACCTACAAAAATTTCTTGGTTATGTTTGTCCCTGATGCCTGTTGACATCTGGATATGTACATAGCTAAGTGGGAGGTCTTTTATTAGATAATCTGTGTCATTCGTGTATAGTCCAAGTTCTCTGTTCAAAACAATCTCGTTAGATTTTCTTATGAGCAAAGCACCACCGTGTCCACCAGAAGATACAAAGATGTTGTCAAATAAATTCCCTATCCAAACTTTTTTTCGTGAGTCCCACGCTCTAAACTTCGGAATCATTGTTTACCTCCTTTGGTAACTCTGGCAATGGCATCCAGTAAAGACCTAGAGCATCACTATCCATGAGATTGGCTCCATCTGTATCGCTATACCATTCATCTAACCAAATCGTGACGCCATCGCTTACCAATACCATTTCTTCGCTATCTGGTACTGGTTCAGACCAAATTTCATCTGTACCAAAATATTGTTTTTCTTCTTCGTCTGTTTTCCGCAGTGCAAATTTATTCCATTTCATCATTCCTCCTCCACAGGTTTAGCCCACTGCCAAGCCCAGTTGAACTTTTCTCTTATTTTTTCTTCTGTCAGTTTAGCGGGAAAACATTTATATCCGTGGTCAAGTTTTAGCCTTCCGTTAATTGACGTAAGCGCCAATGTTCCGCCATTGTTAGGTATCTCAACCGTGTACAACTTATCCTTCTCAATTTCGTAGCCGTCAAGCCAAGCTCGGGCGAACAAATCAAAGTTCGAAAAGTCCATAAACCATTTTCTCACCCTTTTGTCTTCGAACGGGTGCTGGTAAGCATCAAATAAATTTAATGCTTTATCTCGTAGTCCTTCAATCCACTCCGCCACAAATTTCGGTATCACAACTTTCTGCGGTTCGTCAATTTGGTTGATGATATTAAGTACAGATTTTTTTGAGATAGGTTCATCTACAAAAGGTTCGTACTCTCCCATTTTTTCAATAGTTTCAATCGCTTCTTGTTTGTTCATCTTAAACCTCCAAAACTGTCACTTTGAATTTCTTCCCGTCAACCCGTATAAAATTACTAGCCTTGTCCTGTGTGTCACTGTTTATCACAAACCTGCAAAGCTTCAGTATACCAGTACCAAGATCCATAGCTTGAGAAAATTCTTTGATTTCATCATTTGAAAAATTACTACTCATTTTCCCCTCCTTATTTATACTTGTTCAAAACCTCTACAACTTTCTACTATATACAAGAACTCCTTCGACTGTTAGCTCTGCATAGTCTGGCATATACTCTTCAAATTCATACGGTCCAACAACCATAGATTTGATACAAACGCTATTACCGTCTCTAAAAAGAAACACGTTTACATGTTCTGCTCTGTTGTACTTAAAACTCTCATCATATGCCTTGGAAAAAGCCTCAGTAAAAGCTTTGCTAAGCATCTTCTTACGTTGTCGTTTGTTCATTTTTTACTCCATGTAGTCATCTTTTATCCAAATATCATCATTGTCTCTTCTAGGAAAAACTAGGTCATATCCTACCGACTTAGCAACATTTTTGAGTTGTTCAATAGTCTTAACCTCAATCTCTAAAACTGGGTTACAATTCCGTTCAAGGTCTGTATAGAAACTGGTATGAACAACCCTTTTTAATTTCTCGCCGTAAATCTGCCATGTTCTCACATCATCTAAAAAATAACGAGCACTTACAATTCGAAACTTCATATCAGTTCCCCCTCTTTTTAAGATAATCAGGTATTGGGTCACCAACCTTGATAGCCTCGTACTGTTCTTTTGTGACCAAAAACTTACCGTACGCATGGGCTGTGACTATGTAGCGTCCCTCTATGATTTCCTTGTCTGTGATTTGCCCTACCATCACACCGCCTGCATTATCAACGGTGTAAATAATGATGGGGTGTTTTTTAGGCTGTTGGTTAAGTGGTGCCACGTTTCCTAGCACAGCACCAACGATAAAGCAAACAACACATAGAGAGATAAAAAATAACCTTTCTTTTATCTGTTCCATTCCATAACCTCAGTTTCTACCTCAATACGTGGATTGAGACTATAAAACTTACCGACATCATGCAGAGCTATTTGGCCGTCATCTTGGAAGACTAAGCCAGACATGCTATCATATAGCGCCTTTTCGTAGTTATCCACATCAGGCTTTTTACCTACTGGTATAATCTCATCAATGAGTGCCTGCTGGTTCTTTTTGACTTTGGCGATATATTGAGGGGGCTTGATGTAAAACCTCACCTTAGCCCTCAGAGCGCCCTCAAGGATAGGCTGCCCCATGTACTGATTAGCAATAAGTAGCCTGCATTGATTGCGCCAAGCTTTCATTTTCTTGTCTTCATAAGTCGTGGTAAAATTCCCACGCCTGGCAAACCGTGGCCGTGACTGGGGTTTGGGTTCGATATTCAGGACTAATTTCATTCAAGCGCCCCCCTGATACCTGCCATCTCAAAGATATTCTCCTTGTTCTCTTTGACAAACTCAAAGAACCTTTTGATTTCTTGTAGGTCCTTGATGTTGTCCTTAACCTTTGAGAGAGAGCCAAAGAAGACTTCTCGCTTAGGCTGGACCTGAACTCGGCACTTAAAGACTGGCTCAAACAAGTCTCCGTTTTCGTCAAGCGTAGGCTGCCTATCCTTGTTGTCAAAAGTGATACTCATGTCATAATCAAGAGTGGTATTGACTGATACCTTTTTCCTGGTAATAACAATAGCGATATTTTCTGTCACGTTGATTTTGCTGATCATGTAATTCTTCTCCTATGCTGTTTCTTTCAAAATTTTTACTTGTTTCATCCACTGCCTAGCTACATCCCAAACATCTTCAGGTACATCATGGTTATACTTGCCCCGGAACTGGGAAATTTTTCCATTCTTAACCTCAAGTGTATAGAGAGGTGTGTTAGGTTTATTTTCTAACCTGACGAAGACAATCATAGTCACGCCTTTTAGATGCCTTTCTGTGTAAGAGCTAACGCAGTGATGTAACTTCTTGCCTTCGTAAATCAGCTCTGCGACTCTAGTAGGGACGTGGAATGAGTAACCTGAAACAACCTTGTCAAAAGTAGGACGTGCTTTGAATTCAGCTTCCAGCTGTTTTTCGCGCTCTCGTTTTTCTCTATTTCTTGCTTCATTGGCTAATCGTCGCTCTTCTTCTCGGAATTGATTGTAGAGCTCTACAGTGTGTCTGTGCATGCCTCGAAAATCTTTCGGAACTATCATTGCATCTCCTTCAGGTTCAATACCCATTTCAGATAGCATCTTCAAATAGTCCTGGTATTCTCTGAAATCAATCTTGTACTTGATAACCCAATTTTGAAACTTGTTAATCCCGACACCTTTAGGGATTTTTTTGATATCTTGAAAGTGTAGGTAGCTTTCGATGCCTGGGACTAACTTCCCATTTCTTTCTTTCAATCGACGCTCTAACTCAAATTCCAAAAAACTACGATTTGAGTTTTTAAAAAATTGCTTATTCTTCTGCAGCCATTTGCGGTTCAGGGTACGCATATCAACAGACTTTCCGTATCCTAAGCCAGCCCTTTCGTACCGTGGTCTCATGATATCATTGGCCAGTTTCCAGGCATTTATTTTTTGAGCAAATTCAATCTCAAATTTGTATTTGTAAAACCGCTCAATCTCCCAGAAATAAATGTAGTTGAATTTTAGATATTTGAGTTCTGAGACTGTCTTCAGTCTATCTTGCCAATTATTTGGATAAAATTTGTTACCTGAATAAGGTCCACCTCCAAAGAAATTCTCAATCAGATATGGGAAGTACTGGTCTGTGTAAGAGCGACCTATTTTGATATGCTTATCATTTTCGAAGCGCTCGATATTGGCCAAGGCGTACTTAATTGATTGATGACCGTTGTCAACTCGTGAATTGAACTCATAGGACTGGATTTCAATCCGGCTAGAAGTACAAAGAATGATTGAGAAAAAATAGGTCTTGTCATAAAAGGTCAGTCGTGATGCTTTAGTCAGCTTTTTCTCAACACAGTAGCCTAGTTTCAAATCTGACGCTACAATTGTTTGCTTTTTGTTGGACCATTTGTAGGTTGTGATTTGAGAATAGCACCAGTCCCAAAATGACTTGGGAGGTTTCAACCTACGTTCAGCTTGCTTTCTCAATTCTTCAGATTTCATCAAACAAATCTGCAAACAGGTCAATCTGACCGTCCGCCACTCCTTTCTCTTTTTTAGTTTTTTTGGCCGGTTTTGTATAATCATCATTTGGACCAACACCTTTTTTGATTTTGGCCACATCGATTTCACGATCAACCTTCTTATCCGTCTTCTTGACTGGTTCAACAGGAACTTGTTTGATGTTCTCCAGTTTACTATTGGCCAAGAAATATTCCCGAACCCATCCAAAGACTATCTCATCATCAATGCAAGCAACTCCATTCTGTGCAAATTCTCTAGCTTTGTCTTTTGCATACTTCAAAGCCATTTTGATAGTGTAGCCATCCTTGAGGACACCTTGGAATAACTCGTCATCATCCTGCTCGCATAGCCAATTGTGAATAGCATCCTCAGCAGGACTGTGGTCCTTATTCATCTCTTCAAGCATTTTGGACAATGCTTTTTCTTTTAGTTCGTTCATGATTTACCTAAAAAACTGCGACTGCCAAAGATGTGAGTTTGACTAAATACGGGCAGTCGCTATCATTCGTCCAACTGTCTTCTGATCGTTTGCAGTTGACACGCTTTCTAGTTCGCTTTTTTCGTGGTTCACGGCACGTATTTTTTATTTATCTTTTCTCGCTTCACGTTCTCCTAGCAGAAAACCTAGACATAGCCACAAGAAAGTCCATGCTGCTAATAAAATAAATTCAAAAATTATCATTTCAATCTAACCCCTCATATAAACTTTTGCCGAGTTGTTCCTCGAAATCCTCTTGATTATCTGGGTCTAACATGGCCAAACTTGTAACTATCTTCACCTTTGTTTCTCTACAAGGCTGGTATCCATATTTTGCATATCTCATAAGCCTGTTAAAAGTGCTGACTGGATAAGGTAAGCCAGCGTCTACGACTAACCTTTTGGTGTGTAAATGCTCAAAAAAATCTTCGTGATAAATGATTTCAAAAACCGCCATGTAATTATCTTCGTCTACATTGTCATAGTTTTTGTAATAAGCAAACTTTGTTATTGTAAAATCAAAATTTTGAATAATCTGTTTTGGTTTGCCGTAAGTATTTCTAATCAGTTCAAGGCGGACTTTTTCTTTAATTGAATAGATTGACCAACAATTCTTGTTCTCATACGAAAATTTCCATTCAGCAGGATTTTCTTTCATTTGTTGCTTGTAGTAGCTCTTTGCCTCTAAAAAATCATTTTCACTTTCAAAGAAAATATCTAAGTCTTTAACACGCTCATTGTTAAAGATATTTTTAAAACACCCTCCGGCGATAAAACCCTTGTGGCCTATAAGAAACTTATCAAGCCACCATAACTGCCTATAATTTAGCAAGTCGCATATTTTGAATGTCATTACTCCCCTCCTGGATTTTGCCACCAATCAAGCAAGTCAGCCTGATAGTCGTTTACGTATTGCTCAAACTCCTGAAATTGGAGGATAGCCCACCGTAGGCGGTGCATATCCTCTCCACTTCTTGAGCAAAAACCACTAATCTTGAATACAGGTTCAATGGTATTTATTACTTCTAGCACCTGACCATCAATGTTAAAAGCGTCCTCTGCTACTACTTTCAGGTCTAAAATGAACTCATCACCCAAATTATGGATAACCTGCAAGCGTTGACCGTCTGAATAGATACTAATACTTTCTGATACTTGTCTAATTTCCATGATTACCACCCATTCTGTTCATTTAGTTCAGCCTGTGTCAGAGGCTCTATACGTTGATAGCCGCTAACTTGATAATTCTTTTTGAAATCAAATCCAAGTTGACTCAGACCACTCTTGAAACGGTCTTTTTCAGCCGTATCTGTAAAATAAACTTCCAAAGTCATTTTTTGGGTGTATCTCTTAGGTTCATTTTCAGCCCCTGTGAGCGTTTCTTGGTCAGGGTGGGATAATTGCCCTCCGTCTAAAATCTCTCCTGTTTCTTTGTCAATTTGGGGCATTTCCACTGATTTTTGAGCCAATTCTTGTTCTTTAGCTCGCTGAGCTGCTAAAAGTTGCTCTCTTTCAGCTTCGGCTTTCCTCATTTCCTGCTTTTGCTTTTCAAAGAGGTAGTCAGACTTAATCTGCTCTAAAACCTCTACAAGTGTCATAACTTCTAGCATGCGGATATAAGGCTGGTCTGTCATACCATACTCAGCACATTGTCCAGAGATTGTAGCTTTGGCCTTTTTGTACTCCTCCTGTTTTTGATACTCAAATGTGACTATGTCCTCAAGAGATTTCATAGTAACTTTTTTAAGTGTCACACCGTCGGCCATAAAGTCAGAGGCTTTGATATATTCTGTGGCTTTAGCGTCAAAAATACGAGGGTCTAGCATATACTCAGCAGCTTTGTTAGCTAGATAGCTCTTGACAGTGTCCAAGCGGACAGCTTTCTGATGGTCTTCAAATTCCTTAACATCAGCTGCAATCTTGTCAATCGTATCGTCAAGTGGTTTGCTTGCTTGTTTGATATATCCGTCAATCTCATCAGCTGGCTTTGAGAGTTCTTTTTTGACTTTGATACGCTCATCAGATAACTGTTTCTTGAGTTTGCGTAGGTCAGCTAGAACTTGCTTATCTTCTTTGATGGTTGCAGCTGTTACTGTATAATTTTTGTATTTCGCTACAACATCATTGATATTCTGCTCAAATTTTTCACGGTCAACGATTTCAACTTGTGCCTGTGTTACCTTTACTTGTAATTCTTGCATGTTGTCCTCCTAGTATTCTAGTTCTTCATCAAGTAGCTCACCTTGTACAGCCTCGCTATCGTCATTGTTTGTTCCGTATAATGGCACTTCCTCTGCGTTGATTTTTTCAGCTGGTTTATTCAGTTGTTCTTGTTTCATCTGCTCAATCTGAGCCATTTTGCGTGCCATAACATCCTCACGGGTTTCTTGTGGCGTGACATCTTTAGGTGTGTTATCTAACTGAATTTCATCAGCCTCATAACTCGCTCCAAGCTCAGCAGGAAATGCCTCACGGTAAGCTGACACTAGAGCTACTTTCCGTATCATGACACAAGGCATAGTATCCCAGTTATTCTCACCTATTGGCTTGCCGTATGAGTTCATCACTGGATAAGTAACATCTTTCCCTTGCTGTGTCAGTTCCTTAACTCTTGCACGGATTTTGGAATTGTCGTACTCTTCAAAAGATACTTCTGTTTCTGTCGGATAAGTACGGTCTTTGCGGTACACCTTAGCCCAACCGCCAAGGATTTCAGCGCCTTTAGGAATGAATGCCCCCTTAGAGTATTTAATCTCTCCGTCCATCAGATAGATTACACTCGCCTCTTTTCCGTCAAATTGAGGGTGACTATCAGCCTTTTTCTCAAAAGCTGATTTAGCAGTAACTACCTGAGCTGGCTGGTTTCCGTACTTGATAAAATAGATTTCCTTGGTGAATGGGTTTAGATTTTGTGCTTTAGCTTGGGCTATAAAATAGGCAAGCTCCTCATCACTAGCTTTTCCTTGTGGGTCAAGATATTTTCTGATGATACCGCTATTAAGTAGCTGAGGGTTAGTCAGAAAATCCCCTTTTGTTTCTACAAGTTGATTATTAGTCATCTTCTTCTCCTTTTGGTTTGTTTCATATTCCAATTTTCACGCTTTAAGCGTCTATTTTCATTTGTGAGTGAGATAATCTTGTCTTGCTGTTCGTTGATAATCTCTCCTAGTTCATAGCAAAGCTCTAGGTATCGTTTGCGCCAATAGGCATTATCTTCATAGCGTTCTCTGTCCATAGGCTAAACCTGCTCATCTTTCCACCTGTCATAAGCCTCATCTTCATCAACCTCAGGCTCTGAGTAGGGTTCAGGGGGCGTGCTAAGCCAAATATCATAGTCAAACCATGGGTAAGTACCGTCCATGTTGCACCTCCTATCCTGCCTGACTTTCATAGACATCAATTAGACGCTTTTGAGTCGCTACAGTATCAGCATAGCGTCTACGGTCACGGCCAAGTTCCATATTTTCCTCAGAGAGTTCTTGCAGTAGCGCACGCTGTTTCTTGATGATTTCCCTAAGCTCACGGTTTTCATCCTTTAAAGCCTTGACTTCAATCAAGTTATTTACTTGTACGGGTGGTTGAGTAGTTTCAAATTCATCTAGCCCAAAAAATGATTTCAATTTGTCTAGCATTATTCTTCCTCCTCATTGTCTTCGGTCATTTTGTTAATAGCCTCTTGTGCAGGCATACCGCTTAGAATATTTTTGATAGCATGGCTAATTTCATGTGTCAGTAAGGCTTTTTCCTTAACCATATCATCTTTAGGAACAATACCAATTTCCATCAATGCTATTGCTGCGACACTTGACATGTGGATTTTTTCTTGAAATTTTTTAAGTTCATCAATGACACTGCTGTTATCGTTAGTATATTGTTTTGAAAATTTTTTAATCATGATTTTTACCTGTGGATAACTTTAGTTATCCCTTTCTTTATTTAATAAGTATGACTTGTTTTAAGTTAATATTTGTTTAGTAGTTAATACTTGTTGTAGGTTAATATTTGTTAGTGCACAGATTTACACATCACATTTTTACACATCACATTTTTACACATCACATTTTCTAGGAACTGTAAAACACAAAGTTTGTGGAAACTGTGGATAACTATTGATTTGCAATCTTATCAAAAGGTATATCCCAAAATTCCTCATTTTCAGCAATCCTCTGCCTAATGATGGATAACTGAAAATCTGTAAATCTTACATCTGATACAAACCTCAAAATTTTGAACCCCTTACCTCTTCCACGACTAAACTTAAATGTTTTCATGTATCCCAATTTCTCTAACTGCTTAAAGTGCCTATCTACAGTAGTTCTACTAATGTTCATACGCCTTGCAATTTCCTCAGGATATATTTCCCAATCGCTTTTATTACTAAGTAAAACCGCTAGAATACCTATCGTGGCTGGCTCTAGTTCTCTATCCTGCAAAAAGGCGTTGTTAATTGCTGTATAATTTTCGTGAGGATTTCTGAAAGATATAGTCCACTGATTACGCTCCCTTCCGTTGTTCCTGCTTGTTCATTCCTAGGATAATGTCATAATAAGCATGTCCAGCTGGAATGACATAGCCCTCTGTTTCAAATTCCACCCATTGCTCCACACCGTCCACAATTACCTTGCGTAGGTTAGTAATTTTGGGTGTCCATTTCTTTTTTTCTGTTTTCATGGTAAAATTTCCTTATAATCTTTTTGATTTGTCCCTCAATGGAATGGCCGTTCCTGAGGGGCTTTTTTGTGTTCTCAGCCTGGTAGGTACTCCTGATTGAGAAATTTGTTGATAAAATACTGCTGACCTTTGCCAGTAACCTTAGTGGTTGTATTGACTGTGGTGTGACCGTCAGCATGGTTGATATTGGTCTTCTTGAGTTCAAACAGACCAAGTTGCATGCTCTTTTGTGTCGGTTGGTTCCAAGACTCGCCACGACGACTGATCAGATAACCATTAGCTCGTAACCACTGAAAGAGTTTATTTTGACCAATGTCAATACCGTTCTGTTTCAGGATTTTAGCTAGCTCACCAATCAGACAAGATGACTTGCTAGCACTCACAGCGTCAGCAAACAGTACCTTAGGACGGTCAGCTTTGATCTGTGCCTCTAACTTGTGGACTTTCTTATCTGCCATGAGTAAGGCTCTTGCCATGATTTTCTCAGGGCTGTTATAGTCTTTCTCAATTTGGATAAAGTAAGCTCTGACTTGCTTGCCTTTGTCGGTACGCTGTATCATAGCAATTTCTTTAGCCATATCTAGCTTGATGATATGGTCAACTTTATTATGTCCACCTCGTCCTGTTTGCTTCACAAAATTGTTAAGCAAAAAATCTTGATTTTCGGTAAAGCCGTACTCAATCATTCTGTCAAACCACATTGAGTATGGAGTCTTGACTCCTAAAGCCTCATGTAGTTGTCTTCCTGACACTACAGGCTCATGATTGTCATTCAGCGTTACGTTGATGAGTTCATTCATATTGTCTCCTTTTACATTTTTGCGGTTAAACCGCAACGTTGTGCAAAAAAATAATATCGTCAATCGACACATTAAAAGTAGTAGCGATTTGATAGGCTTGAGTAACAGTAGGTTCTGTTTTACCTCGTTCCCAATTTCCCCAAGTATCTGTAGAAACTTCTAGAGCTCTGGCAGCATCTGCTTGTCGCCAATTTTTTAACGTACGCAACGTTTTCAAGGTCATCTTTGACATAGTTTATTACCTTTCTGTAGATTTTTGATAGTTGATTAGCTCAGCTATGTTTATAGTATAATGCGGTTAAACCGCAATGTCAAGGATTTTTTGCGTTTTTTACGCTTTTTTTTATTTTTTTCTTTACTTATTTGCGTTTTTGCCGTAATATATACTATATAAGGAGCGATAAAATGAATAATGACAAAAGTAAAGAAATCTTTGCCAGAAATCTTGAAATTCAAATGACACGCAAAGGCGTTGATAGAAATAAACTGTGTTCTGACCTAGATTTGAAATATACTACTGTAAGAGACTGGTTAAAAGGTATAACTTATCCTAGAATTGGTAAGATTGAGCTTCTAGCAGATTATTTTGGTATCAATAAATCTGACCTTATTGAGGATAAACATCAAGATATTAAAGAGCTTAAAATACCTACTTCTCCACTAGTTCAAAAAATTACTGAAAAAGTTGTTAAGTTGACAACGCCAAGAAAACAAAAAGTGCTGCGATATGCTGATGAACAACTCAATGAACAATCAAATAAAGTTATTACTTTAGAAGAACACCTATTCGAGTATAAGGTGTATGAAAAGCTATCAGCTGGTTCTGGTTTTTCATATTTTAATGACGGTAATTTTGATACTGTTTTCTATGATAAAGATTTAGAACATGATTTTGCTTCTTGGGTTTTTGGAGATTCCATGGAGCCTAAATATAAAAACGGTGAAGTCGTGCTAATCAGAGAAACTGGTTTTGACTATGACGGTGCTGTCTATGCTGTTGACTGGGACGGTCAAACCTATATCAAAAAGGTGTACCGAGAAGAAGACGGCCTCCGCTTAGTGTCGCTAAACCCTAAGTATAAGGATAAGTTTGCTCCTTATGACGAAGAACCCAGAATTATTGGTAAAATAGTTGGCAATTTTCAGCCATTTGAAAATTAGATAGGAGGTACAATGAGCTTTACACAGTCTATTTATAACTTTTTCAAAAAGACCCCACAATCTCCACCTCAGAAAAGACCCTTTTTGATTTTTGGTAGGCAACTAGACGACTGGGATGGTTTTTTATTTGATAATGTGTTACCTTGGGCTAATGATACAATACCAAATACAGAGCTTAGTATATCTGACTTAATATTTCTATGGGTAATTAGTAGATTTGGTCAAGACTTTCACTCATATCCTACTCATCTTTCCAGAAACTACGGCGTTACAAAACCTCTGGAACAAGTTCAAAAACTTATAAACTTAGGTTTAGTTGACCGTAATTTTATAGTCACTGAACTTGGTCTTAAAGCTATCAGTAAAAACCGTAAATATATTGACCTCCATAAAAACGGCTGGACTACGCCTGAGGAGAAAAAATACAACAAAGAAAGTGATAAACAGTTCACTAAAAAATACGCTGAATGGTTGCTAGAAATTGGTTTGTCAGAAAATGGAAACAAAGTACTTGCAAATCTTGAGAATGCTAATAAAAGAGATGAGTCTTTTCAAGTCTTTCAAAAAGGAGAAACGTTAGGTAAAAGTAAAAATTACATAGAGTCTAACTTAATCCTACTACCACTATTAGAAAATGACTCTGTAGACTTCTACGTTTCACTTTATGAACGGATTGCAAAAAATTACCGTGGACTCAAAGAATATCAAAATGAAATTGATATATGTCAAAAATTTTTGAATGATATTCAGCCTCTATACGGTGGTGATATGTGGATTGAAGATTTTACTAAGCGTATCAACTTTGCAACAAATCATATAAAATAAAAAAACCTTACGCTCCAAGATTGCCGTCTGGGGAGCATAAGGCTAAGTGACAAGAAATCAGGCATTAAAAAGCCCTTTTTCTTGTACCCATTTTATCATTTTTTAGGAAATTTTGAAAGAGGTACTACTATGATGACAACAAACAAAGTGGCAATTTACATCAGGGTCTCCACTACTTCGCAAGCAGAGGAGGGTTACTCTATTGAGGAGCAAAAAGACAAGCTCTCCAGCTATTGCAATATTAAAGACTGGAGCATTTACAACATCTACACGGATGGTGGATTTTCAGGGTCAAATACTGAGAGACCTGCTCTTGAAAAACTCATCAAGGACGCCAAAAAGAAAAAGTTTGATACCGTTCTTGTCTATAAACTGGACCGCCTGAGCCGTAGCCAAAAGGATACCCTCTACTTGATTGAGGATATTTTTTTAGAAAATAACATAGATTTTGTAAGCCTGCTTGAAAACTTTGACACCTCTACTCCTTTTGGTAAGGCCATGGTGGGGATTTTGTCCGTATTCGCCCAGTTAGAACGTGAGCAAATCAAAGAGCGTATGCAACTAGGCAAACTAGGCCGTGCAAAGTCTGGAAAATCTATGATGTGGGCAAAAACTTCCTACGGATATGATTACCACAAAGGAACTGGAGAAATGACCATAAATGAACTTGAGGCTATTGTAGTCAAAGACATTTTCCAGTCCTACCTTGAGGGGATGTCTATTACTAAACTCAGAGATAAAATAAATGAAAAATACCCTAAAACTCCAGCCTGGCATTACAGAATTATCAGAGGTATTCTAGCTAATCCTGTCTACTGTGGTTACAACCAATACAAGGGGCAGGTATTCCCAGGAAACCATGAACCTATTATCTCTGATGAAGTCTTTAACAAGACTCAAAAAGAACTAAAAATAAGACAGCATAAAGCAGCTGAAATAGGTAACCCTAGACCGTTTCAGGCTAAGTACATGCTTTCAGGCATTGCCCAATGTGGTTACTGCCACGCCCCTCTAAAATTGATACTGGGCGTGATAAGAAAAGACGGTACCAGGTTTATGAAATATGAGTGTTACCAAAGAATACCACGAAAGACTAAAGGCGTGACCGTATATAATAACAATGAAAAATGTCACTCTGGTTATTATTACAAAGAAGATATTGAAGCCTATGTCCTAAAAGAAATTAGTAACCTACAAAATGACAATGACTGCCTAGATGAGCTATTTTCTAACCCAGAAACTGATGCTATTGACCGTGACAACTATCAGAAACAGATAGAGGAGATTACTAAGAAACTTAGTAGACTAAATGACCTCTACATAGATGACCGTATCACACTGGAGGATCTGCAAAAGAAGTCTGCTGAGTTCATCACTATTAGAGCGTTTCTTGAGGCTGAGCTAGAAAACGACCCAACACTCAAACAACAAGAAAGAAAAGAAGACATGAGGAGCATACTTAGTGCTGAGGATATTTTTTCAATGGACTATGAGCGCCAAAAGGTAATGGTTAGAGCCCTTATTAACAAGGTTCAGGTCACGGCTGAGAATATTTCTATCAAGTGGAAGATATAAAGAATTTTACTATCCTACATTTCTGCCAGAGTGAAAGCTTGTACAGTCGTGCGTTTCAATTTTTGAAATACGTTTTTCATTAAAAATATCCTCCCATATTTTGATACATTGGTAATAGCATAGCTGCATAAATCATGACGATCATCAGCGCCACAAAAATAAAGATAAGCGGTTGAATGATTTGTGTGCTTTTATTTAGTTTGCTGAAAAATCTCGCCCAAGTTTCCTCGGCAAAGATGTCCAATTCACTTCCTAGTTTTGACTTGACCTCGCCGTATTCGATGATGAGAGACAGCTCTCTCAAGAAGAAGGGATAATCCAAAACTTTACTGTGAAAGTCCCGTCCTGATAAGAGGGCATCTTCCATATCCTTTCCAATTTCTTGAAATAGCAGAGACTTCTGTTCTTGCATGAGTTGGGTAATCTGTGCCAACTCCACACCTTGTCCTATAAGATTTCCCCATTCCCTGGCATAGTAGGCAGTCAAGTAGAGCTGCACCGCTTTTCCCAAAAAAGGAAGCCGTGATAACTGTGTCCAAACCTTGAGGTGACTTTGTCTTTTGGCTATGAAAAGAGTCACGAAAACAATAATCAACACCGCCAAAAATGTTCCTAGAAAAATGACAGGGAAATTACTAATAAGAGTCGTTGCCCAGTTGCCATTTTCCAGTTGAGGTAGAAGGTAGTTTTTCAAACCTAACATAATCAAAACGAGAAAACTAAGTAAAATCACTGGATAGGTAGCCACTTCTATCAATTTTTTCTTAACCTGAGTGAGATTAGCGAGGTAGCTGTCAATTTTTTGCAAACTGGCTAGGGTGTTACCGTGGATGTCTGCCAAGGAAAGTTGGGTCACTACCTCATCTGAGAAACCCAGTTCTGCCAACATATCCGCCATACCGCAGCCATTTAGTAAACTTTGCCTCATCTGCTGAGTTTGTTTGGTCGGTAGTAACTGACTTCGGTCCAAAAAACTAACCATTTCTGTCAGATTAAAGCCTGCACTCATCAGATTGGCAAAGAGCTGAATGACCTTACGCTGATCTTTAAGACGTAATTTTTTCGATTTTTCCTTCTTCAAAAGTGAGATGTCCATCTGCAACAAGCTGATCAATCTGTGCATTCCACTGGTCCGGCTGGTGGTTTTGGAAATGGTCTTGGGCATAATCAATAATTCCTCCTTTCCCGATAAGACGCTGATAAGCAATCCCTCGTAAACTATTGTGAAGTTCTTCTGGAGATACCCCTAATTCTAATAATCTAGCATAGACTCCTGGGATACTTTTAGCGTGAATGGTTGAAAAGACAACAGTTCCTGTTAGACTGGCTCTAATCACCGCACGCGCCGTCTCACTGTCACGAATTTCACCAATAATCAGAACATCTGGTCTATGGCGGAGCGACAGCTTTATCAAAGCATCATAAGTCATGCCAATACTGTCATTGAGTTGTAACTGAAGCATGGACGGGTCTTTTATCTCTACAGGATCTTCGATGGAAATGACTTGCTGACCTGCAAAGCGCTCAGCGACCAATTGATGCATCAAGGTTGTTTTGCCACTCCCAACTGGCCCCGAAAAAAGATAGAGCCCTCGACCAGATAATTTTTCCTTAAGCTTATTAAGCCCATCAAACCAGTATTTGAGCTCAATCCGCCCGCTGAAAAGAATCCGAATCACTAGACTTTCCTGGCCACGATAATCCCTAACGCTAGATAAGCGCAAGCTCACTTTTTCCTCATTATCCAGTTCGTAGTCACAAGACCCTAGCTGACTACGGCGTTTTTCACCAACATTCATACCAGATACAAACTTAAAGTGACTGATAAGACTAGCCATCTCCTCCTTGGCATACTCACCCATGAAACGGCGCTCATCTCCAATTCTCATAAAAAGTTCATAGTTGATTTCCCTCGGCAGCAGATAAATGTCTTGGACATCTAAGTCCACTGCTTTCTGAATAATTTCCTTTGCAAGTTCTTGTACCATAACGCCTCCTTACCTAACTATTCGTAAGGACACCAAAAAATCTTGCCACAAGGACAAGATTTTTTCTGTTTTAATTGATATTCTCCCACTTCCAATCACGGACTTCTGGGATGTCATCTCCGTTTTCACGGATGTAAGCTGTATGGTAAGCAACTTTGTCGTCCATTTCTTGGGCAAAGGCTGACGCTTTGTCTCCTAGTGCAGCTTGAGCCGCATCTTTGGCAATGTGGAAGCGGTCCATCTCTGACATCACTCGCATGTCAAATGGGGTTGTGATATCGCCATTTTCACGGTAACCATGGATATAAACGTTATGGTTAGCTCGGTCAAAGAAGAGGTCACGAATCATGCCTTCATAACCGTGGAATCCAAAGATAACTGGTTTATCCGTTGTGAAGAGTTTGTTAAAGACTTCATCTGACAAACCTCGTGGATCCACTTTTGGTGAACGGAGCTTGAGAATATCCACCACATTGATAAAGCGAATCTTAAGTTTTGGGAAAGCTTTATGTAGGATAGAAATACCTGCCAAAACTTCCAAGTTTGGTTCGGTACCTGCTGCCGCAAAGACAACATCTGGCTCTTCATCTGGTGAGACATTTGATGCCCAGTCAATGACTTTATAACCTTCACGAACCAATTCTTCTGCTTCTGCGATTGAGTAGAACTGTGGTCGTGGATGCTTAGAAGTGACAATCACATTAACCTTATCTTCGTCTGCGAGAGCTTTTTCCATAACCGCAAAAAGTGAGTTACTGTCTGCTGGCAAGTATTCACGGATGTACTCTGGTGTTTTCTCTGCCAAGTGTGTCAGAAGACCTGGATCTTGGTGAGTGTAACCATTATGGTCTTGTTGGAAAACGGTTGAAGTCGCAATCAAGTTAAGGGCTGGGTAATTTTTACGCCAGTCCGTATGTGTCTTAGACTTACGTAACCATTTAAAATGTTGCGTAATCATTGAATCAACGACACGGAGGAAGGATTCATACGATGCAAAGAAGCCATGGCGTCCTGTCAAGACATAGCCTTCTAGGAAACCTTCAGCTTGGTGTTCTGAAAGTTGTGAATCAATAACGCGTCCTACTGGAGAAATCCACTCATCGTAAGACTCATCACGACGACCAAGCCATTGACGATTCGTCACTTTAAAGACATTATTGAGACGATTTGACTTGGTTTCATCTGGACCAAAGACACGGAAGTTATCTGGGTTAGCCTCTACCAGGTCAGCCACATAATTCCCAAATTCAATCATGTCTTGTTTCATAAGGGCACCTGGAGTTGAGGTATCAATAGCATGTTTACGCCAGTCTGCTAAGTCAAGTTTTTTCACGACACCTGCATTGGTGATTGGGTTCATGGACATCCGACGATCACCTTTTGGTGAAATGGCACGAATCTCTTCTTTCACATAGCCTTTTTCATCAAATAATTCTTCTGGGCGATAAGAATGAAGCCAATCCGTTAAATGATCAATGTGCTCCATGTGACCTGCTTCGACTGGAATTGGTACTTGATGGGCACGGAAGCCGCCTTCAATTGGTTCACCATTCCATTCTTTTGGTCCTGTCCATCCATTTGGAATACGAACAATCAATACTGGCCAAGCTGGTTGGCTAGCTTCTTCTGCTGGATGCTTGCGAGCTTCTGTTTGAATGGCTTTGATTTCTTCAATCACCTTGTCAAGGGTTTCTGCCATTTGAACATGAACAAGATCTGGATTTGTTCCTTCGACAAAGTAAGGTTTCCAGCCAAAACCATTGAAAAGGTGCGTGAGTTCCTCATCCGTCTTACGAGCCATAATGGTTGGATTGTGGATTTTACCACCATTGAGGTAAAGAATTGGAAGAACAGCACCATCATTTACTGGATTGATAAAGGTATTTGAGAACCAGCCAGCCGTTAAAGGTCCTGTTTCAGCTTCCCCATCACCAATAACTGTTGCCGCAATGACATCAGGGTTATCTAAGATTGCACCTGTGGCATGCGAGAGGGCATAACCCAACTCACCACCTTCGTGGATTGAGCCTGGTGTTTCAGGGGCAGCGTGCGAAGCGATTCCTCCTGGGAAAGAGAAGATTTTACAAAGTTGTTTCAAACCTTCTTCATCTTGAGTAATCTGTGGGTAACGCTCGGTGTAAGAACCATCAATGTATGAGTTTGACACCATAACTTGCCCACCATGTCCTGGACCTTCGATATAGAACATGTCAAGGTCATATTTATTGATGACACGGTTAAGATGGGCATAGATGAAATTTTGTCCTGAGATTGTGCCCCAGTGTCCAATTGGGTGTACCTTAACATCCTCTGCTGTGACTTCACGGCGAAGTAAAGGGTTATCTTTCAAGTACATTTGAGCAACTGAGATGTAGTTGGCTGCACGCCACCAGGCATCTACTTTTGAGAGGTAGTCTGTTGAATTAAAATCTGTCATGATGATTTTCCTTTTTGTCTTAATTTTGTGAGTTTTATCACGTTGAATGTTAAAGAGAATGGCTGATTTTGCTCAGCCAGTTCTCCAATTGTCTATAAATAAACTAATATAATCACTACTTAATCAACACATATTCTAGGCCAACTAATTTAGCCCAAGCAATGATTTGATCTGATGTCAAATTAAGTGAAACAACGGTATGGTGGCCTCCACCAGCTTCAATCCATGCTTTGACACCATCTTGGAAGTTTGGCATCACTTCCCATAGGACGCGTGCTACTGGTAAGTTTGGAGCAGGTTCAGTTGGTTCAAAAGCTTTTACTTCATTAATCAATAATTTATAATGCGTTCCAAAATCTGCCATTGACACAACAACACCGTCACCAGCTTTACCATCGAAAACGAGACGTGCTGGGTCTGCTTTACCACCAATTCCTAGTGGAGATACGACAATTTTAGGTTTATTAACAGCTAAGGATGGATCAACTTCAAGCATGTGTGATTGAAGCGCAGCCTCTTTACCAAGAGCTAATTCATAAGTGTAATCTTCCATAAATCCTGTATTTTGATTATGAGACATAACTTTCATGAAACGATCAAGAGCAGCTGTTTTCCAGTCTCCTTCACCAGCAAAGCCGTATCCTTGCGCCATCAAACGTTGAGTCGCTAAACCAGGTAATTGTTCCATACCGTGTAAATCTTCAAAGTTATCAGAGAATGCCGTGTAACCTCCGGCATCCAAGAAGCGTTTTAGAGCAATTTCATAGCGAGCTTGAACTTTCACATGATATTCCCAAGTGTCAACATCATAGTTACCATAATCGAAGTCATAAAGTTCCTTGTACTCAGCAAAGAGGGCATCTACTTCTTCATCAGTCACTTGATTAATCACTTCAACTAAATCACCAATGCCAAAGTAATCTACAGTCCAACCAAACTGGATTTGTGCCTCTACCTTATCCCCTTCAGTCACACCGACATTACGCATGTTATCTCCAAAGCGGGCAACTTTAATTTCAAAGCCAGCATTATAAGCTACTGCGACATCCATCCATTGACCAATTTGTTTTTGGATAGATTCATTTTTCCAGTAGCCGACAACAACCTTGTTATTTTTCTTAAGACGAGCATTGATGAAGCCGTATTCACGGTCCCCATGAGCTGCTTGATTCAAATTCATAAAGTCCATATCAATGGTTCCCCATGGAATAGATTCATTATATTGCGTTGCTAAGTGCAAGAGTGGTTTTTGGAGCAATTTTGTCCCACGAATCCACATTTTTGCAGGTGAGAAAGTGTGCATCCAAGTTACAACACCAGCCACTTCATCACGATAATTAATTTCTTTCATCAATTTTGTGATAGTATCAGCTGATACAGCTAATTCTTCTTGGAAAACAAGTGGATATGGCAAATGACCGCTAGCATTTAACGTTGCAACCATTTCACGCGCATGCTTTTTAACTTCTTCAAGAGCCTCTTCACCATACAAATGTTGTGACCCTACAACAAACCAAAATTCTTTTTTTGCTTCTAGCATAATAAACTCCTTTTCTCTTTTTAGATAATATTATTTTTGACCATAGTAAGCATTTTTCCCATGCTTTCTGAGATAGTGTTTATCTAACACATATTGTGGTAACTCAGGTGCAAATGGGTTCAAAAAGCGAGTGATGGCATTCATGCGACAAACTTCTTCTAAAACAACAGCATGCATGACCGCATCATCAGCATCTTTCCCCCAAGTAAACGGACCGTGTCCTTGCAATAAAATTCCTGGTACAGCCACTGGATCTAAGCCACGTTTAGTAAATGTTTCAACAATGACATTACCTGTCTCATGCTCATAACCAGCATCTAATTCTTCCTTACTTAGGAAACGTGCACAAGGTACTGTCCCATAGAAAGTATCAGCGTGAGTTGTTCCCATCGCTGGAACATCCAATCCCGACTGTGCCCAACTAGCTGCCCAAGGCGAGTGGGTATGTACAATACCACCAATCTCAGGATATGTTTTATAAAGCACAGCATGAGTTGGCATATCAGATGATGGGCGCAAGTTTCCTTCTACAACGTTACCATCAAAGTCACAAACAACCATATCATCTGCTGTCATGACATCATAATCAACTCCAGATGGTTTAATCACAAAGAGACCCGATTCACGATCAACTTGGCTGACATTTCCCCAAGTGTATTTGATAAGATCTCGTTTAGGTAGTTCTAAGTTTGCTTGAAATACCTTTTCTTTTAATTCTTCTAGCATATAGCCTCCTATATTTTTTCAACTGCTAATTTTTCCACTGGCAAGCCATTTTTATAAGTCTCAAGATACGCTTTAAATCCTTCAACATCAGTTACTTCTGGTTGAACCGTTTGAACCGCAGCATTGGCAAATACGACGCCATCAAGATAATCTTCTAATGACGTTTCAGCCGCAGTTAGGTAATCTGCTAAAAGTGCAATTCCCCAAGCACCACCCTCTCCTGCTGTCTCCATCACAGAAACTGGACTTGACATTGCTCCTGCCAACAATTGTTGGGCAACCTGAGGGGTTTTGAAAATACCACCGTGACCTAACAGTTTATCAATTGCAACTGCCTCTTTGTCCACTAGAATCTCCATGCCAATCGCTAATGTTGTGAAAGCAGACAGGATATGGCTTCTCATAAGATTAGGCACTGTAAAACGACTTTCTGGAGTTCTCATAAGAAGCGGACGTCCTTCAGTCAATCCAGTAATACTTTCACCTGAATAATAACCATAACTTAATAGACCACCACAATCTTTTTCACCTGTTAAGGCTGCATTAAAGAGTAGTGGATACAATTCAGCATCTGAGATTTCTTGTCCTGATAGGGCTGAAAACTCTTTAAATAATTTAACCCAAGCATTGATATCTGAACTACAGTTATTCGCATGTACCATCGCTACGGCGTCACCAACTGGTGTCGTTACAATATCAATTTCTGAATAACGATTTTCTAGTTCTTTTTCAAGAACAATCATAGCAAAAATAGACGTTCCAGCAGACACATTTCCTGTACGCTGTCTGACACTATTTGTCGCTACCATTCCTGTCCCAGCATCACCTTCTGGGGGACACAACTGACTTCCTGCTTGGAGTTGACCTGTTGGGTCCAACAGTTTAGCACCTTGTTCAGTCAATGTTCCAGCTACGGTACCAGCGGATAACACTTTCGGTAAAATAGCTTTCAGGTCCCAAGGAAGTTGATATTGTTGCGTTAACTCAGCAAATTGGTTAAGAAAAACACTATTATAATCACCAGTGGTTGAATCAATAGGAAACATTCCAGAAGCATCTCCGACTCCCAAAACTTTTTCACCTGTTAATTGCCAATGGATGTAACCTGCTAAAGTAGTGACATATGCTATTTTAGAAACATGTTCCTCTTGATTTAAAATAGCTTGATATAGGTGAGCGATACTCCAACGCTCAGGAATGTTAAAGTCAAACAATTGACTGAGTTCGTGTGCTGCTTGACCAGTAATCGTATTTCGCCAAGTTCTAAACGGCACCAATAACTTATCTTCTTTATCGAACGCTAGATAACCGTGCATCATGGCACTAAAGCCAATTTGCCCAATCTTTGTTAAATCAACCTGATACGTCATTTTGACATCTTGAACAAGTTCACGGTAAGCAGATTGCAAACCTTGCCAAATACTGTCCAAAGAATAAGTCCAAATCCCATCGACTAGTTGATTTTCCCAATCATGACTACCAGAGGCAATCGGTTGTTTCTGACTATCAATCAAAACAGCTTTGATACGAGTTGAACCAAACTCAACTCCTAACGAGGTCCGACCGTTCGTCAAATCGTCAATGATATGTCTCATAGAATCCTCCTTTTGATTATCTCTTGTATTCATATATTCTTATAATCTTACATTTTTAATAAATGTATAAAATGAGCACCCTCTTCAGGAAGCTCATTTTTTATACTTTTTTGAAAATATATTTCGTATTTAAGTCACTTAAGATTTACTATTCTCTCTACTCTTTTTATATTCTCCAAATGAAGAATATGCAGTATAGAAAATAACTATTATTAAGGAACTGTAAAAAATGAGATTTAATACTGTTAATAAATTTTTACCCATCTGAATCGTTTCACACACTGTTTGAATTAGCCAAAATGAACAAACCATTGACGTCAGACCGTACAGACGAAATTTCGATTTAGCATCCAATTCATTTTTCATAATTGCTCCATTATAATTATTAACGTTTACGACGTTTTGAATAGATATCGATAGCCACAGCAAGAAGTAATACTAAACCTTTAATAGTTTGAATCAAGGCCGAGTCAACACCCATGATTGACAAGCCCTGATTAATCACACCAATCACTGCTGCACCGATAACAACACCTGGAACTGTACCAATACCACCGGTAACCGCTGTTCCTCCCACGAAACATGAGGCAATAGCATCCATCTCAAAAGAATTACCTGTCGCAGCTGATGCAGAACTTAGACGCGATAACATTGTGCTACAGATGATAAAAATCCCATATGAACATATAGTAAAAAGTCAACACGTTTTGTATTAATACCAGAAAGCATAGCTGCACGGCGGTTACCACCTACAGCATATACGTGACGACCAAAGACCGTTTTAGTCAAAATAAAATTATAAACAGCAACAAGAACACCAACAATTACAAGCATAATTGGAATACCGCCTTGCGTAGCATTACCAGATGTAGCAAATGGATAGGTTAGTGCCGCAATTACAACTGTAGTCGCACCAATTTTAGCATATGTAGTTGAAAGTGGTTCAACATCAAGTCCCACCATGAAAGCTTTTTTACGATTTCTAAATTGACCATAAGCAAATGCCAAAATTAATAATACTCCAACAACAACTGTCAAACCATCAAATGGTCCCCAAAATCCCAAAACATTTGGGAGATAGCTCGCAGCAATAGCGTTAAATGAAGAATCATTTACAGGAATTGAAGCATTAATCATTGTAGTTGCAAGACCACGAAACACCAGCATACCAGCAAGTGTTGTAATAAACCCAGGAATCCCCACATAGGCAACCCAAAATCCTTGCCAAACACCAATAATTAAACCAATGACAATGCCTACTAAAATCGCCATCAACCAATTAATATGCATATCTTGCATCAATAAGGCGATACAACCACCAATGAAACCGACTAGAGAACCTACGGATAAGTCAATATGAGTTGCAATAATAACCATTACCATACCAATAGCCAAAATAACAACATATGCATTTTGTTGAACCAACTGGACTACTGTATTTGGTTGAAGTAAAAGACCTCCTGTTAGAACTTGGAAAACTGCAATGATGACAATCAAAGCTCCAACAATACCATACTGACGGCTATTTGCTAAAAGTGATGCAAACAAGCCTTTATCTACTTTTTGTTCACCTGTATTTGTTTGTGCACTCATCTATAGTGTCTCCTTTACTTTTTCTTTTGTCATACCTTTCATCAAATACTCCTGAGAGAACTTTGCTTTAGGGACATCTTCTGTGATTACCCCTTGGCTAACTGTATAAATTCTATCGCAAATACCAATCAGCTCTGGTAACTCAGATGAAATGACAACTATCGCCTTACCTTCATCTGCTAGCTGATTAATAATTTCATATATTTCATACTTAGCACCCACATCAATGCCTCTAGTAGGCTCATCTAAGATTAAAATATCTGGATTTGAAATAACCCACTTAGCTAGTACTACTTTTTGCTGATTACCACCGGAAAGATTTGAAACACGTTCCTCAATTGAAGGTGTTTTTATATGGAAATCTTTACGATATCGCTCTGCTACAACACGTTCAATATTGTCATCCATAACACCGTTTTTGGAGTGTTCTTTAAGAGATGCCAATGAGGCATTTTCACGGATGCTCTGCAATAAATTTAAGCCGTAACCTTTCCGATCTTCCGTTGCATACGCAATACCTGCATTGATAGCCTTCTGTACTGTTGATGTATCTGTTTCTTTACCTTTAATAAAGACTTTACCAGATATATCTGACCCATAAGACCTACCAAAAATACTCATCGCCAGTTCCGTACGCCCTGCTCCCATTAAACCTGCAATACCAACAATTTCTCCAGAACGAACTGAAATATTAGCATTATCTACAACCACACGTTGTTGATCTAAAGGATGATGTACCGTCCAATTCTCAATTTTAAAAATTTCCTCACTAGGATGAGAATCATGCTCTGGATAAAGATTTGTCAACTCGCGTCCAACCATGGCAGCAATCAACTTATCTTTATTCAATGGACTTCCCTCATTATTTGGCATATAGCCAACAGTTGATCCATCTCGAATAATAGTAACATTATCTGTAATTTCCTCGATTTCATTCAATTTATGAGAAATAATAACTGATGTTACTCCTTGATTATCACGTAAATCACGTAAAATATTTAATAAATGTGCTGAATCTTCATCATTAAGAGCTGCAGTAGGCTCATCTAAAACTAGAAGTTTAACATTTTTAGATAGGGCTTTAGCAATCTCTACAAGTTGTTGCTTACCAACACCAATATCCATTATCTTAGTTTCTGGACTCTCCATCAATCCAACACGCCCCATTACTTTGATAGCATCTGAACGTGTCCGCATCCAATCTATAACACCATTTTTCTGTTTTTCATTTCCCATGAAAATATTTTCAGCAATAGATAGGAATGGAATCAAAGCAAGTTCTTGCTGAATAACAACGATACCTAATTCTTCAGAATCAGAAATGTTTTTAAAATTACATTCTTTACCATCATATAAAATCTTCCCTGAATAACTTCCATACGGATATACTCCGGAAAGAACATTCATCAATGTAGACTTCCCAGCCCCGTTTTCTCCACAGATACCATGGATTTCAGCTCTCTTAATATTTAAATTAACATTTGTCAAAGCTTTCACAGGACCGAATGTCTTGGTGATGTTTTGCATCTGCAATATCATGTCTGAATCGTGCATATTATCTCCCTTATCCAAAACATTTTCTTATTGTTATTAGGTTACAAGATGTAATGGTTTGTAAACAACAGCTATTCACAAACCATACCATCACTATGCCATCTATTCAATAATTGGTGCCTTTATATCTTTTTGATATTGGTCTTCCGTAATAAAGCCTGTTTCAACAACATAATCCAATCCTTTTTGATCACCTGTTGGATTTTTAACAAGTTCATCTGACTGCATGAGCCATGTAGGAACATCTTTATTTCCATTATTCATAGGCTCATTATCTGATTTCAGAGTCTCTCCTTTAGAAATACTTTCAATCAAATCAGTTGTTTGTTTAGACAATTTAGAAATATCTTTAAATACCGTTTGTTCCTGTGCACCAAAATGGATATTCGTAATCGCTATATCCATACCATCTTGACCTGTAATAATTGGCCAAGCAGACTTATTAGTAGGATTTTTTGAATCAAATGGAATAGTTGGAGTCATGTCAGGTCGTGCATTTTTAATAGATTTCATAACACCTAAAGAAATAGCATCATATGGAGACAACACAGCAGCCAACGGTTTATCTCCTAATTTTGTCATAATAGCATCCATTTGTTTTTGCGCCTGTGACTGATCCCATGCATGAACTGAGATTTTCTTCCAGTCTTCATTTTTAAAATCTTTTGTTACAATCCCTGAAGGATCAACAAGTTGACCAGATTCAAAGTAAGGTTTTAAAAGATCCCATGCTCCTTTAAAGAAATAAGGAGCGTTATTATCATCATCAGAACCCGCAAATAGAGCAATATTATATGGCGTATCTTTACCACCTCCATTTTCAAGATCCAAACGTTTAATAATCGTTTGTGCTTCAAGAATACCAGTACGCTCAAGATCAAACGTCACATAATAGTCCACTGCGTCAGTATTCATAATTAATCTATCGTAAGCAATCACCGTTGCACCACCATCTTTTGCTTGCTTAACAGCTGGACCAACTGCTGTCCCATCAACCGAAGCAACGACCACAGCTTTAGCTCCTGCAGAAACCAAATTATTGATATCTGTTGACTGCTGAGATGGTGAGTTATTAGCATAAGCTAGTTTTGTTTTAAATCCAGCATCTTCAAGTTCCCTAACAAGATTAGCTCCGTCAACATTCCAACGCTGATCGGCTTTTGTCGGCATTGAAATACCAATCAAATCCCCTTTTTGAAGATTAGTTGCCGCACTGTCTCCTCCTCGACTTGTAGTCGCACATGCTGCTAAACTTGATAACATCGCAAGGCTTGTTAGTGCTAACGTTGCTTTTTTTAGGAATTTGCTATTCATTTTAAATTCTCCTTTAATTATGAGCTATTAATTAGATTAAGATATTTATCATTATAAATAGTATCTAAAATACGTTTCCTCAAAAGTTACTTTAAGAAATATTTCTTGTTTAGTATGCGCTTACATTTCAATTATAAACTCTCGCTGATATTTGTTAATACTTTTTTTGCGAAAAACAAAAATTTGTATGTACAAATTTTCCAGAAATAAATATGTTATAATATACCCAAAAAGGAGTGATTGTAAGTATGAAACCCAAGTATCAAATGATTGCTGATGATATCCGCGACAAAATTATACAAAAACAATTCCTAGAAGATTCACCCATACCAACAGAAATTGAATTTCAAAAAATTTATAATGTTAGTCGCCCAACGATTAGACAGGCATTAGCACTTTTAGTTAATGAGGACTATCTATTTAAAAAAAGGGGAGCAGGTACATTTATTAATAACAGACGTTTTTTTAAAAACAGTACAAAGACAATTGGTGTCATTACAACTTATATTTCTGAGTATATTTTTCCCTCAATTATCCGTGGAATCGAAGAGGAGTTAGCCTCTCTTGGATACTCCCTCATTTTGTCTAGTACTAACAATGATTTTAATCAAGAAAAAAAATGCATTGAAAAAATGATTGCATCTAATGTAGACGGTCTAATTATAGAACCAACGAAAAGTAATCTATTCAATCCCAATCTATCCTCCTATGTTACTTTACGTGAGCACAATATTCCTATTGTTATGATTAACTCCACTTACGAAGAACTCGATATTCCATATTACGGTATTGATGATATCGAAATGTGCTACTCCTCTACTTTAGAATTAATCAACAATGGTCACAAAAATCTTCTTTTAATCACTAAAATTGATGATTTACAAGGAAAATATCGTATGAAGGGATTCATCAAAGCCTGTGAAAAACATAACATCTCATTAACATCTAGTTCAATTATTACTTATACCACTGAAAATAGATATGATATCTCTGATATGGTTTTAAACAGTATTACAATTAATCCTAAAATATCTGGAATCATTTGTTACAACGACTTTGTAGCTAAAAAACTGATAACTTTTTTAACACAAAAAGGCTACTCTATACCTGACGATTACTCAGTAGTTGGACATGATAATTTTTATGACGACCAGCATGAAAAGATTAGTTTAACAACTTTTAATCATCCTAAAGAGAAGTTAGGAAAAGATGTTTCTAAAGCTATCATTGATGCAATTAAGACTGGAAAAATGCCCTCAAATAAACTTTACTCTCCTATTATCTCACGAGGTAACTCTGTCAAAAAAATATCAAGCTAATCATCCAGCTACTTTATTATCAAATAAACCTTATAATGAGTACAAAACAATATTATTTAAATATCTGTAAAAAGAGGAATTATCTTTTTCACACAGACCTTAGTCCGAATTCAATTACTCTCGTGATTTACGCACATCGGTTACGACTACCTTTTTGGACTTTAGAGTTTTGGGTCTCCTCATCCCCTATATACGCCTTGATATCACGTTTCTGTTCGTAGAGCCACGATTGCGCTATCCCTTCCTCTCCCCGCTATCTCACGATAGTCAGGCTTGGGAGTCGCTATTGGGTTCACCGGTAGCTAGTACCCTCAGAGGACTTTCACCTCAGATGTACAACATGCCCGTCGTACACAAAAACTCTTAGAATTCACAGATTCTAAGAGTTTTTCTTATCTAGGTTAAGCGCTCAATTCTTCTACGATTGCTAGAAGTTGTTGTTTAGTGTGGACACCTGCCACTTGTTTGACCACTTGTCCATCTTTTTTAAAGAGGAGAGTTGGGATTGACATGATGCCGAATTTTTGAGCTGTTGCTGGATTTTCATCCACATCAATTTTGACGATTTTAAGCTCATCTTCGCTCAATTCGTTTGATAATTGCTCCAAGATTGGTGCTTGCATCAAACATGGACCACACCAGGTTGCCCAAAAGTCAACCAAAACAAGACCTTCACTTGTTTCTGCCTCAAACGTTGCATCTGTAATATTTTTTGCCATTTTATTTGTTCCTTTCTTTCTCGGTTCATAGCAGAGCTACTCACCTAACATTGTGACTTTATCATAACTTAAAAAACTAAGAAAGACAAATTTCTGATACGGAAAATCGTTTTCTAGGAATCAAAGGTAAACCGTAAAATCATTTAGAAAAAGTAACACTACCACAGAGACTATTTAGTGATAAATAAGATTAAAAGAAGCGACAGGATTCAACGTCTATGTTTTACTCGCCTTTCACCGCAAAATAAATTCCACTTGGACTAGCAAAATTAAAGTTTGGAAAAGGTTCAGCATTGATTTGGCTACAGTTATCTGTCAGATTTGCAATTTTCGCTTGAAGCTCCTCGATATTGGCCGTCTCAAAGAGAAGGCTTGGGGTCAGTTCAGTTACCTCAGGCGAAACCTGACGGATAAACTCCTTAGCATAAACAGTAAAGAGTACACTACTATCACCAGCTGGTTTCATCTCAAAGGTTTCATATCCCATCATCTGGCTTTCAGAAATGATGCAAAAACCTGCTGCTGACCAAAATGCTTTTTCAACTGCCACATCATCCACATAAAGCTGAAGTCCTATATTTTTTGAAAACATATATCCCTCCTTAAAAGCTTACGGTTTCAGACACAAATTCTGGAATATCGGCATTAATTTGCCAGTTCATGCCAAATTTATCTGTCAAATTAGTGTAAGCTGGGTTCCAAGGCATTTCTTGAAGTTCTAAATCTATTTTTTGAGCATCTTTTGCCAATTTGTCATAAATCACCTTAGCCGATTCAGCTGAATCTAATTGCAGGCATGCAGTCATATTTGTCCCTTGAATGTAGTCATATTGCGGAGCATTGTCAGAAATTTGCATCCTAATGCCATTGATGTTCAAATTGGCATTTAATACCAAATTTTCATGCTCTTTTGGCGTATTAGGGATAGCCTGGCCAAAAGTTGTACATGACACAAGCTCCGCATTAAAAACATCCTTGTAAAATTCTACAGCCTCTAAGCCATTATTATTTGTGACCAAATAAAGTTCAATCGCTTTAATCATAAAAAAACCTCTTATCTTTAAAATAAGTCATTGTGATAACATAACAAAAAAACATTAACAACTAAAAAGACTTATACTTGCTCTACCAAAGCAAAGCGAGCTTCTCCCTCTTGAGAAACTCGTTTTGCATCTCCGTCATCATCTCGTTATAAGCCAAAATAAGAGACTTCCTAAAACAATTCCGATACCGTAGCCAACTAATACATCCTTAGGATAATGCACTCCTCCGATTACTCGACAACAGGCTAATAGTGCTGATAAAATCAGCAACAAGATGCCCAGCCATAGATTGACACTTAGCACACCCATACTGATGATAGTGGCCGAAAAAACGTGACGGCTGGGCATGGATTGACCCGAGCTATCTTTTTCAATTAGGGGTTCGATTGCCCACGTTTCATAAGGTCGAGGTTGATTAATCACTTTTCTGACCCAAGATAATAAAACAAATCCCATACCAGGTATTAAAATGTAAGAGTAGACAGCTCTGCCATTTTTCCAAAACACAAAAGCCAAAAGTAAAGGATAGACTGCATACATGACCTTTGTAATCGTATGATTGATGAAACGGAGTTTTTTAACGTAAGAATGAAAAGGACGGGAGATACGCTCATAAAAATCATCATAGTTTTCCATAAGGTTATTATAACGAAAAAGCTAGGTCTTGCCCAGCTTTTCCATTTTTATGAGTTATACTGGCTTAAGTCTTGCTTCATCATGTAGAAGAAGATGTCGCCATAAGTTCCTGAATAATCAAATTCATGCCCATTGTAGACTAATTTAACAACCTTGTAGTAATCAGCAACACCGATGAGACAAGCTTGTTGTGAACACTCAAATTCTGCATAGCTATCAAAAGTGATGGTTTGTTCTTGTTTGCTGGCATTTAGGTAGGTAATTTCTAGCATAGATTTCTCCTTCTTACTCATATTTATCTTTGATTTGCTCAAACGTCTTGCCTTTTGCCACCCAATCAACTAATTTATCTAGCCTACGAATTTCCTGCATCAGAGGATCTTCTAAGGTTTCGATTTGAACACCACAGATTTTACCTGTGATATTGATACGATTTGGATTATAGGCTGGTGCTTGACGGAAAAAATCACCGTAGGTTAAGTCTGATTTTAAAAGCGTAGCGATTGTTTCGGTCGAATAACCTGTCAACCAAGAAGTGACCTCATAGACGTCTCGGGCAGTTCTACCCTTTCGCTCTGCCTTTGCTACCAAGGCCTGATAAACGCTAGCAAATGTCATGCTATAAATACGATGTGTCATGGCCTTATTATAGCACTTATGCTATACTTGGGGTAACAATCTGCTTGAAAGGATTTTACTCTTGATTTCAACTCTTTTATCGTACCATAAGGAAAGTTCTAAAATGAAGTTAGCCACCTAAGGGTATCAAAAAACATCTCAGAGAGATATAATTGTAATCACCACAACAACAATTAGAAAGATTCTGAGATGCAAAACTATTATACACCAAAAAGTA
>NZ_RCVM01000011.1 GCF_003686955.1 Streptococcus hillyeri
TACTTTTTGGTGTATAATAGTTTTGCATCTCAGAATCTTTCTAATTGTTGTTGTGGTGATTACAATTATATCTCTCTGAGATGTTTTTTGATACCCTTAGGTGGCTAACTTCATTTTAGAACTTTCCCAAAGAAAATCACGTATTGAAAAAGTTGTAAAAATGGTAAAATAGGTTGACAGAGGGCATTGAATGTCATATAATAAAATAGTTGCCGCTATAGTTAAATGGTATAATAGAGCAATGGTAATGCTCCGTTCCGAGTTCGATTCTCGGTGGTGGCAGATAGCGAGTTGACTACGGTCAGCTCTTTTATTTTGGAGAGAGACATGACGTACGAACAAGAATTTTTAAAAGAATTTGAGGAATGGGTTAACACTCAAATTATGATTAATGAGATGGCAATGACAGAAAGCCACAGAGTCTTGGAAGAAGACAAAGATGAAAGAGCTGCAGACGCTTATATTCGCTACGAAAGTAAGCTGGATACCTATCGTTTTATCCAAGGCAAATTTGCTAATTATAAAAACGGCAAAGGATTTCATGAGTTGCCAGAAGGATTATTTGGAGAAAGGAAATATTAAAATGGTAAAAAATCGTAAAAAAGCACTAAAACATCAAATGAAACGTCAAGGTTTGTTGAAAACGACAGCACCTGTTGTTAACGTCGCAGAGACAGCTTTAACAAAAGAAAAATCAGCTCCAGTTTCAAAAGCAACATTGAGTCTTGAAGAATTTTCAGCGATTTCAGCAGTAGCTGATATCCGTAGCAATCTTGTCGAAACACTTTATAACGAGGGTATTCGTTCACTTGCAGACTTTGCTAACGTTACCGAAAAAGAACTTCTTGCCCTTAAAGGTATCGGACCTGCAACGGTTAAAAAATTAAAAGAAAACGGCGTTACACTTAAAGCTTAACTCAGTTGAATAGACTGAGTTTTTTTCTATAACAGTCGATACACAACTTGTAAAAAAATTACGTTATAAACGGCAAAAACCATCTAGCTCACGTAAACTAGATGGTTTTCTGTTTGTTAAGGTCGTGATAAGATTTAACTGCTGGAACATCTGTCTCGTGTTTTCCAATTAATTTTTCCATCCAAATCATATTATACCAGCGATTAAATTTATAGCCTGATTTGTGAAAGGTTCCAACTAGCTGATAGCCCTGTTTTTCATGAAAACTTTGGCTCACATTGGTCAAGTAATCGTCTTCGACTTCTGCTTGTGCAATGCAGGCATTAAGATTGAGCACTCCCATTTCTTTTAAGATGCTTTCCAGACTTTCGTAAAGCCTAGCCCCTATCTTCTTACCACGCGCAGCTTTGTCCAAATAAACCGTGACTTCTGCAGACCACGCATAGGCTGCTCTGGGATGAAAAGCTGACGCATAGGCATAACCAAGAATACGACCATCCTCTTCAGCAACCAAATAAGGATAGAACTCTTGAACCGACTGCATGCGCTGCTGAAAATCTTTTAACGTCGGCACCTCATACTCAAAAGTAATCGCCGTTTCCATGACATAGTAGGCATAAATCTCAAGTAAGTCCTTGGCATCTGAAAGTTGCGCTGGACGAATTAAAATTGACATCTTATACTGCTCCTAAAAATATCGTTTGGATGAGGCCAACTGATAGATAAATTACTAACAAAATAGCAATAAGCCAGATCACCCAAGTCTTTAAGTCCACTTTCCGTAACTTTAATTGGAATAACGTATTCACAACTAAGGGAATTAGACTATAATAAGCAGATAGTTTAACCGATAAGGTCAACTGATTTAATAACATTTCTGAAACGCCATTAGATGTCTTGAGATAATAAACTCCAATTAGAACACCTACACTGACAATGAAAAAGGATGACAGTAATCTGCGATAAGGCATCTCTTTGGGCGCTGTAAACCAAACCCAAATACCATAAAAAGCAAACCAACACAACAGTAAAAATGGATGAACAGGTAACATATGAGATTCCTTTCTGACGTCTATTGATAGGTCAATTATAACACTATCACTCTAAAAATCAAGAAATACCCAGCTGCGATGTACTTACCATTAAAGAAAAGGACTATAACATGTCAGCGGTGCTAGCCAAAGCAGCTGCTCAACTGAATAGTATCAAACAAAAAAGAGCCCTACGGCTCTCTTTCAATGCTTATTTAACAAAGTCCAAAAGTGCAAGGAAGCTTTCTGGTTGAAGTGAAGCACCACCAACAAGAGCTCCGTCAACATCTGGGCAAGCCATATACTCAGCAACATTTGCTGGGTTTACAGAACCGCCGTATTGAACACGAACTTTGTCAGCAACGTCTTGACCGAAGTCAGCTGCAACCACATCACGAACAGCTTTACACATGTTTTGTGCATCTGCTGAAGTAGCTGATTTACCAGTACCGATAGCCCAGATTGGCTCGTAAGCGATAACTGATGATGCTACTTGCTCAGCAGACAATCCTTTAAGAGCAGCAGACACTTGCGCACCTACAAACTCAACTGCTTTACCTGCTTCGTAAGTTTCAAGAGACTCACCACAGCAGATGATTGGCGTCATACCATTAGCAAAGATTGCGTGTGCTTTTTTGTTGATGTCTTCGTCAGTTTCGTGGAAGTAGTCACGACGCTCTGAGTGACCGATGATCACATATTCTACACCAAGGTCAGCGATTGTCGCTGGGCTATTTTCACCTGTAAAAGCACCTGCATTTTCAAAGTAGCAGTTTTGAGCAGCTACTTGCAACTCAGTTCCTTTAACACCTTTTTTCATACCTTCAAGGAAGATAGCTGGTGAACCGATAACTGTGTCCACAAGTTCGTTTGATGGAATAGCATCTTTAACAGCTGCAACGAATTCGCGTGCTTCAGACGCAGTTTTATTCATTTTCCAGTTACCAGCAATAATTGGTTTACGTGACATTTCACATACCTCTTCTATTTTTTATTTACATTGTCTATTTTATCACATTTTAATTTTTATAGCTAATCATTTTCATCCAATATCAAAATAGGTTTTCAAAAACTCTTTTTCTTTCGGTGTCAGGGGGCGGTAGCTTCCAGGCTCTAGCTCTTCTTCTAGGTGAAAACCTCCGAAGGAAATGCGTTTTAAATAGGTCACTTTGACACCATAGGCTAGAAACATTTTTTTGACCTGATGAAATTTTCCTTCTGAAATGGTCACCCTAGCACAGCTCTTTTCTGAACTAGAGCTAATAATCTCAAGTCTAGCTGGTTTACAGGTCGTTCCGTCTAAGAATGCTATGCCTTTTTCAAAAAAAGCTGGCGCATCAGCATGGAGTTTGTCATTAACTTCGACGTAGTAAGTCTTGTCGACGTGGTGCTTGGGATGTAACATGCGAAAGCCGAGTGGACCATTATTAGTAATGATAACCAAGCCTTCTGTATCACGGTCTAATCGCCCCACAGGATAAAGTCCCTCACGGTAATCTGTCTCCGTTATTAAATCAATGACAGTCTGGTGCTCACGATCTGTTCGAGCAGAGACGACACCAGATGGTTTGTTCATCAGATAGTACACCTCTGGGCTGTGCGTCACCTTTCTTCCTGAAACGGTAATCTCTTGAAGACTGGCATCAACGTTGAGATTAGCAGTTGTTACCACTTCTCCATCTACTCTTACCTGATGTGCTTTCAGCAATTTTTTAATATCATTTCGAGAACCTAGGCCCGCCTCTGTCAGTAGTTTATCAAGTCTCATGATTTTATTATAACATATCATCCAATTTGACTATGACTTAATCATACGACCTACTGTCATATACACCCAAGCAGAGTTTCCCTCTCTTCTGAGATTATTGTGCTCACTTCTCTCAAAAACTTCAGGTTACAAAGCTACCCCAAATACTTCTAAATAATTTAGTTCTTCAGTTGTCAGTCGTCTAAACTCACCACGCTTTAAATCTGTTGGTAAGGTTAATGGTCCCATCGAAATACGTTCTAAGGTGACCACTTCTTTGCCACAAGCCGCTACCATACGTTTGACCTGATGAAATTTTCCTTCACGAATTGTGATTTTAACGCGACAACTCTGACGACTGTCATCAGCTGACAAAATCTCTAATGTTGCTGGTTGGCAGGTATGGTCTTTGAGGGCTATGCCTTTTTCAAAAGCCAAAATATCCGACTGATCCATAACCCCTGAAACGTCTGCTAGATACTCTTTGTCCACGTGCTTTTTGGGCGATAGCATCGCATGAGCCAGCTGACCGTTGTTGGTCAATAGAAGCAAGCCCGTCGTATCAATGTCTAGTCTTCCCACAGGAAAAACCTCTTTGTGGCGAGCAGTATCATCTAAAAGGTCCAAAACTGTATGATGGTGGTTATCTTCCGTCGCAGAAATCACACCACTAGGCTTGTTGAGAAGGTAATAAACAAAAGTCTCGTGAGTAAGCCGTTGACCTTGGTAGAAAATCTGGTCTGTTGTTTCATTAACCTGAGTTTTAGGTGAGGTTTCAATCTGACCATTAACAGTAATTTGCTTCTTCTTGAGAAACACCTTTACTTCCGTTCGAGAGCCAATGCCACAATCCACTAAAAATTTATCTAGACGCATGCTACTTCCTTTCTTTTTAACTATTATAGCATAGAAAAAAGAGAAGACCAATTGCGGTCCTCTCCAAAATTCGGCGTTGTCATCTACTTGTTATCGTTGATAACAAGGCTTAAAAATTCGTTTTGTAATAATCAGTGATCCCTTTAACGATACCATTTGCTAACTTCTCACGATAGTCTACTGTAGCAATCTTTCGATTTTCTGCCGAATTTGATAGATAGCCTAATTCCAACAGTACCGCAGGCGCTGTTGTTTCGCGAAGAACTGCAAAGGTATTGCGTTTAACTCCACCATTTTTAGCACCGCTTGTTCCCACAACAGAATTTTGAATCGTTGACGCAAGGCTAGCGCTTAGGCGTAAACGTTCTTTATCATTATGGTAAGTTTTGTTAATTCGTGATGGGTAGTCTGAATAATACTGATAATAGTAGGTTTCAACGCCAGATGCAGATGGTGACGTTGCAGCATTAAAATGAATACTGATGAACAAATCTGCATTAGACTGATTAGCTTTTTCAGAACGAGGAAGCAAATCAACAAATCGATCATCCGAGCGTGTTAAAACAACTTGATAACCAAGTTTTTCCAACTTAGTCTTAAGACGATTTTGCATATCCAAGTTCAAAGTCTTTTCTTGTTGTCCATAGTAGGCAGCACCTGGGTCTGAGCCACCGTGACCAGCATCTAAATAGATGACTTTATTGACAGCCTTATAGTTTCCTTTTGAAGCAGAACCTTTTTGGATGTTCTTTACTTCCAGATTAACTTGGCTTTCAGATACAAAATCCTGTTTACCTTTCTCGTCTGTCACATAGAGATGGACATGATACTTACCACTACTGTACTTATGGTCGCTTGCTCTAACTGTTAGTTTATAAGTTCCATTACTTTGTTTACTTGCCGTATACCACTTAATATCATCCTGTCCATTAGCATCTGACCAGGTTGGTAAGTGGACTTGTTTAATACCATTTGCTGATTTAAGGTTAGAAACAATCACATCAAAAGTTCCAGTTTGATTGTTCACATTTTTAATCTCTAATTTAGCTGTCGGCTTTGGCAATGCCTTAATATCAATAGTATCGCCATCAAGGAAGGTTAACTTGCCATCTTTTGTACGACCGTAACTATGAATATGGTAAATTCCCGTATCATATTTATGGTCTTTGATGTCAACGGTCAAACTATAGCTACCATCTGTTTCCTTTTTAGCTTGGTACCACTTAATATCATCTTGATCACTCTTAGCTGACCAGGTTGGAAGCATAACTGTTCCAATAGTGCTCGGAACATTCTTGACGGTAACCTTAAAGCTCGTTGCTGTCAATGCTTTAACCGTTGTCTCAGGTTTAGAGCTTATTGGTACCTTTTTCGGAGCCGCAACATCATGTGTCACTGCATTTAAGAAAATATTAGCAACTGAACCTGCATTACCATAAACATGAAGATGGTAACGTCCACTTTCATACTTATGCTCTTTGGTATCAACGGTTAATTGATAGCTACCATCTTTTTGTTTATTAGCTACATACCACTTAATGTCATCTTGACCACCTTTATCTGTCCAAGTCGGGATACGAACTTGGTTAATATAGCTTGGAACATTCTTTACAGTCACACCAAAACTTGTTTCTGTGAGAGGCTTAATCGCAGTCTCCACTTTAGGAGTTGCAACATCATGTGTCACTGCATCTAAGAAAATATTAGCAACTGAACCTGCATTACCATAAACATGAAGATGGTAACGTCCACTTTCATACTTATGCTCTTTGGTATCAACGGTTAATTGATAACTACCATCTTTTTGCTTGTTGGCTACATACCACTTAATGTCATCTTGACCACCTTTATCTGTCCAAGTCGGGATACGCACTTGATTGATGTAACTTGGAACATTCTTAACCGTGATGGTAAATTTATCATCTGCAATGCCTTTAACACTGCTCTCTACCTTTGATTTTGGTTGATCATAAGTTGTACTAGCAAGGAAAGTCTTCTTACCTGAGCTTTCTCCATAAAGATGGAGGTGATATTTATTAGTCTCGAATTGATGTTGATCAAGAGAGACTGTCACTTTATAATTACCGTTTGCTTGTTTTTGTGCTTGATACCATTTGATATCATCTTGACCATTCTTTTCAGTCCAAGTCGGAAGCAGCACTCTCGTGTATTTCGCTGGTACATTGCCAATAGTAACTTCAAACAGACGATCATTGAGCGCTTTAACCGTTAGAGATGGTGCTTTAGGAACTGGCTGAGTATAAGTCGCTTGACCAACATAGACCTTCTTACCATTTGGTTTTTCCTCATAGTAATGAATATGATAACGGCCTGTAGAAGATTTATGGTTATTAGTATCTACAGAAAGCTTATAAGTCCCATTATTCTGTTTTTGTGCCTGATACCATTTGATGTCATCTTGACCATTAGCAGCAGACCAAATTGGTACGTAAAGCTTTTTGAAATACTTTGGAACATTTGAAACGGTAACCTCAAAACTCGTTTGGCTAGTCGCCTTCACATTAGTCTCGAGTTTTGGTTGCGCCAATGTGACTTCTTCTGATTTGACAAACGTCATCTTTCCAGTTGCTTTTTGTCGCAAATAAGCATGGAGATGATAAAGCCCATACTCCCAGTGATTGTTATAGGGAACTGTTGTATGCGCATTGTTCATGGTGTACCACTTGAGATCGTCCTGACCCATAGCTTGTGACCAGACTGCAACACGTACTTCACTATCTTTTGGGATTTCCCCAGAATAGCTAACTTCCATATTCTCAGCAGTTTGATTTACCGTAATAGCATTCTGGGCAGGCGTTTCTGCAACTCTTGCCTCTGCTAACTTAGGTTCAGTAACTACTGCTTTTTGTTGTTGCTTAAGCTGATTCTCAGCTACTTTAGTGACCGCCGTTGCCTCTGTCTGCTTTCTTGATGTCGCTACGCTCACTTCACTTATAGGCTGTTCAGTAGTCGTCGTTACCTTACCTGTATCAGTGACAGCTACTGACTGTGATGTTAGTGAGTTACTCTTTGCTTCAGTTGTAGAGGCTTCCGTTTGTAAAGAAGCAACCACCTTCTCAGAACTTTCCGTTACAGCAACTGAACCATTTTGAGTCACTGAACCTATCTCTTCTGCTTGTACATCGTTTTTAGCAAGAAATAGCGTAAGCGCTAAAGGAATTACCAAATAACTTTTAAAAGATTTTTCCATTATATCTCCCGGACTTTCCGAATATTTTTATTATTATACCATATTTTTATGCATTAATAAAGTAATTTAGTCATTAATACCCATTATTTTATAATATTTAATATCATAGTTGCAGATATTAGCCAAACGATATACAACTTATCCTCATAAGAGAAGTCACTTTTGTATAAGACTAACCTAATATTTTTTGATAAAATAGCAGAGCAGAATTTATTATTGAAGGAGTCATTATGGAAGACTTGGAAAAAAGAATGCTATCTCACGCTTCTGGTGAGCACCGCTTTGACCCAAATCAGCAAAAAGCATTTTTAGGAACCTTTAGAGAACGAGTGGTGTTAGCTGTCAAAATAACCGATTTAGGTCCTGAATTGTTTAAAAACCTCCCAGAGTTTCTAGCAAATCTCAACCAAAATTGGCAACCTTTGGTGGCTAAAATTTCCTCAGAAATCAGTCTATCATCCCAAATGACCTTGATGAAATTATCGGAACAGCATAACCTTCCTAGCACGATTGTACAAGAAAAAGAGGCAACCTCTCCTTACGCCTTTATCGTACATTCTGACCACGCCATCAACCTAGAACAAATCGAACCAGTGTTAGCCACAACCTCAGACAAAACAAGTCCTGAACAGAAAAAATTATCCTTTTTTAAAAAATTATGAAAAAAGCGATAATTGTAAAATCGAAGCTACAATAGGTAGTGCCCTCAAATTGAAGATAGAAAAAGAGGTAGGAATTTTCCCAACCTCTCTTTTTAAAATCGAATCATTTCTCGACTCTTTTCATAAGAATTGACAAAGCGATCTGTTACGCCAGGCTCTACAATTTCTAGAGCATAAGAGATATCATCAAAAGCCTCTTTGTAATTAAAGTGCATTTGGAAGAGTTCCATTGTGCGATCATAGCTTTCTTGAACATTTTGATCAAAGCTACGGTAGCGATTTGAATACTGTAGTAACTGTTCAGTCAAAACAGCGTCTTGAACAACTTTATAAGTCACTTCTTCTAAATTAGCCATTGCTTTAGTAGAGACTTCCTTCATTTTATCAACCGTCATCATATCGACACGACCACGACTGAGTTCATCGCGAAGCGCTTCTAACTGCGAGCTTGCAGTGAAAAATTGGCTCATAAAATCTTGCGGAATTCCTGGAAGATTGCGTTTTTCCATAAAACGCTTAATGGTGTGAAGGCGATTGATATAGACTTCTAATTTATGACGAGCATTGACTTCGCCTTTCTCAGTCCCTTTCAAGCTATCGTAAATAGCTAACTGTCCTTCTTCAACATCAGCAATCTTAGATTGTAACTTTTCCAAAACCTTTTGCCATTCAGAAAATGGCTTTTCTTGCTCTGCCATGTTATCAAGTGCCGGTTGCAACTCTTCTTCCATATCAGACAAGTTTGAGCTATATATTCCTAACTTGTTACCAATGCTATCGCTGAAAATATAGCGTTGCGTTAGGCGATTAAGCTCATTAATTAGACTCGCATTGTTTCCTTTAACATGAGCCAAATATTTTGGTAAGCGATTTGTTGCTTTAACGACTTCCTTATGTGCAGCGATTTCACGTTCGAAAAGATCGTAAAAGCCATTTAAGCGCTCTTGAATGTCTCGGCAACTTGTTTCAGCCTTAACCAATTCAAGATCTGCCAAATCATCAGAAGTGTCACTAATCGCTTCACGGATAGCTTGAAAACCAGTTTCAATATCGTCTTCAGCAAAATAATAATTTTCTTCTAATAAGCGACTGTAGCCCGTTTCTAAGTCTTCTAATTGGTCTGGGAAATCTTCCTCTAATTTTGTAACAATCGGTGGGATTTTCTCAGAAATTTGACCAAGAGCAATCGTGTGCTCTTCAGCTTTTTCTAAAATTTCTGCCGCTTCAACAGGGTCACCAGAAGAGTTAAGCGTCACAAACTGTGAAAATTCAGATTGAATATGAGTAAGTTGCTTGCTAATCTCTGGCATAGCTTTGCCATAATGATCAGCTTGGTTTGCAATTTCTGTTTGCAATTTTTCATACATATCCAAAGCGTAAGTCACTCGCGAACTGTTTTTTTCTTCTTGCTCTGCCAAAACTGCCAAAGCTTCGCGAATCGCTTTAATGTCTTCTTCAACAACATCCAATTGACTTTGAATACCTTTGATTTCATGCTTTGCCTTGATGAAATTAAAGGTATCATTTAGACTCTCAGCTTCAAAAATATGATTTTCAATATCTGAGAAGGAATTTAGGGTTAAATCAACCCATTTTTGATTCCACTCTCGAAACGAGGTCTGGCTTTGTCCAATCAAGTGTAAGCTTTTAACATGCTCAATCTCTTCATTGACAGGTAACTCAAAAAGTTCTTGCTTTTTCTCTTCTAAACTTGCAATCAAGGCGTCATTTCTTTTTCTCACAACAACGCCAAACAAATAGGCAATAATCACTAAAATAATTATTGCTACTATAAGTAGAACGATTCCGTTCGACATGGGGATCTCCTTACATATTTTCTAAAAGGTCTATAACATTACAATTATAACACAGCTATAGCCTCTTTTCAATCAGATGACCAAGTTTAAATGTCCAAAGTTGAATAAACTGCGTTTTCTTCAATAAATTCACGACGCGGTTCAACCTTATCCCCCATCAACATATCAAAGATTTTGTCTGCTTCAGCAGCATCATCAACTGATACACGCGCCATGAGACGACGTTCTGGATCCATTGTAGTTTCCCAAAGTTGATGATCATCCATTTCCCCAAGACCTTTATAGCGCTGAACTGTTGGTTTTGAACGCCCTACAGTATAACGCGCCAAAGCTTCTTGAAGTTGAGTTTCTTGATCTGCACCTGGTTGAATGTATTCTTTAATTTCAGACCCAACTTTAACCCCATAAATTGGTGGTTGGGCAATGTAAACATACCCTGCTTCTAAGACTGGACGCATAAAGCGGTAAATTAATGTCAATAAAAGGGTGCGAATATGGGCACCATCAACGTCGGCATCTGTCATGATAACCAATTTTTGATAGCGAGCTTTTGACACATCAAAATCAGCACCAAATCCTGTTCCCATAGCTGTGAAAAGGCTACGAATTTCTTCATTAGCTAGGATTTTATCCATGGTAGCTTTCTCAACATTCAAGATTTTACCTCGAATTGGTAAGATTGCCTGATATTCACGGTTACGACCTGATTTTGCTGAACCACCCGCTGAGTCTCCCTCAACGATGAAAAGTTCATTCATTTCAGCATTATTTGATGAACAATCCGCCAATTTACCTGGAAGATTTGAAATTTCAAGCCCTGATTTTTTACGGGTTACTTCACGTGCACGCTTGGCTGCAATTCTAGCTTTAGAAGCCAAAATCCCCTTCTCAACGATTTTACGAGCTGTTTGAGGATTTTCCAAAAGGAAGCGTTGGAAGGCATCTGAAAAGAGGCGATTCGTAATTTTGACCACTTCAGAGTTTCCAAGTTTTGTTTTCGTTTGCCCTTCAAACTGTGGATTAGGGTGTTTGACAGAAATAACTGCTGTTAGTCCCTCACGCACATCTTCACCCGTTAGATTATCATCCTTTTCTTTAAGGATGTTGTTGCTACGCGCATAATCATTAACGACACGGGTCAAAGCGGTGCGGAAACCTTGTTCATGGGTACCACCTTCATGCGTGTGAATATTATTGGCAAATGACATGACTGTCTCATGGTAACCTGTTGTGTATTGCATGGCAACCTCAACAGAAATCCCATCCATTTCACCATCGGTGTAAATAGGGTGCTCAAAAATAACATCTTTATTCTCATTGATGTACTCAACGTAAGATGTAATCCCACCTTCATAGTGGAAGTCTTTTTTCTGTTCAAGCCCCTCACGTTTATCAGCAATTGAGATTTTCAATCCCTTGTTCAAGAAGGCTAACTCTTGAATACGTTTTGCGAGTTTAGAGAAATCATATTCTGTTGTCTCTGTAAAAATGTCAGGGTCTGGTGTAAAGTGGACAGTCGTCCCTGTACGATCAGTTGTACCAATCACTTCAAGGTCTGCAACCACTGCACCACGACGATATTCTTGGTAATGAATTTGACCATTTTTATGGACATGTACATCGAGTTGTGTCGAAAGGGCATTTACAACCGAAGAACCTACTCCGTGCAAACCACCAGACACTTTATAGCCACCACCGCCAAATTTACCACCTGCGTGAAGAACCGTAAAGACAGTCTCCACCGCTGGGCGACCAGTTTTTTCTTGGATATCGACAGGGATTCCACGTCCGTCGTCTACTACTGTGATTGAGTTATCTGGTTCGATGACCACATCGATCTGGCTAGCAAAACCTGCAAGTGCCTCATCGATAGAGTTATCAACGATTTCCCAAACCAAGTGATGGAGACCTTCCTTTGAAGTAGATCCGATATACATCCCTGGACGCATACGAACGGCTTCAAGACCTTCCAATACTTGGATTTGGCTGGCATCATACTCCTGCGCTAAAGCTTCTAAATTTTTATTTTCGTCAGTCATTTAAGTCACTATCTCCATCAAGGATTTTTTATTATCAACGAGCAAGGTGTCAAAACCTGCAGCTCGTCCTGCTTGTCTATCAATCTCACGATCACCAATCACAAGAGCCTTTTCAATATGATATTTGTCTTTCAAATAGAGCATACTCTCAGGATTTGGTTTACGGGCAAACCCATTGTTTGATGTCACCACTTCTGTGAAATAGGGATAAAGCTCTGTGAGTTCTAGAATAGATAACACTTGCTTATTGCGATGTGATATCAAAAAATTGCGACCATCTTCAGCTACAATCTTGGCTAAAATCTCACGAGCTCCTTCAAATAATACAGGATGTTTAAGGTATTCTGCTTCAAACAGTTTATACTCTTGTAAAAAGCTTTCTTCATTAGGAATAAAGAAATCAATTGCCGCATTTGTTGATTCTTTCAATTTCATGTAGACATCATCATGCGACGCTTTTATGCCATAGTTTTCTAAACAGGCTACAAAAGCTTGCGTGGAAACTTCATAGTTATCAAGTAAAGTTCCACCTAAATCCCATATGTAATCGTGATAATTCATACCCTTCATTATATCATATTTCTTTCATTTTTGACAGAAAGAGGTAAGAACAGCACGACAAACGCATGAAATCTTCTATTTCCATTTTGCAAGTGTTGAAAGTTTTTTGCCCTAAAGCAATTGTTTTAAATACTTGTCAAAGGACAGACTTAGGGCATATTTCTTACGACGCAGACTCATCTTCTTTCCAAAATCTAACTGTTTTAATACCGCTAAACAGAATTTATCCATGACATTTAAATTAAATGCGAGTTGTTTATTCAAAGTCTTATTGGCATCTTCACGAAAAACAACATCTAGTAGCCAGTGCATGCTCTCTATCTGCCAATGCCCCCTTACATAATCACACAACTCTTTAGCGCTAACCTGACAACTTAAAATAAAGTAGCGGGTTTCTTCGCTCTCTTGACCATTCTTTGTTATCTGAATACGCGCCCGTCCAATGCTTTGGATATGTCCCCAATCGGGATGCTCTTGACGTATCCACTCTGTATCAGTAATGACTTCATACTGTCTCAATTCAATCTGACCGTGCGCTTTCTCAAGCGTTTCATAGCTATCGTCAAAGTTCTGAGAGAGTTCAAAATAGGGACGAATACCTTCTAAAAGGCTCTTTTGATTCTCTTTGACTGCTAGACAATAATCTGCTTTCTTCATGATAATCTTATCCGCAATATCCTTTTGTGTGCCCATAGCGTCAATACTAATCATGCACCCTTTTACTGAAATCATGTCTAATAATCGTGGAATCGCTGTAATCTCATTGCTTTTTTCATCACTCGCTACCTGGCCATACGAAATCCCTAAATCTGTCGCATAGGCTGAGACAATATGTAGGGCTTTTTGAGTTTGACTGGCATTACCACGGATAGTCTTCCCGTCAATGGCTACTAAACGTTTTGAAAGTTGTGGTAAGGTTTTAGCTGATGAGTCACATGGTTCAAGAAGAGAAGTCCATATCTGTGTGAGTTCTACAAGAACTTGTGAATCTAAAGTCGCAAAAACACGTTGTAGAGTGTCATGAGAGGGAATGCCATTTTCTAATTTGAGAACGGTGCGTAAGGATTTCTCATAGGCAATACCAAACTCCTCTATCTCATCCCAGTGTTCTGCGCCTGATAAGCGAGCAAAGAAGATCAAAAGAACGATATCTGACAATAAGTGTTTGACTTTCCATGGCTCACGATCATCTCTCACAGTAACCAAGAAATTTAAAAGGTCTTCCATAACAAAATCCTCCACTTTTATTATAGCGGAGAATGTTGAGTTAATTTATGAAAGTCTTTTTTGTAAGCCATATTTTCTTCATGCGTTTGTCGTGTAAGAACAGGAATTGATTTATCAAAAAAATCAATTTCCTTATCTTACCTCTGTCGTGTTTTACAGTATTTAATTGTAACCTCAATCCTATCTATTCAGGTTATTATGATAAGCCATGGACAAAATCAGTCCAACGCCAATCAAATTAGAGATTAGAGAGGATCCCCCTTGAGAAATAAAAGGCAGCGGAATACCTGTCAGTGGTAAAATCCCTAGCGCTGCTCCAACATTTTCAAAAACATGGAACAAAATCATCATGATAAAGCCGACCGCAATCACCGTATAAAAACGGTTATTGGACTCCAAGGTAATGCGCAACATCCTGTAAAAGAGCCACAGGTAACAGCCTAAAACCAAAGCTGAGCCAATGAACCCAAAATTCTCACCAATAACGGTAAAAATCATGTCACTCTCACGAACAGGAACCGACAGTTCTGCAACATTGAACCCTTTCCCAAATAAACCACCACTACCTATCGAAATTAATCCCTGCGTTTGCTGATAGGCAATTCCTGTAGCATAAGCAAAAGGATCCAGCCAGGCAGAAATACGATTGATCTGATAGGTGTCCATTCCCATATGAAAGAGCCACTCACGACCTTGCTCCCAAGAAAAGAGAGCAATAAAAGCGGCGATGAGGAGAAAGACAGAAAGAATAATGGGCAATAAAATTTTCCATGAGACACCAGATAACACCGTAACCCCTGCTAAAATAGCAATAAAGACAAGGGCTGTCCCCAAATCTTTCTGAGCTGCCAAGAGAGCTAGGACTGGCAAGGTTATCAAGACATATAATCCTAATAATTTCCAATCTTCTACCAACTCTTTTGATTTCCTTTTTTTCTGAAATGTAACGGTTACTCTTGCCAAAGCTAAAATGTAGGCAATTTTCATAAATTCAGATGGCTGATAAAGTGTGATATTATTGATTGTCACCCAGTTTTTAGCACCTGTAGCTGCATAGAGGCTAGGACTATAGAAGAACAAGGGTAAAAACATGGTCCCAAGTCCCAAGATGTAAAACCAAGGCGTTGCCTTCCATAAGAATTTTGTGTTAAAAAACATCACTACAAAAGCTGATAAGATTCCCAATAGCAACCACAGTCCTTGCAAGAGGAGAACATTTCCCAAACGATCAGGATAATCTGCCAATGTCGCAACATAGACCGACAAAAATCCCATAACTAACAGAAAAAAAACAGGTAGCAATAGAGAATAATCAACCCGCTGCTCCCAAGTTTTTAAATGCTTTACCATAAGATCCCTCACCTACCAAACTATCCTAAATTAAATGTCTATCCATTATAGCATGATTATCACTCAAGCACTACCACTTTTTGACTGGTATAAATACTGTGTTTTCGATTAACGCTATAGGAGAAAGCTACAGCAACCAAAAAGAAAGGAGTGTTTTCAAAGCCAAAAAACTCACCACCAATAAAAATAGGAGCTAAGATGGTGTTTGTTGCAGAAGCAAAAACAGCAATATAGCCACTAGCTGCCACAATTTCTAAAGGCAACTGAAAAACGCCTGCTAAAACAACGCCTAGTGATGCCCCAATAGAAAAGAGCGGCATCACTTCTCCCCCTTGAAAACCAAGAGACAGCGTCAACACGGTTAACATAATTTTCAACAGCCAATCATAGCTGGTAATAGTTCCACCAGAAAAAGAGGCCTCAATCAAATTTGTCCCAAGACCAGAATAACGCCCCTCATGGCACAAAAATAGCATAAGAGACAATAAGATACCAACACAAAAGATGCGATGATAAGGATTTTTAACCAGCTCTGCCATTTTTTCCTTCGTCCAAGATAAGCTAGCCGCAAAACCATTACCTACTAGACCAAAGATAAGTCCTGCTACTGCTAATTTCACAAAGGTCAGAAAATCTAATCTTAAATCACTTTCAATCAAATGAGTGAATTTTTCCAACCCTAGGCTATTAGAGGTCCACGCAGCCGTAAAAGAAGCAAGGATTGTAGGTAATACAAATCTTACACGGAGTTGCTCTATCACTAACACTTCTAAAGCAAAAAAGAGTGCCGCCATCGGTGTTTGAAATAGTCCTGCAAAACCCGCTGCCATTCCCATGGTTAAAAATAATGGCGAACTTTTTTCAAAAACTATATAACGAGAAAAGAAATGTGAAATGGTAGCCCCAATCTGTACCGCAACACCTTCACGACCTGCAGACCCACCAAATAAATGCGTTAGCCATGTTGTGACGACAATCAGCGGAACTAAAATCAAGGGAATTTGCTCGTCTTTTCCTTGACCCACTTCAAAAATAAGAGCCATCCCTCTCTTGGCTTGCCCGCCAAATGTTCGATAGAGAAAAACAATCAATAAGCCTGAAATCCCTAAAAACGGAATCAGATAGAAAAAATGCTCTGTCCGAATTTCTGAAATGAGGAGCAAACCTTTCCCAAAAATCGTATCAATGACACCAACAAGAACTCCTATAAAGAGAGCAAGTAAACAGGTCAAAAATGTCTCTTTTAACGTTAAATCATTGCCGTCTTTTATTCCTTTTAACACTCTTTGACCCCTAATTGACGACTTTGATATGCCCTAGAATGTTTCATCATATCAGAAAAGGTTGCCACAATCGCCTCTTCAAAGTCTTTATTTGCAACTTGGCGCGCAACCTTATCTAAGACCATTTGTTCACGAGAAGTGTCTAAAACAGCCTTTCCTGTCGCCCTTTTATAAGCTGTCACTTGATTGACGAGGCCCATGCGTTCTTCTAACAAGGCAATAAGCTGCGCATCAATTTTGTCAATATCTTGACGAATAAGGTTTAAATCCATGTGTTATCTCCTATTCTCTACAGGCAATTGCAGAGCATTCCTTTCTTTAACTATGATGATTAGTGAAACAGGGCTTGATTGACCAAATGAATATCACTTTCATTGACAACAAGATAAATGGTCGCTCCTGCTTGTAACATTGTTTTTCCAGTGACAACTTCACTCTTACCATGAACAACTTGTGTCGTAATGAGAACATCTGCTGGCAACTCCAACTCCGAAACACGTTGACCGACCAATTGCTCAGTGACAGGTAATTCGATCATCGTTGGTTCATTATTTTCCAGATGACTCACTGGTACCATTTTAGCTAACATGGCCTCGTAAATTGGTTCGCCGCCCAGTAAATCCATGGTTAGGTAGGATACCAAAACAACAATGCCAATCGTCATCAATTGAGACAAATCTCCCACCATCTCAGTAACCAAAATCATCGCTGTCAGCGGAGCCTTAGACACCGCACCAAAATAACCAGCCATACCCAAAATGATAAAAATCGTCACCTGACTTGCCTGCGCTAGCCCCATTGTTTCCAATAAAAGGCCAAAAATATAGCCAGATAAAGAACCGAGAGCTAACAGTGGCAAGAAAATCCCACCAGGAAGACCACTTCCATAGGCAATCATGCTCCAGACAAAGCGAATCGCTAAGAACAAAATAGCTGTGCCAAGTAGCATGCCACTATCAGGCAAGTGTAAGATGAGATGGTGTCCACCGCCCAATAATTCTAATGAAAAGTAGCCAACAGGAAAGGTTAGAAGCAATGCAAAAATACCATAAAAATGCGCTGGAATCTTAAACATCTTTCCAAGTGCATCGTAAACTTTACCAACACGAAGCACCACCCATTCATAGCCATACCCTAAAAGACCTAAGAAAATCCCCATAGGAACAAGGAGTAAGTATTGACTAAGCTGCAAAACTTCAAAACCGTCAGGCATATGAAGGACTGGCGTCAATCCAAAAATATTTAGCGAAATGATATTGGCTACCAAACTCGCAACTAAAGCAGTTATCCAAACCAGTCGTGAAAAATGGTGATAAACTTCTTCAACAATAAATAGCAGCCCTGCTATGGGTGCATTGAAGGCTGCTGAAAGCCCCGCTGCCGCACCACTTGCAATTAAAATCCTTTTTTCTTTGGGCGTCACCTTAAGAGACTCTGCTAGTCCTTTGGCAGTAACCGCCCCCAACTGGATACTAGGACCTTCACGCCCCAGCATCAAGCCCATGGAAATCGCAAGACTGCCACCGACAAATTTTTTCCAAAGGACTGACCACCAGGAAACACGTAACCTTCCCATCAGTTCTCCCTCAACATGAGGAATCCCAGAACCTTTAATATCTGAATCGGATTTCACTAATAGACCTACTAAAATGATTAGCACTAGGCTAATCCCTACCCCCCCAATAAGATAGGATGGTTGGTTACTTGCATGCGCATAAGCTTTCAAGGTCCAATCTGTTAGAATACCGATAATAAGACGAAAAAGACTGACAACAACTCCCGCTAGAACACCCACTAAGCAGCCTCTCCAAACCGCTACCAGAAGATGTTGCGATGACAAACGAAATTCTTTTTGATGTGTTTTCATAATAAGTTTCAATAGTACATAAAGAAGGTTAGAGTGACCCCCAACCTTAATCTCTTATCCTAATTTTGCTGATAATGTTTCCGCAAAGGCTTCTAGATTTTCAATATCTTCATCCTCTGCCGCCAAGTCTACCTTAACAGAATCAGCACCCTTTGTGGCACCTGTCAAAGCAAACTGTTCTTCAAATTCATCAACGGATTTACAGAAGTAATCGTAGAAAGTATCTCCTGAGCCAACAACTCCAAAAATCTTTCCTGATAAATCGACATCTGCTAAATCTTCATAGAAATCGACAATTTCATCTGGCAATTCACCATCACCGTAAGTGTAAGTAGCCACAATAGCAATATCAGCATCTTCAAAGTCAGCGGCATCAACGGTTGTACACTCATCAACATCTACTGTGTGCCCTAATTCTTCCAACTTCTTAGCGACGATGTCTGCAATTTCTTCCGTATTTCCGGTCATGCTGGCATAAACAATTTTTGCTAAAGCCATAGTTTCCTATATTCCCTCCAAAGTCAAATTACTATTATTATAGCATACTTTTAAAGAAATGGGGCATAGCCTTCAGCAAGTTTTTGCAAAAGCAATTCCTTTTCACTATCACTAGCAAAAGAGCCTTTTATCGCATCTTGATTATGCTGGTAAAAATCTGTGGGACTTGTGCCAAAATGAGCCGCAAAAAGACCGTACTCTTTCGTTAAATTGGTATCTGACACAGTTCGATTATCTGTGTTAATCGAGATATTAGCCCCTGCTGCTTTTAGGTCTAAATAAGGGTAATCTGCAATTGTCTCAATCGCTTTCGTTTGTAAATTGCTTGTAAGAGCTAATTCTGCTGTCAAATCTGCAGCAACAAACGATTCAAGCAAACCTGGAATTTCCATAATAGCTGTTGTATGCCCTGTTCGCTTGACACCAGCTTGAATCGCATAAGCAATATTTGTTGCGCAACCACATTGCTCCCCTGCATGCAAAGTCATTTTAAAACCAAGATCATGCGCATGCTGAATGCCTTTACTTAGACCTTCTGCTGGAAAATCAACTTCATTACCAGCAAAATCAGCCCCTACAACATAAGGTTCCTCACTGGCTTTTACCTCTGTAAACATCGCCATTGTAGCTTCTAAATCATTTTGACGCAAGCCACAAACCAAAGCCTTAGCCACAATACCAAAATCTTTTTCAGCTTTTTGCAATCCTCGGCAGACTGCTCGGACCACCTGTGCTACTGATAGCCCTTTATCCATTGATAATTCAGGTGCAAATCGGATTTCTGTATAAATAACATTTTCCTCAGCTGACTGTTTGGCAACATCGTAAGCCGCCAACTCCAACGCCTCTTCCGTCTGTAACAAAGGACGAATAAAATCAAAGGTTTTAAGATATTCATTTAAGCAAGTGATATCGGCAGGGGCTGTCACAAGTGATTTTAACTCATCATCACTCGCTGGAATGGAAATCTGTTCCATGGCAGCCAATTGACGAATCATCGGCAACGACAACGAACCGTCTAAATGACAATGTAGTTCGGTTTTTGCAAGCTTTGAAAAGTCAACTTGATTCATGAGAGACTCCTTTTTCCTAAAAGTTGTCATTATCTTACCATAATGAGCCAAAAAATCAACAAGAAATACGAACTTTTAGAAAATCTTATCCTTTTCTTTAGATTATTCTTATCCTCTAAAGATTAACTTTAGAATTTTGGCAAAGTCAATCTCTTACTTAACCTCCCAAAGCACAATTAGCAGCTCTTTTGTCAACTATTTATATGCTAAATTTTTGAAAAAAACCTTTCTTTTTGATAGGCTAATGACAAGAAATTTAATAAGGAGAAATCTTATGTCAGATTATATTTTACCTGAAGTTTGGGAAGCCCCCCAACAAATGGGCGGGGCTTGGGGTGGTCTCAATCAACCAACTGCTGGAGCACGTTTTGAACAAACCTTACCAAAGGGGGATAAACCTTTCCAAGTCTATTCACTGGGAACACCAAATGGTATCAAGGTTACCATTATGCTAGAAGAATTAAAAGAGCTTGGACTTGCTGCTGATTATGACCTTTTCCGTATCAAAATCGGAGACGGTGATCAATTTGGATCTGATTTTGTCAGCATTAATCCTAACTCAAAAATTCCTGCTATGCTCGATTTATCAGGAGATGAGCCTGTCCGTGTCTTTGAATCTCCGTCTATCTTGCTTTACTTAGCTGACAAATTTGAACACTTTATTCCTAAAGATTTTACTAAACGTACAGAGGTGATGAATTGGCTCTTTTGGCAAACAGGCGCAGCACCTTTCTTAGGTGGTGGATTTGGACATTTCTTCCATTACGCTCCTGAGAAAATCGAATATGCTATCAACCGCTTTGCTATGGAAGCGAAGCGCCAATTGGACCTTTTGGATAAGGAATTAGCCACTAAAACTTATATCACTGGTGAGGAATACACTATTGCCGATATCGCTATCTGGTCTTGGTACGGTCGTCTCGCTCAGGATAAGGTCTGGGATCGTGCTGGTATTTTTCTTAACGTCAAAGAATACAAAAATCTGCAACGTTGGACAGACCTCATTGCTAATCGCCCTGCTGTTAAGCGTGGACTAGAAGCCACTTATCAAGAGATTGACGCATGAGTTGGCAAGTTAAAACCTTAGATGAATTGACTCCACGTCAACTACATGCTATCTATCAGACCAGAGTAGCGGTTTTTGTCGTTGAGCAAACCTGCCCCTATCCCGAAGTTGACGAGTACGACCTTAATGCCATGCATTTATTTCAGGAAGACAATTGCAGCATCAAAGCCTATTGTCGCCTCATTCCTACAGATAATACCATCAAACTCGGTCGTGTCCTAGTAACAGAGGCCTATCGTGGAACTGGATTAGGGAGAAAGTTAATTAATCAAGCCCTATCAACCTGCCAACAACACTTTCCTAATCAAACCATCTATGCTCAAGCTCAAGCACATCTTAAAGATTTTTACGCTTCCTTCGGATTTAAAGCCATCTCAAAAGAATATCTAGAAGATGGCATTCCACATGTCGATATGACTTTAACTGCTTAAAAAGGGGGCAATTCCTACAGCACAGAATTTGGTACTCGTATAATATGGTATAATAACTAAAAACAATCCAAGAGAGGTAACCATGACTTTTCATTCTATTCTTGATAAAATCAAGGCATACGACACCATCATTATCCACCGCCACCAAAGACCTGATCCTGATGCCATTGGTTCTCAAATTGGTTTGCGTGAGATCGTCCGCACTAATTTTCCAGAAAAAACAGTTCTAGCAACCGGCATCAACGAACCGACGCTGTCTTGGATTGCGGAGATGGATCAGGTCGCTGATAGTGACTATGAAAACGCCTTGGTTATCGTCACTGATACTGCTAACACACCTCGAATTGATGATGAGCGCTATCAGACTGGAGAATACCTGATTAAAATTGACCACCATCCAAACGATGATGCCTATGGAGACCTTATCCACGTTGATACGACTGCCTCATCTGCTAGTGAAATTATCACCGATTTTGCTCTGACTGTCGGTCTGAAACTTTCTGATTTTGCAGCAAGCGTCCTCTACAATGGGATTGTCGGTGATACTGGGCGATTTTTATACCCTGCGACAACTAGCAAAACCATGCAAATTGCTGCTAAGTTACGCGAATACGACTTTGATTTTTCAGCTATGGCCCGTCGAATGGATTCTTTCCCTATGAAAATTGCTAAGCTCCAAGGCTATATCTTTGATCATCTCGAGGTTGATGAAAATGGGGCTGCGCGTGTCATCTTGACCCAAAAAATGATGGCAGATTTTGACGTGACAGAAGCCGAAACCTCTGCCATCGTTGGAACGCCTGGAAAAATTGATAGTGTTGAAAGTTGGGCAATTTTCGTGGAACAAGCTGACGGCACCTACCGTGTTCGTCTCCGCAGTAAGTCAGCTATTATCAATGAGATCGCCAAACGCCATGATGGTGGCGGACATCCCCTTGCCAGCGGAGCCAATTCCTATAGCTTGGAAGAAAATGAACAAATTTACCAAGAAATTAAAGAATTATTAGCTAAATAACTTGTCAAGCTCTGCCATTTTTGATAAAATAACAGAGTTAATAATAACTATGGTACGTAAAGTACTATGGCAGAAAGGAACTCATTAACAATGAAAAAAGATATCCATCCAGAATACCGTCCAGTTGTTTTCCTTGATACAACTACTGGTTACCAATTCCTTAGCGGCTCAACAAAAGCTACTAAAGAAACTGTAGAATTTGAAGGTGAAACTTACCCACTTATCCGTGTGGAAATTTCATCAGATTCACACCCATTCTACACTGGTCGTCAAAAATTCACTCAAGCAGACGGACGCGTGGACAAATTCAACAAAAAATACGGTCTCAAAGACGCAAACGCAAAATAAGGTCGAGAAACCGCATTATAAAGCCATTCCTAGTTTTAGGAATGGTTTTTATTTTTAAAAAGGTAACGGAAAAGGTAACGATTTAGGGTTATGCCTCTAAAAATTTGATAAATTTTTCCGCAGTCTGCTCCTTGACGTTTTCGGTTACGTGGGCGTAAATATTCATAGTTGTTTTTATATCTTCATGCCCTACGCGCTCTTGAACTTCTTTTATAGTTGCCCCAGCTTCAAATAATAACGATATGTGAGTATGGCGAAAACCGTGAGGTTTGATATAAGGAAGGTTATACTTCTTCAGAATTTTCTTTAAGCGATAATTGATAAAGTCAAATCCTCTAGGTTTACCCGTTTCCGCTGGAAAGAGGATATCAGTATCTTTTAAACGGTTAGGAAAGTTAAAGAACTGCCTTTCTTGTCTCCATTTCTTTAATATTTGCACGGTGACGGTATCAAGGGCTAGGGTTCGCTTACTTTTCTTTGTCTTTGGGGTTTGGAAAATAACGGCATTGTTTTCGCCGTATGCTACTGTCTGATTGACTGATAGCTTGTTAGTAGTGAAATCTATATCTTTCCACCGTAACGCTAAAACCTCGCTCTTACGCATACCAGTATAAGCAAGTAGTCGGAAAACCGTTTTTAATTCTGCATTATCTTCCTTGTCAACACATTCAAGAAAGGTTAACAACTGCTCCCGATTATAAAAGTTCTCTAGCTTTTTTTCATCTTCATCTACTTCTGCGGATTTACGGGGCTTTATAATCTTTCTCATTGGGTTATCATTAACATAACCGAGACTAACCGCATAGTCTAGCACCGTCTTAGTCATGCCTATAAAGTTAGCATACTTCTTATATTTCTTAAACCATTCAAGCGCCTGTTTTTGGCACATTGGTAGGCTTATCTTATCAATATAGCACGCGCCAAATACTGGTATGATATGTAAATCAGCTTGCGCCTTTTGTCGGGCGTAGGTGCTTGGTTTTACGGTGTTTTTGTAATGTTCTAACCATAGGTTATAAACTTCTTGAAAAGTTATCTTTTCAGGCTTATTAAAATAGCCGTCAGTCTCTACCTTGATAAGTAACTGACTTTCTGCCAACTTAGCTTCATTGCGGGTTTTGAAGCCTTTCTTTTTAACCCGTTTGTCCTTTCCTGTGAGTGGGTCTTTTCCCACGTAAGCTATAAAATAGTATCTAGTAGTACCATCTTTTAACGTATAGAGTTTAATCATTAGTGTACTCCTTTTTCTTTAACTGCTTACCTCGCCTAGTTTAGAAAATAAAGAGTATTGACACGCTTGCGCGTGAATTACCGCGCGATTGTCAAGCGTAACTAGATTTGTTATACTGAAATAGCCCCTTTGGGATAGGAAGGGGGTGAATAGTCATGTTAGACGTATTCCTTACAGTATTTCTTGCGCCTTTGCTTGTTGCTATCCTAACGGCATTATTTGAGTATTGGCTCAACTCACGCAAGAAATGACCCTTAGGGCATAGCTAGAAATAGCTAAGAGCCAAAAAGAAAACCCTCAACGTTGCGACCGTTGGGGGCTTTTTTTGTGCCATGCTAGACACATTCCTTACTGTTAAGGGTATTATATCCCAAAACTGCCCCCAAAGTCAAGCGGTTTACTTGTCATCATTTTTTATTAGTTGTCATCAGTTATTTTTAGCTAACCGAGAGGCAGGCTTTTTTGATAATTAACAAATATACCACACGCCAACCTAGAAAGGTTGGCTTTTTAGTTGTCTGTGTTTCTGCTTGCTAGTTTTTTGATAAGGTCATAAGCTATCTCTCTATCTCGTTTATCAAGGGTTATATAGTCTATAAGAATATCACTAAAATTAGTACCTAGTTCTTTATCAGCAATCACTAGACGTAGGACTATTGAAAAATATCCCTCGTCTATATCTGATAACCCTTTTTTTAATCTATTAAATTTTATAGGGTCATCTATATAGCTTTCTAAAAATGTATAAGCTTGTTTAGCTTCTTCTTGCTTTTTGAGACTGACTTTATTTAATTCCTCTATATCTATTTCATTAAAAAAATCCGCAATAGTAAAATCAAACTCCAGATTGTTATCAGCAACAATTTTAATAAAATTGTCTCTTGTAATATCCAAATAATTATATAGCTTAGACGCTTCTTTAAACGGGATAAAATTTTTCTCATTTTCCCACGTTTCCAAAACTTCTTTAGGAAGTCCCAAAAGTACCGACAAGGTATCTATACTTAGATTAAAAAATTTTCGCGTCTTATCCAAAGTTAAAAATTTAGGTTCTGTCGCTTCATCTAAACCTAGTAAATACCCAACCGAAACACCGAAGAAATCGGCTAGAGCTTGGGCTTTTTCGGGTTTTATTTGACTTTCTCCATTTTCCCAGCGCGATACACTCATTTTAGTAGTATATAACTTATCAGCTAATTCTTTTTGAGTTAGTTTTTTCTCTCTCCGTAACTCTTTTAATCTATTCATGGTAAAACCACCTTTCAAAAGTGATTATATCACAAAATAACATAAACTGTTATTTTTTTGAAAAAAATACTTGCAGAGTAACGGAAAATGTTATATTATATCCTTGCGGTAACAAAAAATGTTACAAACCAACCGCCTTTCAATTCTATTCATGGTTGGCAATATCAAAACAAGGAGGTATTTAATGCTTATCACAGTTGAACACGCTGAGAAAGTTCGTATTAAACGTGGGCGCTTGGATTTAACTAAAGCTGAGACGGCTAAACGTATTCAAGTTACACCGAACACACTAAAAAAAATCGAGTTAGGAAACTATGACGCTCCTAAAGCGGTTTATGAAAAAGTGATGAACTTTTTACTAGAAGAATAGGAGGAACATACTATAGGACTACTAACCGCACTACTGCACTTGTTAACGTGGGCTTTTGCTACTGACTACCCCGAGGAGGAAGAAAGCTAATGCCTAGTATTGATAAAGATACCGTGATTTGTCAAAGTAAGGACGGGAACAACACACCTATCACCGCAGAAATGGCACTTAATGACGTTTTTCAAATCTTAGATGATATTGATACACTACTAACGTCAGCATTTGGCACAGACGGGCTATATAGAAAGCCTTTTGACACTAAGCTAGAAGTCCTTTATCAGATTTGGGCGCTACTTTCCGAAGCTTTGGAAGATAATAAATAAGGGTGTAACGACTACTTACACCCTAAATCCTACGGAGGGCGCAACCCCTTAAAACTACGAACCGACCAATAAAACCTTAAAACAATATGATTAAGTAAAACAACGGCTTACCTCGCCTAGTTTAGAAAATAACCACGCCGAGCGCGTGACAAAAAGGAAAACAACTATATGATTAACGAAACCGAACATACTTCAATGACTAAAAATGATTTTTTAGTGTTACGCACCGCAGACTTGAAAGAAAATGCTACTTTTAACGACCTAGCACTTAAAGTGGCACGTCTTGAGCTTTCTCTTATGGATTTACTAGATAGCACGCTAGACGCGGTAAAATACCCCGATATGGCGATTTTAAGCGTACCCGAGCATCTACCTAAGTTAGATAAAAAGGCGCTTGATTTACTGCTAAAATTGGACGAGGAGGGCGACTATATCGCTCTATGGGGATATCTGTCAGATGAAAAAAGCAGAGCTTAAACAACTTCTTCAACGTGCCAAGGAGGCGGACAAACTGCTTGACACCATAACCGACCAACTCGCCCACCTACAAAGCGAAACATTAGAAACAAGCCTAGCACAACCATTTGAAACGGTTAGCCGTTTTATATGGGGTGTCATCAAGTATTTAGAAAGAGAAATTGAGAAAACACATGACAACACCTAAAACTAACCCAACTTATCAAGAGTTTAAGAAATGGATAGACGAACGCGAGGCACTCGCTAGCGCCATGCAAGAAGTTAAAAATCCCGATGTTTTAGACGGCTTGCTAGAAAGCAACGCCCTTGCCTGGTATGACATTAAAACCATGCTAGAAGATTTTACCCTACACTACCAACCAAACGGCAAGCCCAAGCATAAAAAACGCAAGAACAAGGTAGGCAAGCGCCCCGACATGGTTTCTGTTTTAGTCAATCTGTTTAAAATTGATGAACTACTAGGAACGTTTGAAAGTCTTCAAGAAGATATCAAACCCAAATATCGCGAGGTTTACGGCAATGCTTGGATAGAGCTGGAAGAACTCACAGGCTCGCTAATTAGCCACTGTATGAACGTTATTACCCCTAGAGAAAGCCGACAAATTGACAAAATCCAAGAAAAAGAGGCAGAAAGCGAGGGAGACAATGGCTAAAACACCTTTTACACAAGAAATTTTATTACAAGTTTACAATGAAAACGGACTTATTTCTTTTGACTTGCTAATGGAAAAGCTGAACGGTTGGCGATTATCAGACATTAAAGAGCGACTTAATCAATGGCGTTTTAGAAATGTGATTAATTACACCGTTCAAGATGGCGAAATAACCGACTTTCAGCTTTTGAAAAACAAAGTTGAAAGCTCGCAAGAAGTAAGTGAGGGGCGCAAGTTAAAGCTAGAAGCGTATTTTAAGCAAGTTCTAGCTACCGCAGAAATCATCAGCAAAACCACCGCAAGCGACACCAACAGATTAAAGGCTATTCAGCTTCAACAACAAGCTATCAACGAAATACCAGACAAGTATTTCAAAGAATTTCATGAACTATACGCCTAGAGTACCTTAAATTATTAAATTTAGGGGGGAAAATCAGCGTTTTAAATTGATTTTAATATAAATCATCACCTAATACCTAAAACGGCGTATAAAGGATTTTAGAGGGCAAAAACAAAAGGAGGCTAAGAATGACCGTCGCACTACTCGGAGAGCAAGCAAGCGTAGAGCTAGTAAAAGGCACGCTAGACATTGCTAGAGAAATGGCACGCGCAGAGGTTGAAAAACAATTAAGAAAACCCCTACGGCAACAAGAACTACTAAAAGAATATCGGTTTGATATCCGTTACCTAAAATACCTAAAAGCCAACGGACTAAAGTCACGCAGGCAAGGGAAATCAGTGTATTATGACGTTCGAGACGTTGACGCCATTCTTGAAAAACTTAAAGAATAGCAACAAAAAAAGGCTTATAGAACCGACCAAAGTTTAAAGCCTTTCAGTAAATATGATTAAGCAAAAGCACACTTTAGAAAAAAACTAAGGGCTTTTACTATTGCTTAAATCATATCACACCTAAGCAATAGAGACAAGATATAAATGATTTTAGGTTAGGTTATCGCCATAGATAGCTAAACTATCTAAACCACTAGAATTAACTACACACTTGATAAGCTATTTATTTTAGCACAAATTTACACGACCATAGCAAAAAAAGCTAGTAAATTTAGGGCGGTTATCCGCTGAGGGATAGCTTAAGCAAGCAAACGGATATAGTAAAAATCTCGTATAGAAAAACCTAAAAAGGCAACTCTTTAAATCACGGATAAGCACGCGCACCAGCGCAGGCAATTACACAGGGAATAAAAAATAGAAAGGAAAGGCATGACAGAAATAAAATTACAATCAAAGCAATGGACTGACGAAGAACTAGAGCAGAGACTGGAAGAAATCAGACTAACACGACCTGAACTATTTCAGTTTATCAGTGATTTTATCGAACAAGTTTTAACACTTGAAGACATAGAGAAATTTTTAGAATTAAGTGACAAAGAAAAACGCCAATATATCAAGAATCATTTAGCAAAGAGAGGTGTAACATGCCGAACGAACTGAACTTAACACCAACACAAAGTATTATTTTAATCATCGTATGCTTGGTTATTCTCGTTTTATTATGGCACTATGACAAGCCTAGCGATGTTTCAGACACAAAGCCGACAGAAACACCAAAGGACTACGTAAAAGAGCGCTACGGGGCTTATATATGGCTTTCTAATAAACATTACAACTAAGGAGGGTTATTTTATGGAACTCCATGGAAATTATAAGCGCGTGCTTGACCTTTTAAGAATTGGAAGTGATAATGCCATGACATGTAAAGAGATATCTAGGTTATTGAATTTAACTCCCCGAACTGTTCGGGAATGTATTAGAAATTTAATTTTAAAATACAAAATCCCTATCATTGCTAAAAGAAAGGGTAACAATCGAGGTTATTTCATTCCTAGCAATGATAGTGAACTATTGCAAGGTATTATAACCCTAGAAAGTCAATTAACGGAGGAAGAAAAACGCCTGTCCATTTTGAATGAAATAGACTTACAAGCTTTTCTGAACAAATATAGAGGGTCTAAAAATGTATGAAATACTAGAAATCACAATCCATAAAAATCATTTAGCGCGCATTTCATTTCTTTCTGACAATCCTAGCAAGTGCTACTACAAAGATAATCATTTTAAACTGGTTTATTTCAAACCTATACACGTTTTTTTAACTCCTTTTTCTCACAGTGGGATAAATTTAGCTATCAGAGAGAAAGAAAGTAATGTTAAGGGGTGGGAGCTTGTTAGAATGAACGCGATTAACTTAGCAGATAATAAACTGATTGCTTTTCTCGAGGGGTTAGAACTCCAAGCACTAGCAAAACAAAAACAAGGGCGACCACTAACCCTTAATGACTGGTTGCTTGAAAAAGTCTGCTACGGGATTGATACAGAGGAGGACACAACTGCTTTTATTAAACTGCTTTATTTCAATGGTTACGACCCCTCGAACATTATAGAACTATTTGCAAAATTAGTGACAAGGACGGATTTAGCTTTACACTTTATCAATGAACTAAACAAAATCACAAAGGAGGGCGAAAGTGACACAACAACTATTAAGGAACGTCACACCGCTTGCGCGTGAGTTTAAGCAATCCTTCAAATTAAGCACTTTTAAAAATTGGCAAGAGAGAGTTAGAAGCTTTGTTGACAATAAACAATCTGAGCGATTAACACAACTTATCAAGGAAGGGTTAGAGGAAAAACAAGCACAAGCTGAACTTAAAAAACCTATACCACCTTTAACCGTTGCCCACTATATGGCGGAATTATTAACTATTTGCCGTATAGATAGCGACGAGGGAACAAAACCAGTCTATTACTACAATCCCGACCAAGGAATATATACCAATGATAGGGAATTTTTAAAAGATTTTGTGAGCGTTATAGAACCACGTCACAACGAGAAAAGGGCTAGTGATTGTATTTACCACTTAACCCGTAAAGCGCCACACAGAACACCCGAAGCCGACCCTTTTCTAGTAATTGTCGGCAATGGCATTTACAACCGTAAAACAAAGCAGTTAGAACCCTACACACCGTTAAAGGTATTCACACATAAAATAGCAACCAATTACAACCCAAACGCCAAAAGCCCTAAAATTAAAGGTTGGGAGTTTGATAGCTGGTTACTTGACTTATTTAACAACGATAAAGACTTATATACCCTTGCTTTACAACTTCTTGCAGCAGTCGTCAGAGGCGAAAGCCTCGCTAAAATGTTTTGGTTTGTCGGAGAGGGAGGCACAGGTAAAGGAACACTTCAAGAGCTCTTTATTAATCTTATCGGGCGTCAGAATATCGCTAGTATCAAAATAACCGACCTAGACGCAAATAACCGCTTCACACTAGCCCAAGCAGTAGGGAAACAAGCTATCATTGGGGACGACGTACAAGCTGGGGCGATTATCCGAGATACTTCAAAGTTGTTTAGTTTGGTTGGTGGTGATACCGTAACAGTAGAAAAGAAAGGTAAAGACGCTTATAGCACATTTATAAAAACGGTTGTCATTCAATCTACAAACGCTTTACCTAGAATAAAAGGCGATTATCACGCTATTAGGCGCAGAATGGTTATTCTACCATTTACAAAACGCTTTAAGCAAAAACCTAACCGAGCTATTAAAACCGACTATATCACGCGCAGAAACGTCCTAGAATATATTTTAAAGCGCGTGATAGACCTTAATTTTTCAGACTTCATAGAACCCAAAGCCTCGCTTAAGTTATTAGATGAATATCAAGAAACTATTGACCCTATTCTTGCTTTTAGTCAAGACTTATTTCAAGGTATTCATTCCACTTTTATCCCTAATGATTGGGTATGGTGGAATTTTCAAGGCTATACGGAACACTATAACCACCAACACGACTTTAATAGCCAAAGCTTTCACGGCTCTTTTACAAGATACTTGCCCGATGGTTGGGTAAAACTAAACTACCCTGTTACCTTGAGAGTAGGCGCAAATCTACCAGCAGGCTTTTACCCTAAAGAAGACCAGCCAAGCTATTTGCCACACTATGAACCACCAAAGAAAAAGAATCAACGAGGCTATAAAAAATTATAATTTTCTACTACTCCTACTACGCTTTCTACTACGACATTAGGGAATAAGTGTAGTAGATTAAATCCCACCACTTCACTACTCTACCTTATTCTACTACACCTACTACACTTAAATATATAAAGAATAATAAAAGAAAATAAGTAAAAGGTATAGTATATATATTTATAAAAAAATCAACGAGTTGCAAGAAAGTGTAGTAGGTGTAGTAGAATTGTGAAACTCCTTGCGCCCCAAGGGTTTTCGTTACTACTCTTATTTTTCTTAAGTGAAGTAAGGTGAAGTAGAGAGTAGTAGAATTAACCACAAAGGAGGCGACTTGATAAACCATCAAACCAATATAGACCATTTTAGAATACGCAGTTACGGCAAGTATAAAGGGCTTACCGAAGCGGAGGCGAAACGTAAGCAATGGGTAGAGAACGACCGCAAACGAGAGGAAAGGCTACTTAGTTTAGAAAATTGCTCTGAAAATCAGCCACCCTCAGAGCGCGTGAATACGATAGATAAGGAGGTATAGCTTATCAATTTAGTTGAACCATTAAGGGATAAAGACGATATCCAAGCCATGAAAGACTATTTAAGGGCATGGAGTGAACGCAACTACATGATTTTCCTTGTTGGCATTAACACAGGTTATCGCATAAGCGACATTTTAAAACTCAGAGTTAAGGACGTGCAAGGCTGGCATATCCGAGTTAAAGAACAAAAAACAGGCAAGACTAAAAGTATTAAAATGACTAGAAAACTCAAGAATGAGTTAAGGGAATATATCAAAGATAAGCCACTTCATCATTATCTATTTCAAAGCCGTAACGGAATAAATAAACCGCTAGACCGCAGAACAGTCTACTGGATATTGAAAACGGCTGGGGAAGATTTAGGAATAGCCAACATAGGCACGCACACCATGAGGAAAACTTTTGGTTATTGGTATTATAAGAAATACAAGAACGTTGCCGATTTAATGACAATCTTTAATCATTCTAGCCCAGCCATCACTCTTATTTACATAGGTGTAAGGCAAGATGATTTAGATAGTAAGATGAGTAATTTTGATATTTAAAAGCCATTTTAGATATTTAATTAGACATATTGAAGCAAACGCTAGAAAGTTTATTAGAAATCGTGTAACCCCTTGATATCGTTAGAGTTAGAGGGTGAAACATAATTAGACAGAATATAAGATATGACTAATTAAGTGAACGCCATTTTATTGATTTTTACAATCATTTCAGCAAAGAATAAACTCAAGTCCTTGTAACTATGTTATAAGGGCTTTGGTTGTTGTTAGCAGATTATAGACAATAGGGGGGTGACAACCTAGCACATACACGCGCCGAACTTCACGCCGTCATTCTACAAATTTTTTCGCGCAACAAAAAGGAATTTTAAAGTTATAGAGTAACTACCCCACCTAAAAAAAATCGCTTCAAAATAGCGACATGGAAACCGGTGGTAAGGGGTAACTAGACAAAAATGTAATTTTATTTTTCAAGGGGTGGGGGTACTTCTTTAAAAAAATCATTTAAAAATGTTTTCAACTATACTTTATTTTCTACAATCCCCCCGATTTAATTAAACGCCTACCTAGGTATAATAACGGTGTCAATCCCTTTGCGTATCTCTCCCCCAAAAATAACTAAAATTGATACAAGAAAATAGCAATTTTTCCTAAACCTTACCAAGCTAAAAAGCTCCCCCCATTCCTTTGAAAACTAAGCCTATACGCGGGAACCGGTGAAGGGAACTTTTTCCAAGTCGAGCATATCTAGATAAAAAGGGGGTAAAAACTTGTTGATAATTTTCAAACTTGAATAATGCTTATGTTATAATAAACTAACGGAGGCAGGACATGACCTATAATCAAAACTATTTAGATGATATACTGGTAAGAATGGCTTACCATTCTAGCGGTATCGAGGGCAATACAATCACTTTACCCGAGACCGTTAGTATTATATTAGAGAACACACTACCAACAAATCGCAAAAGTATCCGTGAATTTTATGAAATTGAAAATCACAAACAGGCTTTTAATTATCTACTTGATTTACTGGCAGAGGATAAACCCTTTAATTTGGGGCAAATCCAAGATATGCACACGCTTTTACTTGACCGACTACAACACGACCGAGGACAATTCAAAAAGCAACAAAACGCCATTATAGGAGCAGAGTTCAAGACCGCAAGCCCCGAAGAAACCCCGTTACTCATGAGGCAATGGGCGGACAATACCGCTTATAGGCTTGACATAGCCCTTACTGAAAAGGATATATTAGACGTTTTGGCTGATACTCATATTCAGCTGGAACGCATTCACCCTTTTTCAGATGGTAATGGGCGCACAGGACGGCTTGCGCTTATGTATCTTGCCATGAAGTACCTAAAAAGCCCCGTGATTATCTCTAAAGACTACAGGGCGGAATATATGGAACATTTAGCAAACCAAGACACCAAGAAACTTTCTGAAATGCTACAACAGTCTTTAAATTATGAACGAGAGCGCGTGACGCAATTCTAATCAACAATCTAAAATTACTGTTTATGCAATATTTTTATAATTATTCCATTGGTTTTTATTTTCTAAACTAGGCGGGTAAGCTATTCTAGTGTAACGTTTTTGGTAACGACTGATGAAAGGTCATGAAAAACGTTGATTTAGTTTAATGTTTTAATTTCTATTATAATAGTGCGCTTGTATTATATAGATTAATGATGATAATTTATAAAATATTAAATACGGTCTCAAAGACGCAAACGCTGCGAAATAAGATTAGTAGCCTTTCCGATTGGGAAAGGTTTTTCTTTTGCTTTTTATTTGACAACGTTTTCATTTAGTAGTAAAATGATGTCATCAAACTATCGGAGGAACGGAGCCATGATCAACTAAGAACATGTTATTGATAAACCTTATCAAGATGTGTTTTTAGTGTGCTCTTTTTCTATTTTCTTTTAGGATGTTACCCGATAGATGCTTCGTTTTAGAAACGATTTCTTTGTTGTTTTTTTAGTTGTCACAAGCTACGCAGCAAGGCGTTCTAGGATACTATTGGTATTACTGAAAGTGAACACACTCTCAACTTGGTAAGGTTGGGAGTTTTTGTCGTCCTCCCACAAGTGACGATTAGAAAGGAAAACCACATGACAACAACCACTACTACTCACAATACCATTCTTAATCAAATCAAAGAAAAGCAAACAGCTCACAAACATGATTTCCACAGCAATAAGTCTCTACATCATGCAACGAAGGCTCAAAGAGCAGGTGGCTATCACAATCGTGGCAATCGTTAACAGAAAGAGGTAACGCCTATTTTACAACTCCAAAATCTAACCATCACCCATCAAAAGGACCTCTCTACTCTCCTTAATGACTTATCGCTTGTCGTCAATCCTGGTGACAAATTGGCCATTATCGGAGAGGAAGGAACGGGTAAATCAACCTTGATGCAGGTTCTCTATCAGCCAGAACTCGTCTCACCCTACGCTTCCATAGACGGACATATCATCAACCACTTTCACTGCCCTGCCTATCTCCCACAGAGCCTGCCTCAAGAAAAGCTTGAGCTTACCGTAACAGATTTTCTTTACCAAGGTGCCGACTTTGATCGCCTTGATTTTAATCGCCTCTATCAATTAGCTGACGAACTTGATTTTCCTTTGGCTGATTTTGAAGAAAAAGGGCAGAGCGTAAAAAGCTTATCTGGTGGAGAAAAACTAAAACTCCAACTGATTAGACTGCTCAGCTATGAACCAGACCTCATTCTTCTTGACGAACCCTCAAATGATTTGGACTTGGAAACCCTGCAATGGCTCGAATCCTTTATCAGACGTAGCCCAGAAACGATCATCTTCATCTCTCATGATGAGCAGTTTTTGGAGGCTACCGCGACAGCTATTTTACACTTAGAACTCGTCAAAAAACGAACCCAAGCCAAGGCAACTTATCAACCAATGACCTATAAGGAATATCAGATATGGCGCAAGGAGACCTATGAGAAACAATTACAACTTGCTAATAAGGAGAGGGAGGAGCATGCTGACAGACTGGCTAGGATTCATCGCCTCCACCAGAGTGTTGAGCATCAATTAAGGAATACCAAAAATGATGTGGCTGGTCGGCTTCTGGCTAAAAAATTCAAAAATATCAAATCTCAAGAAAAACGCTATGATAAAGAAGCTGCAGCCTTCACCGCCATTCCCGACAATGACGATATCATCAACCTCTTCTTTTCAGGGATCACACCGCTTCCTTCCAGAAAAACCTTACTCAACTGGGAGAATGACGTTTTAGAGACAGGTCAAGTGATTGACATCCGCATTTTAGGTCAAGACAAACTGGTCTTTACGGGGAAAAATGTGATTGGTAAAACACGTCTGCTCAAGAAAATTCATACGCATTTGTCAGCGCAAGCTGATATCAAACTAGGTTACATGCCTCAGACCTATGAGGAAAGTATGGACAATCAGATGACTGCGCTAGCTTTTCTCAGCGAAACAGCGACCGCGCAAGAGAGTCGTACTTTACTTGCAAGCCTTAAATTTACTCGTGAAGAAGTCACTCATCCGATGGGACAGCTATCTGGCGGCCAAAAAGCCAAACTTTTCTTTGCCAAAATGGTGCTAGAGAAAGCCAATGTTCTTCTTCTAGATGAACCAACTCGAAATTTTTCGCCAACCTCGCAACCTGAAATCAGAAAGTTATTGCAAAACTTCCCAGGAGCCATCATCAGCGTGTCACACGACCGAAAATTCATTGCGGAAGTGGCTGAAATACGATATGAATTAACAGCTGAAAATCTTGTTAAACACTAAAAAGAGCAGGCCACACTAGGCTTGCTCTTCTGTGTTTTCTTTGGCTAGTTTTTCGCGTTCCAAGCGGAGTTTACGGTTGGGATTGAGGAGGGTAAAGAGTTCCTCTAATTTTTCTTTATTCCAAACATCAGCCGCTGAAACAAAGTTGCCATCTTTATCTTTAAAAGATATCGGTTTATCTCCCATGAACTTGCCTCCTGTTTTATTTCCTAAAAATCTCATAATAGTGACTGTCGAACGTTCCAGCATTACAAGTACAACCATCTGGAACGATTTTAAAAAGCGTCATCCCCAAGTGCTTCATGACCTTTCCTGAAGCAGGATTTTCCTTAGCATGATAGGCAATAATTCGGTTAACATGGACTTCATTGAATAAGAAGTGAATAATTTCTTGCAAGGCTTCCGTCATCAACCCTTGATTCCACCATTTTTTCCCTATTTCATAGGTAATTTCAAGTTCTGAAGATTCTTCGTTGAGAGTGATGACAAATACTCGACCAATTGGTTGAAGCGTTGATTTCAAGACAATAGCCCAATTATAACGATTGGAATTGGCATACAAACCCATCCACCAATGTGTAAATAATCCATTTTTCACGACAAGGTCTTCAACAGTCGTCATCTCATCATAACTGGTCCATTTCCACACGTCAAAGTCAGACCAACAATGATGAAACATAGCTTCAGCATCTTCTAACTGAAATCGCCTTAGAATAAGGCGATTTGTTTCAAGCTGAATTGTTCCTTTATGATCCATAGCTCAACTCCAAATATTTTTGAAATGCACAGCCAACCCCCTCCACTGTCCATCACTCGCTTGTTATTTCTCTGCTTGTTACCTACGACACGGAGGAAAAACAGTCGATATTACCGTTTCTCCGCAGTTAGTAACTTCATCATCGCTCCTTTCCAATTTCTAAGGAGCGACCTAAAGTTTGCCACTGGCAAACTTTAGTCCACAAACTCAAATTCAAAGTTTCCGATGCGGACGATATCACCGTCTTTGGCGCCACGTTCGCGGAGGGCTTCGTCAACTCCCATACCACGCAACTGACGGGCAAATTTCATGATAGACTCGTCACGTTCCATATTGGTCATGACAAAGAGACGTTCTAATTTCTCACCATAAAGTACCCAAGCAGCATCATCGTCACGCGTGATTTCAAATGGACGTTCATCCGCATTGAAGCCATAGTAAACTTCATCGTCTTGCATGTCTTCTTCGGTGTAAAGTAGGAATTCATCTGTCTGATCAAGCAGCTCTGCTGTTGCTTCCAAGAGATTATCCAAACCTTGATGCGCCAAACTTGAGATTGGAAAAATCATTGGCAACTCATCAAATTCATCATAGTTAGCTGCTAATTTTTCCTTGAAAATCTTCAAATTCTCTTCTGCTTCTGGCATGTCCATTTTATTGGCAACAATAATCTGCGGACGCTCCATCAAGCGCAAGTTGTAAGTTTCAAGCTCCGTATTGATTTGCACATAGTCCTCATAAGGATCACGACCTTCACTCGCTGACATGTCAATGACATGCAAGATGACACGCGTGCGCTCAATGTGACGAAGGAACTGAGTCCCCAGACCAACACCTTGAGAAGCCCCTTCAATCAAGCCTGGAAGGTCTGCCATCGCAAAGCTTTCACCAGACTTGGTACGCACCATACCAAGGTTAGGCACAATCGTTGTAAAGTGATAAGCACCAATTTTTGGTTTGGCTGCCGATACCACACTAAGAATGGTTGATTTACCAACTGATGGGAAACCAACTAAACCAACGTCCGCGAGGATTTTTAATTCTAATTCAAGCTGACGCTCTTCACCTGGCTCCCCATTTTCCGCAATCTCAGGTGCAGGATTACGAGGTGTCGCAAAACGGATATTCCCACGGCCACCACGACCACCACGCGCAATAATAAACTCTTGACCATTCTCTACCAAGTCAGTTAGCACTTTACCGGTCTCAGCATCACGAACAGTTGTCCCTTGAGGAACTGAGACAATAAGGTCTTTAGCACCTTTTCCGTGCATCCCTTTGGTCATCCCTTTTTCACCATCTTGGGCCTTAAATTTACGGTTGTAACGGAAGTCCATAAGGGTGCGCAACCCTTCATCCACTTTAAAGATAACTGAGCCACCTTTTCCGCCATCTCCGCCCCATGGTCCACCATCTGGCACATACTTTTCACGGCGGAACGCCACCATACCATCACCACCACGACCAGCCTTTACACTAATCTTAGCAGTATCCAAAAACATTGACATAAATTCGATACAGAGGGCGCCCAAATCAGATAGAAAAATAGGAAACCAACGATGAGTGCTTGCACACAAGTTGGTTTATCTTTTTTCCGAGGATTTAGCCCGAGTTCAGTTTAGTACAATACCTAACCGAAGTCCCCTCTTTCCTTTCTCTTTTTAACTAAATAGAATAGCTTCATCCAGACCTTAGTCCTTCACGACTATCTCTTGTTCTTTTTTATTGATAAAAAGCAGAGCTCTTGCCCTGCCAATTGTAAATGAATTCCACCTTACATCAAGACGTTGATGGCACTAAAGACCACACCGCCAAGCGTAATTAAAATCATAAAGATGACTACAATTTGCACTAAAATTTCAAAAGGTGTTTTTTTACGATTGCCATTATCACCAAAAGCCATGATTATTCCTCTTCTTTGCTTAATTCCTATCTATATTACCATGAAATGAGGGATTTCGCAAACAATAGTAAAGATTTTTCATTGAGAAATTTAGAAGAATATGCTATATTTAAAAGCGACTTTTAGAAAATAGGAGAAGGTTATGACATTACCTAATTTTGAAGAAAACTTAAAAAAATATGCCGACTTGCTTATTGTTAAAGGACTTGGTGTCAAAAAAGGCCATACTGTTATTATGACTGTTGATGTGGAGCAATCACAATTCGCCCGCCTTTTAGTAAAATCAGCTTACGCACACGGTGCTGCTGAGGTTGTTCTTGACTATGCTGATGACCAAATCACGCGCGAAAGACTCCTACACGCTGACGAAGATCGCATCACAACTGTTGCTGATTATGTGGTTGCTAAATCAAATCATTTCCTAGAGAAAAAAGCAAGCCGTCTCTTTGTTCGCTCATCTGATCCAAATGTCTTCGCTGGTGTTGACCAAGATCGTTTATCAAAAACACAACAAGCTTTGTCAATCGCACTTGCGAAACAACGCGAAGCTACTCAAGCCAATAAAGTGAGCTGGAACTTGGCCGCAGCTGCTGGTAAAGAATGGGCTGCTCTTGTTTTCCCTGACCTTGCTACCGAAGAAGAGCAAGTTGATGCGCTATGGGATACCATTTTCAAATTGAACCGTGTTTACGAAGAAGACCCAATCAAGGCATGGGATGAGCACCAAGCTAACTTGGTTGCAAAAGCTGAGCTTCTTAACAAGTACCAGTTTGATGCTCTGCATTACACTGCACCAGGAACAGACTTGACACTTGGAATGCCTAAAAAACATGTTTGGGAAGCCGCTGGTTCTGTTAACGCTCAAGGTGATGAGTTCATTGCCAATATGCCAACAGAAGAGGTCTTCTCAGCTCCTGACTTCCGTCGTGCAGAAGGATATGTCTCATCTACCAAACCACTCAGCTATGCTGGAACAATTATCGAAGGCATGAAATTCACCTTCAAAAATGGTCAAATCACAGAAGTAACCGCTGAAAAAGGCGAAGCTACTATCAAGAAATTGGTTGAAGAAAGTAAAGGTGCACGTGCGCTTGGTGAAGTTGCCCTCGTCCCACACAAAACACCAATTTCACTATCAGGTTTAACCTTCTTCAATACCCTATTTGACGAAAATGCTTCAAACCACTTGGCAATCGGTCAAGCTTACGCTTTCTCAATTGAAGGTGGAACTGAAATGACTCAAGAAGAACTTGAAGCTGCTGGACTTAACCGTTCAACGGCACACGTTGACTTTATGATTGGTTCAGAGCATATGGATGTCGATGGTATCACTGCCGATGGACAAATCGTTCCTATCTTCCGTGGTGGAGAATGGGCAGACTCATTCAAATAATCACTTGAAATCAAAAACGCTAGCTCCTGCTGGCGTTTTTTTGATTTCAAAAAAAGACAAACCGAACAGGCTTGCCTTATAAATCAGCTTTCTTATCTATCGAACCACTTCATTAGAGAATATTGTCGTAATCTTCGCGAACCTCTTTTGGCCAAACGCTTGACTGCACTTCTCCGATGTGTTTTTTACGGAGCAAGAACATGACAAGTCGTGATTGCCCAATACCACCACCAATGGTTAATGGGAAAAGACCGTTTAGAAGAGCTTTATGCCATTCTAATTCAAGACGATCTTCATCGCCTGTGATTTTGACTTGACGTTTCAAGGCATCTTCGTCAACACGAATTCCCATTGAAGACAATTCAAAGGCTGTTCCAAGTTGATCATTCCAAACAAGAATATCACCATTCAGCCCCTTGTAGCCACGCTCTGAATGACTGGTCCAGTCATCATAGTCAGGAGCACGCCCATCATGAGGTTTACCATCTGGTAACACACCGCCAATTCCAATTAAGAAAACGGAACCATATTCTTTACATACTGCATTTTCACGTTCTTTTGGCGTTAGATCTGGGTAACGTTCTACCAATTCTTCTGTATGGATAAAGGTGATTTGTTTAGGTAAAATGGATTCAATATCATAGCGAGCTTCAACCGCAAGTTCCGTCAGACGAATCGCTTTATAAACTTTTTCAACAGTTTCTTTCAAGTAAGCAATGTTACGGTGCCCATCAGGAATAACCTTCTCCCAGTCCCACTGATCCACATAAACAGAGTGAGTTGGGTCGAGAGAATCCTCATCTGGACGCAGAGCCTTCATGTGAACAAAAAGTCCTTCTCCCTCATTAAAGCCAAAACGTGCCAGCGTATGACGTTTCCATTTTGCCAATGAGTGCACAACCTCGAAGGTGTGCTCAGGGATTAATTTGACCTTAACCGATACAGGATTTTCAACACCCGACAAATTATCCTGCATACCATCACCCACTTGGCTCAAAATTGGTCCTTGGACTTCAACAACTTCTAATTTATCTTTCAAATACTGGGTAAAGGTATTTTTAACAAACGAAATTTCTTCCTGCTGATGGATAAAACTTTTCTTCATCAGAACTCCTCGCTTCATTTCAATAATTGGAACTATTATACCTCCTTTTCTATTAAAAAAAAAGCCCTTATGAAGGCTTTTTATGATAAAACGTTCTTTTTGAGGTAAGAAATAGCTGGCGCAGTTAAACGACGGGGGCCTCTGATGTTCGTAACTCCCAATTCTTTTAAGCGGTCAAGCGTTAACTCAGAATCGCTGAGCTGCTGGCGTAAACGGATAAGCATCATCTCACCATCTTCCTCTGCAAGATGGTCATCTAAAACTTCACAAATATACCGCACCGCTTTTGTCGGAGCAGTAATATAAATTAGAACGACATCCCCTTTTTTAAGGGATTTTTTCTGATGCCAATAAACCGTTTGATGCGCCGCAAATTCCCTGTCAATATCATAATTTTTCATATTGGCAGGAATAATCCAATAGTCCGTACCATTTGGATTGGACACTGTTTTTGGCGCAACCAATTGACGGCTTTTGAGCACTAACTCAAAGAGTTCTTGATCAGATACCTTACCATCCAAAACCACAGTGACCCACGACTTCTTAGACATGTGATAGGCTGGATAAATCGAAGTTTTCTCAGTAAGCCTTGGAATATCATTCGGAGAAACCTTGATATTAATGATTTCCACAACTTCTTTTAAATCTTCGTTCGACCACTCCTCATCCCCTAGCTGCAACTTCGAGCGTTCCACAGTCCCTACTAAACCGTACCATTTTTGATTATCGGGATGACGAAAAGCTGTAAAACTTGGAAATTTGGCAAAAGGACTATCCGTTTGATCTCCAAAATTTTCGGTCAAATAAATAGCAAGACGATTGGTTTGTTCTTGAGAAAATAGCTGAGCTTCAAAACAAGTGGCCGCAATTCTTTCTAAAATCTCAAGATATCCTTCTCTAACTTGACCAACAAATGATCCTACTGCACGCTCAACACGTAATGCTAAATATTCCTCATCAAGCTCCAAATCAATAACACAAGCAGAAAGATGCCCATCTTTTGAAATGCTAACTCTAGCTTCAAAACTATCCTCTAAGAAGCTCTCTGTGTAATGATAAATCTCTCCATCAAAAGAAAATCCATAAGGAATTAACTTATCAAAACATACTCGCTTTTTGGTAAATACCACATCTTCTAAAGCCATTACACTTTCTCCATAGATATAAAAGAGCGTAGGGAAGGCAAAACCATGAACGGTTATCTTCTACTGCACTCTAAATCACCCTGACATTATTGTAAAAACGAAGAGGCTGGAATCATTTTCACAACCTCTTCACTTTCTGCCCCCTGCAGGAATCGAACCTGCAACTAATTCTTAGGAGGAATTTGTTATATCCATTTAACTAAGAGAGCTAGTAAAAAATCTGCCACAAAGACAGATTTTTATCCATACGTTATTCCTAACTCTTCTAAATTAGAGGAGTTGAACTGAATACGACCTACGAGCTGTGCAAAAAAGACAGTTTTTCCACGAACGCCAACGTCCATTGTCAAAAACTCCTATTTTTGCTTTGCTCGCTTAACGGTCTTTATATCTTAGAATTAGCGACGGATTTCTTTAATACGAGCAGCCTTACCTTGAAGAGCACGCAAGTAGTAAAGTTTAGCACGACGGACTTTACCGTAACGTACCACTTCAATTTTATCAACACGTGGTGTGTGGATTGGGAACGTACGTTCTACACCGATACCACCTGAGATTTTACGAACAGTGTACATTTCTGAGATCCCTTGACCTTTACGAGAGATAACAACACCTTCGAAGATCTGGATACGTTCGCGGTTACCTTCGACAACTTTCGCGTGAACGCGGACAGTGTCACCAGGGCGGAATGATGGGATATCAGTACGAAGTTGACCTTCAGTCAAACTTTGGATTAATGGATTCATTTTTTATTCTCCTATCTTACTAATCTTAAGAGCAGTTTGTCGTCCCAGCGGATTAGCCGTAATTTCTGTGTGTCCATTACACACTCTTATTATTTTAGCAAAAAGAGCGGACGCTTGCAAGTCAAATGTTGGGAAAATTCATCTCCTTATCAACTGCTAATACTTAACAAAAATCAAAAATTACTTTTTTGCTTCTTTCTTAAAAGTGCGGACGCTCCAAAGGTCTGGGAGACCTTTGGAGGTGGGAAATAGAGCTGACGAAGTCAGTATCACAACCTCCTACGGAGTTTCATTGCTAGATTTGAGTCTCTTTTTCGCAGTAGATGATTGGCTGTACTTGTCGACTAATCGACAGCGTCCAACCTAATCATCCTTGCGGGGGAACTACTACGAAATTGATTTTCAATTTCTGTAGTTCTCCCAAAAATCCGTTCTTATCAAGCAAATTACCCTCGCTTTTTGATTTCTAAGCTCAGGCTGAAACTGTCCACTGGACAGTTTCACTCCCACATCCGCACAGCTCCAAATGTCTGGGAGACCTTTGGAGGTTGGAAATAAGATGAACGAAGTTCATCACATTCGTATAGGATGGCCGCTAACGATTGCGTGGTAGTAAAATAGTCCAGTGGACTATTTTAGGTGGACACTTGAAAATGAAAAAGTGTCCAGTTAGGACTTCCAATCAGCCACTGCGTCAATCTGTTAATGCCATTAAAAATAGAAGGTTGAGATATTTATGTCCCAACCTCCCTCAATTATTATTTATTTTGTCTCAATAAGTCCAAGTTCACCATCTTCACGACGATAGAGAACATTTGTCACGTTGTCTTCAGAATCTGTGTAAATGAAGAAGTCGTGTCCTAATAATTCCATTTGAAGCAAAGCTTCTTCTAAGTCCATTGGTTTTAAAGTGACATGTTTTGTACGAACAACCTTAGTTGCTGGTGTTTCTTCAGCAGCTTCAGCTTCAAATTCGCTCGTAAAGACTTGACCTGTAGCTACTTTTTCACGGTGTTTCTTCGCAATCTTAGTTTTGTTTTTACGAATTTGACGTTCAATTTTATCAACTACCAAGTCAATAGAACCATACATATCTTGTGACACATCTTCTGCACGAAGCGTGATAGAATCAATCGGAATCGTTACCTCTACTTTAGCTGTCTTTTCACGGTAAACTTTTAAATTAACACGAGCACTCAATTCTTGATCTTCATGGAAGTATTTCTCGATCTTACTGATCTTGCTTTCTACATAATCACGGATAGCTTCGGTTACTTCAATATTTTCACCACGGATACTAAATCTAATCATAGTAGATACCTCTTTTCTCGCTTTTTTAAAAGCGCTTTCTTTTTACACTTTTATTATACTCTTTTTAGAAAAAATTGCAAGCCTTTTTAGCGTGCTAGTGAAAATGTTTTTATTTCTTTCACTCCTTTTTCATGAAAAAGCTGGGCTGCTAACTGTAAAGTCATTCCAGTTGTATAAATGTCATCTATGAGAAGGATTTTATCAGGCAAAGCTTTATCGAACCTTAACTCAAAAGGATTTTGAGATTGCAAACGTTCTGCACGAGATTTATCCGATTGCTTTTTTACCTCTCTTTTTATCAATAATTCTTGATAAGATAAGCCAGTACCATCCAATAATCCTGTTACTTGATTAAAACCACGCTCTGCCTTTCGCTTGTCACTTAATGGAATAGGAACCAGAGTATATTCGCGATAAGATTTCAAGGCAAGTTTTAAGTCATTCAGAAATACTTTTCGTAAGAGATAATCACCCTGAAATTTATAGCGACTGAAATAGGCTTTCATGGCAGTATTGTAGCAATAGATTGCCTGATGATTAACCGACTTTCCCTGCTTCTGCCAGTAGAGACAATCGCTACAAACCTCGCTTTCCCCATATCTATAACACAAGGGGCAATGCTGCTCTGCTATTTTTTCAAAAGTCGAGGAACAAGCGGAGCAAACCAGGGTCTTAGAGGGAGCTAAGGTTAATAGTTCTTGAAAACTAGGGCGTTTTTTAAGCTCAGCTGCGCATATTAAACAGGTCATGCAAAGCCTCCTTTTTGATTCATCAGGCGAATCTCAGCAATGGCTCTTGCCATCTCTATAGTCATGCCATCGTGAAAGAAAATCAATTCTCCTGTTGGTCTCTCCATTGCTCTTCCGACACGGCCACCAATCTGCACAAGAGAGGACCGCGTATAGAGTTTATGGTTGCTCCAAAGTACAAAAACATCTACACAGGGAAAGGTAACTCCCCTCTCTAAGATAGTGGTTGATACCAAAACAGTCAGCTTTTTATCTCTAAACTGCTGAACTAATTCTAAACGATTTTCTGTTGTTGAGGCAACAAACCCAATAGTTTCCTGTGGAAATGTTTTCGTTAAGATTTCAGTAAACCTTTGTCCTATCTCAATGTGAGGAAAGAAAATCAAAAGTGGATAACCCGTTTCTCTTTGTGAGGCTACCTGTTTCAACAATTTTGAAGGGAGTTTGTCTTTTTGAAGACTAAATAACAGTCCACTCAGCCACTTCATTTTGGGAACCACGAGAGGATTGGCGTGGAAACGTCTGGCTAAATCTAACTTTTTAAGCTTTCCTTGTTTGACTTGTTTATCCAATGCATCCGTTGAGGTAGCTGTCAAAAAAACTTTGACGCCATCAATTTTAACCGCTTGGTTAAGACCATGATAAAGCATGGCATTATCAACGAAAGGAAAAGCGTCCACCTCATCTATAATCAGTAAATCAAAGGCTTGGTAAAATTTAAGCAACTGATGGGTTGTTGCAATAACCAAGGGCGCTCTAGTATAAGGCTCACTCTCACCATGCAAGAGCGCTATGGGACAAGAAAAATCTCTGCTAAGGCGTTTATGAAGTTCTAGACAGACATCAATCCGTGGACTAGCTAGACAAACCTGTCCACCTTGCTCCAAAACACTTGCCACTGTCTCATAAATCATTTCGGTCTTTCCAGCCCCTGTCACCGCATGAATAAGGATATTTTCCTTATTAGCCACAGCAGTTTTCATGCCATCTGAGATTTCCTGTTGGTACGACGTCAGAGTTCCTTGCCAGATCAGATACTTTTCTTTAGAAAAAGGCTGCGCTGGGAAATAATAGAGAGGCTGGCTTTGTCGATTTCTCCCTAACATAAGACACTCCCTGCAATAATAGTCACCAGCTGGCAACAGCCAGTCTGTTAATATGTGACTGCCACATCGCTGACAACAGAGTTTCCCTTTTTGCTCTAGCATGGCTGGTAACTGTTTAGCTCTGCTTTTTTCCTCATCGGAAAGTTGATGCGCTACAAATAAACGTCCGTAAAAATCTTCCATACTTGACTATTCGGATTTCATTAAAAATATGGTAAAATTTGGGTATGAAAAACTATAAAACAATTGCTAAAGACGGTATTGTCGAAGAAGAGATTAAAAAATCGCGCTTTATCTGTCACCTTAAACGTGTGGAAACAGAGGAAGAAGGGCGTGATTATATCGCTCAAATTAAGAAAGAGCACTACAAAGCTAATCACTCCTGCTCTGCCATGATTATTGGGCAAGATGGACAGCTCAAGCGTTCTTCAGATGATGGAGAACCATCAGGTACTGCTGGTGTTCCGATGCTGACTGTTCTAGAAAAACAAGGGCTAACCAATGTCGTCGCTGTGGTCACGCGCTATTTTGGAGGGATTAAACTTGGAGCAGGTGGGCTTATTCGTGCTTACGCTGGTTCTGTCGCTAACGCTCTGACAGAGATCGGAATTGTCGAAGTTAAAGAACTAGATGGTCTCCAAATCCAGCTCAGCTATTCTCAGTATCAAACCTTTGGAAACTTCCTTGAAGCTGAAACGCTTCAAGAGTTTGACACCCAATTCGGGGCAGATGTGACGACCACTATTTACGTTGACAAGGAAAAAATGGACACTACCATTGCTAAACTCACTGAATTTTACGCTGGAAAGGTAACCTGTCAAAAATCAGGAAATCAAATCGTAGAAGTTCCAGTCCAGTAATCTTTCCCATGATAAGAAAATCTTATCACCACTATAAAAAATTAGTATTTTACAGCACCCGCTTTTCTCCTTATAATAGCGATAGAAAAGTGAGGTATCTGTATGACTAAAATTTATAATAATATTACTGAATTGGTGGGGAAAACCCCTATTGTGAAATTGAACAATATTGTTCCTGAAGGGGCTGCTGATGTTTATGTGAAACTCGAAGCCTTCAACCCAGGATCATCTGTTAAAGACCGTATTGCTTTAGCCATGATTGAACAGGCTGAAAAAGATGGTAAAATCACTCCTGGTGATACCATTGTTGAACCAACATCTGGTAATACTGGTATCGGACTCGCTTGGGTTGGTGCTGCTAAAGGCTATAAAGTCGTTATTGTTATGCCTGACACCATGTCAATTGAGCGTCGTAAAATTATCCAAGCTTATGGTGCTGAGCTTGTCCTCACCCCTGGTAGTGAAGGAATGAAAGGCGCGATTGCCAAAGCACATGAAATCGCAGAAGAGCGCAATGGTTTTGTACCGTTACAATTTGCAAACCCTGCTAACCCTGCTATTCATGAAGCAACAACTGGTCGTGAGATTCTTGAAGCATTTGGTGAAACAGGACTAGATGCCTTCATCTCAGGAGTTGGAACTGGTGGAACAGTTTCTGGCGTCTCTCACACTCTAAAAGCCGTAAACCCAGAAGTTCAAATTTTTGCCGTTGAGGCAGATGAATCTGCCGTACTCTCTGGAGAAAAACCTGGGCCACATAAAATTCAAGGCATTTCAGCTGGTTTTATTCCTGATACACTTGACACAAACGCTTACGATGATATTATTCGTGTCGCTTCTGACAATGCGCTTGCAACAGGACGTTTAATCGGTGCCAAAGAAGGCTTCCTCGTAGGAATTTCATCTGGAGCTGCTATCTATGCAGCAATCGAAAAAGCTAAAGAGCTTGGCGCTGGTAAAAAAGTACTCGCTCTTCTTCCAGATAATGGTGAGCGTTACCTCTCAACAGCACTTTACGATTTTGAATAATTCCAATTTTCAATGACAATACCAAAAAACTCTTAGAACTGGTTCTCACCAAAACTAAGAGTTTTTTATTATATAGTTGTTTGAATTAATAATAGGACACTATCTAATCAGGATAGTATGAGATAAATCTATCCATCATATTTTTGATTGTCCTATTCTTGATTCAAAACATTATAATGATGCTCAATGGGAAATAATTCTGACAAAGTCAGCGTCAAAACCTCCTGTAGAATTTTAACGTTTTTTGACAAACCTGAACTTTTTCAAAATGCAATGACTACATTATTTTTCTTTGTCTCGCAGGAAAGTCAAACTTTCATCAATCCAATCTGACAGATTATCTGCCAAAGGTTGAAATCCAATTTTCACTCTACTGTTTGAAAAACGGTGACGTTGTGGAAAATGGTGTTTTTCTTCCTCTAGGCTACGCATAGACAATGATGCCTTGCCACTGTATTCATCATAATCAATCACCTGAACTTGGACATGGTCACCAATTTTAAAAACATTGTAAATACTGTCGACATAACCTGTTTTAACTTCAGAAATATGAATGAGGCCCTTGATGCCATTTTCTAAAACCACAAAGGCGCCGTAGGGTCTAAGACCTGATACTGTGCCTTCATATTTTTGTCCAATTTTCATTAGTCAACAACCTCAATGGTTTCAATCACCACATCTTCTACTGGTTTGTCTGAGTAACCTGTTTTCACAGCTGCAATAGCATCAAGAACAGCGTAAGAGGCGTCATCCATCAATTGTCCAAAAACAGTGTGGCGGCGATCAAGGTGCGGCGTTCCACCATTTTCAGCATAATATTCTGCAATCGGCTCTGGCCAACCACCACGTGCAATTTCCTTTTTGCTGTATGGCAGGTTTTGATTTTGGACAATAAAGAATTGGCTACCGTTGGTATTTGGTCCAGCATTTGCCATTGACAAGGCTCCGCGAAGATTATAAAGTTCATCTGAAAATTCATCTTGGAAGCTACCGCCATAAACAGACTCACCACCCATACCTGTTCCAGTTGGGTCACCACCTTGAATCATGAAATCTTTGATGATACGGTGGAAGATGATCCCATCGTAATAACCAGATTTTGCTAAATCCACAAAATTCTTAACTGTTAGTGGAGCATGATCTGGGAAGAGTTTGATGACCATATCACCATGGTTTGTTTTAATTGTTGCAACTGGTCCTTCAACAAGGGTCAAGTCTAATTGTGGGAAGTTCAATTCTTTTTCTACCATTCCTAATTTCTCCAAGGCATTAAAAATGCCATCTTCTTCTACTGTGTCTGTAATGTAATCTGCTTTTTCCTTAAGTTCTGGGACAGCATTGCCCATCGCTATTTTGAAACCAACATAGTCAAAAATTTCCATGTCGTTTGGACCGTCTCCAAACATCATGGCATTGGCTGGTGTCAGACCTTCTTTGTCTAAAACTTGACCAACACCTGAAGCTTTTGAAATGCCATCTGCGACAACATCTGATGAATGCACATGCCAAGGGACTAAACGCAACTGGTTAGCGAGCTCTTCTGGCAATCGAAGCTCTGCATTGTTTTCCGCAAAAGTCCACATGTGATAAACATCATTCTCTAAATGGAAATCTGGCGCCACTTCACATTCACCATAAACAGGAATCATGGCTTCATCAATCAGTTTGCTTCGTTCGGAAACGACTGGCTTGTCCTTACCGGCAAAACCATAGGCAATGCCCTGCTCTTTTGCCCAAGTCACATATGCTTTGGCAAGTTCTGGAGCAATTGGCTGATTGAAAACTTCTTGTCCTTTACGGTCAATGACATAAGAACCATTAATCGTGACAAAATAGTCTGGATTAAGGTCACGAATTTCTGGAACAACACCATACATGGCACGACCTGACGCAATCCCTGTCAGAAATCCTTTTTTCTTTAGACCAGCAAAGACGGTTTTTATGCTTTCTGGCATGTATCCCGTATCTTTCACACGGAGTGTATCGTCAATATCAAAGAAAATGACTTTAATTTTCTTAGCTTTGTATTTCGTTTTTGCATCCATCTTTAAAATTATCCAAGGCCTTTCTCAGTTTTAAGTCAAAACAACTAATAGCTTATTATAGCATATTTATGCCTAAAAGGTGTAAGTGAGAGTAACTGACATCATTTCCAACAGTCTAGATAATTCCTTTATTCGCTATCTGGAACCAATTTATGCTTAAAGGCGTAAACAACAGCTTGTGTACGGTCAGCGACATCTAATTTAGACAGAATATTAGAGACATGGGTCTTAACTGTTTTTAAGGAAATAAAGAGTTCGTCAGCAATGGTTTGATTGTCGTAACCTTTTGCTAATAGCCCTAGAATGTCACGCTCTCGCGCTGTTAACTCATCGTGAAGATGTGGGTCATCCCGATAATCTTTGAATTTTTGATTGACCTCAGTTTCAATGGCAAGATTTCCCTTAGCAACTTTTTGAATAGCATTAAGAATTTCAGCCGCATTTGAGGTTTTGAGCATGTAACCTTTGGCACCTGCTTCAATGACTGGGTAAATTTTTTCATTGTCCAAATAAGATGTTAGTACCAAAATTTTGGCTTCTGGCCACTCTTTCAAGACTTGCAAAGTCGCTTCTACCCCATCAAGTTCTGGCATCACTAAATCCATGACCACAACATCTGGTCTTAATTCCAGAGCAAGTTCAACGCCCACTCTGCCATTGTCAGCCTCACCAACCACTTCAATATCCGGCTGCAGGTTAAGAAAACTCTTCAACCCAAGTCTGACCATTTCATGATCATCTACCAAAAGTACGTTAATTGTCATCCACTTCTCCTTCCATCAAAGGCACTCGAATATCCAAGGAAGTGCCTCTTCCCTTGCTACTCAGCAGTTTCATCGTCCCTGCTAAGTCTTCCACACGGTCTTCAATATTTTTAAGTCCATAGCTGAGCTCCCTCTTAGCGTCTAAATCAAATCCCTGTCCATCATCTATCATCTTGAGTTCGACATCACTCTCACCTTGAATGAGATAAACCTCTAGATGATTAGCCTTGGCATGCTTCAAGGTATTGCTAATAAACTCTTGAGCAATCCTGAAAAGATTTTCTTCGATAGCTTTTGGAATTTCAAAAACTTCTGCTCGGTAATCAACTTTGATATTAGCCTTATCCGTTAATTCCTTTAATATCATGCGCAGACCTTCTGAGAGAGTTTTCCCCTCTAACTCCGTTGGCCTTAAGTGCAAGAGTAAGATCCTCAAATCATTTTGCGCATCGTTGACAATACCTTCCACCGTTTTCAGCTGTTCTTGCAACTGCTTCGTTGTCAAATCCGGTGCTACATGAGATAGACCTGACAACATCATACTAGAAGCAAACAATTCCTGACTAACCGTGTCATGAAGGTCTCTTGCAATCCTGCGTCTTTCTTGCTTAACAATGTCCTCACTATTTTCGATATAGGCATTTTCCGTTTTTTGCAAGTTCGTTGTCAAATGCCTCATCTTACTTGAGAGGCGCAACAAATTTTGACTGAGTTCCGTTTCACCTGATTCTCGTATTGGCTTATTATCCAAAATTTTGCGCAATTGATAGTTGGTTTGGCGTTTACTGTACTCATCCAGCAAAAACCATCCCATGAGCAGTATCACCATTAGCGTAACAGCCAATGATAGCAAACTCCATCCAAGATTAAAAATCAGATTGAAGTTTGAAATAATGATGTTGAGACTTAAGCCCAAACTATCAAAGAGAACAAACGTCACAGTCCCTAAAATGAGGATGTCGAAGATAAACAGTGTCATAATGGTTTTAATTTTCATCGTCTCACCACCTCTACATTTCCAGCAAGAACGCTGACAACGAGTTTCACTCGCTTATGAGACTGTCTGTAACACTCTTCTTCTAAGGTAATGGTTTCGTTACGTAAATCGTATTCAGGATAGTCCAAAAAGGTAATACTGCCATAAACACTCGATGCATTTAGGCGAACGGCAACATCAATCGGTACAATGACCTGAGTTGGTCCGTAAATCTTACGAATGAGAATATGATTGTCTTTACCAGCTACAATAACTTCTGTCAAATCAATCGTATCATTTCCTGTCAATCGGATAATATTGATATCATCAAAAGCAAAGCCTGTACGCTTTAGGGGCTCATGCTCACCAATCCATTGATTGGTAGTAGAAGTGACAGATAACTCTTCCTCAAATTGAATTAAGGCTCTACGATTTTTTTGCTTCACCTGAGAAAAATGGTTAATCAGCATGTAAACCATCCCAAATAAGATGGCAACAATGACATACGGGTTTAGCATAAACACTAAAAAGAGTAGCCAAAAACTAGCTATCAAAAGAAAATTATTGCGACTGCCTAGATTATAAAATCTCAGCAAAAGTAAGGTTACAACCAAGAGCAAGAGAAAGGCTGAAATATCCTTAGACAATATGGTCATGATCGCCATTGCTAAAAGAATACTTTCAACAATTAAGAAAATATGAAATTTTTTCATGTCACTCCTTTATACTTAACAAAAATCAAAAATTACTTTTTGTTTCTTTCTTAAAAGTGCGGACGCTCCAAAGGTCTGGGAGACCTTTGGAGGTGGGAAATAGAGTTGACAAAGTCAACATCAAAACCTCCTACGGAGTTTCATTGCTAGATTTGAGCTTATCTCTATCGCAGTAGATGATTGGATGTACTTGTCGACTACTCGACAGCGTCCACCCTAATCATCCTTGCGGGGGGAACTACTACGAAATTGACTTTCAATTTCTGTAGTTCTCCCAAAAATCCGTTCATATCAAACAAATTCCCCTCGCTTTTTGATTTCTAAGCTCAGGCTGACACTGTCCACTGGACAGTGTCACTGATATGAATACTACTATAGCGAAAGAAACATGTTAGCCTCACTTCGTTCGGTAGTCCATCAAAAGTATTAGAGGTTCTAAAATGCTAATTTTGATTTTGGATGAGTATTACCTATCGTCATCACTATTGTTCATTTTATCAGAATTATGGTTAAATTTCAGCCGTTTCATAGGAAAAAGCAAAAAATCCACCCTAAGGCGGATTTTTATCTAATTGGTCGCACTCGTTTCTGCTTCGCTAACAGTTGTATTTTCAGATACGCTTGCTGATTCACTGTGGCTAGCCGTTGTTTCAGTAAGGGTTGTTGTGGTAATATCTCCCTGGATGTACAGAGCTATATCTCCTTTGCCTTTGACTGAAATCGCTTCTCCATAGTAAGGTTCTTGAGCAACAATAACACTACCGCGACTTGGTTTTTTCACCTCAACATAACCGGCTTCAGACTGAGTGTAAAATTTAATCCGTGACTCTGAGATTCCCAAAGTAGTTAATATGGTAACTGCTTGATTGTAAGTCAGTGCATTACCAGACTCATCTGTCGTCACATTTGGCATGATAATGTTATCTTTAGTCGCAACCTTAAAAACAATTTTTGTTGAATCTGTAATCGTATAAGTAGTCCCAGCTTCTGGCGTTTGAGAAATAATTGTTCCTACCTCAAATTCAGTTCCTTCAATATTCTCATAGCTGATATTTTCTTCTGCGACATGATAAGTTTCGATTAATTCTTTTTTAGCCTGTTCGTAAGTTTGACCTGTGTAGTTTGGCATTTCAAAACTCTTATGACCTAAGGAAACGTATAAATCAACTTTAGAGCCTTTTTTGCGGTTTGACCCTGCTGTAGGATTCGTTTTGACCACTCTTCCAGCCTCAATAGAGTCATTATCAATTTCGTAAACTTTTCCTAGCTTCAGACCAGCATCTTCAAGAGAATGCGTTGCCTCTTCCTGCGTTTGACCAACAATATCAGGAATAGTGACTGAAGGTGGCGTTGAAAGCGCCAAGTAACCAAAGAGGATACTAAACAACAACAGAACTCCTAAAAAGATTTTAAAGAGTGTTGCGATTGGATGACGTTTTTTCTTGTTTACTTTTTGTGAGGCTTGCTCTTGATTTTCCAAGATTTCTGGGGCTGCTTGCCCTATTTCAGGTTCTGGGGTTGGTTTTAATAGCTTATCACGAGGTGTTTTAGCTGTATTGGTTTCAACTTTAGGTAAGCTAGTTTTCGATTGCATACCGTCATCAAATGTCAAACGGCGCTCTCTTGCTCGACCAGAATCCAGTGCTGAAGAAAGGTCTCTAATCATTTGATAAGTCGAAACGTAACGATCTGTCAACTTTTTAGCTGTCGCACGCAAAACAACATTTTCCAAAGCCTGTGGCACGGTGTTATTTTCTGCTATAATCGACGGCAATGGTTTTTGAAAATGCTGCAGAGCAATCGTTACGGCTGAATCACCATCGTAAGGGATATGTCCGGTCAACATTTCAAACAGCATAATCCCCATGGCATAAATATCACTTTGAATGGTTGCTTTAGAACCACGCGCCTGTTCAGGTGATAAATAATGCACTGACCCGAGCATTGAATTGGTTTGGGTCAAACTGGTTTCAGCAAAGGCCACCGCAATCCCAAAATCCGTCACCTTGGCTCTACCATCTCTAGTCAAAAGCACATTCTGAGGTTTCAAGTCTCGGTGAATAATCCCTTTTTGGTGAGCTAACGTCATCGCTGACAAGACCTGTCTCATGATGCGAATGACTTCTTCATTTGATAAAGGTCCGTGGTCATGAATATATTTCTTCAAATCTGAACCGTCAACATATTCCATAACAAGAAATTGTTGACCATCTTCCTCACCAATGTCACGAATCGCAACAATATTAGGGTGAGAAAGTTCTGCCATGGCACGCGCTTCACGTTGGAAACGAGCGACAGCAACTTGGTCCGTCTGATAATTAGTCCGAAGCACCTTAATAGCGACTTCCTCATTGTCCAAAATCAGGTCATTTGCCAAGTATACATCGGCCATGCCACCACGACCAATAGATTTGAGAATACGATACCGACCAGCAAACAATTTGCCAATCTGAATCATTCCACGTCCTCACTTTCGACCGCAACTAAGGCAACGGTAATATTGTCAAGCCCACCTTCAAAGTTAGCTTGCTCAATAAGCGCCTCGGTCTTAACATCAAGACTTGTTTCTTCTGAAATGATATCAACAATCATTTGATTAGACACCAAATTGGTTAAACCATCACTATTAATCAGAAGATAGTCTTCCGCTTCCAAGACTTGTACTGCAACATCAATTTCAAGTGGCGCAGCCTGACCGACAGACTGTGTAATGATATTCTTTTGAGGATGAACAGCAGCCTCTTCTTCTGTCAATTGCCCTGCTTTTACCAAGGCATTAACCAAGGAGTGATCACTAGTCAAAAGGGTATATTGACCGTCTCGAATAAGTCCAATGCGAGAGTCACCGACATGGGCAAATATCGCCACATTTCCAAGAAAGGCAACAACTTCAACTGTTGTTCCCATCCCCTTGTAATCATCTGTTTGTCCAAGCTCATAGATTTTTTGATTTTCAGCTTCAATCGCTTCAAACATCCAGTCGCGAATTTCACTGAGTTCTGTAAACTCAGTATTAACCCAAGAGCGCCCCAAGTCTGTCACTGCCATTTCACTAGCAATATTTCCTGCACGGTGGCCTCCCATGCCATCTGCAAGGACAATCAGTGTAATATCACTTTTATTTGTGTATTTATTGATAAAATCTTGGTTATTGGAACGTTTTAAGCCAATATCCGTTTGTAATGCAATTTTCATAGTTGTATCCGCTGAACGTTGTCAGCTCTTCCTCCTAAGACACTAATCAACTCGACGGAATTTCGCAATGAAGAATCCGTCAGTCCAATATTGTTCTGGCGTGATAGTCAAACAGCCATCCACCACAATATCCTTCTGTGCATGTTCTAATGGTACCTGCTCAAATTGAGGATGCTGCGCTAAAAATGCTTTGACAACCTCTTGATTTTCTTCAGCTACAATCGTGCAGGTACTATACACCATTATACCACCTTTACGCAAGGTTTGACAAACACTTGATAGGATTTCCAGTTGCGTTGCTTGTAGGCTTGTAAAATCCTTGATGTCTTTATTATATTTAATATCTGGTTTACGTCGAATAAGACCAATCCCTGAACACGGGGCATCAACCAAAATTTTATCAAAGGTTTCTGGTTCAAAATGCTGGTGCACTTGACTAGCATCCATTTTTTGCGTTTGAATCCTGTCTGAAACACCTAAGCGTTCCGCATTTTCACGTATCAGCTGGAGCTTATGGTCATACAAATCTAAGGCTGTGATGGTTCCAGTTTTGAGATAGCTGGCCATGTGAACAGTTTTTCCACCGGGAGCCGCACAGGCATCCAGAACATGATCACCTTCTTGGATATCTAAAATCGGAGCAACTAACTGACTGGTCTCATCTTGAATGGTAATGGTACCTGATTTGAACCAGTCACTTGCAGCAAAATGACCACTGGCTTTCGTTAGACCAACTGGTGACAACAGTGACTTGTCCGCACCTGTTTCCTCAGTAATCTCATCCAATTGCGCAACATTCGCTACACGAACACTTGCTTTATTTCGCACAAAAAGACTTTCAAAAATAGCCACTGCACGGTCTTCGCCATACTGTTCGATAAGTTTTTTGACCAACCAAACTGGCAGTGAATACTTGATGGAATAACGTTTGTTCACACGCTTAATCGTATCAGGATCTGGCAGTGGCTCACTACTTAATTTGCGTAACACTGCATTTACTAGCTTCTCAGCCCCTTTTTTATTACCACGATTTTTGGCAATGGCTACCGCATCATTGACGACAGCGTGAGCTGGAATCTTATCGAGGTAAATCAGCTGATATAGGCTAAGCATCAATAAATCATAAACCCAGCTCTGCAATTTATCACGGTCCGCAATAACGTGTGACAGGTACCACTCTAGGGTTAACTTGCGAGCCACCGTTCCATAGACAATCTCCGTCACCAAGCCTTTGTCCTTTTCAGCCAACTGTGACTGAGAAAGCTGCTTGTTCAAAGCTAGGTTAGAATAGGCCCCCTCACGGAAAACCTCTTCTAAGATAAGCAAAGCCTGACCACGCGCTGTTTTTTTCCAATCATTCGCCAAAGCTATCACCTACTTCAAGATTTCGTCCAACGCCATTGAGAAAATCTGCAATCGCCATTTTAGGTTTTCCTGCTGGTTGCACAGTTTTCAAGGAAATAGCCCCTTGACCTGTTGCCACCACCAACTCTTTCTTGGTTTTAAAAATAATCTGTCCTGGCTTGCCATTTCCTTCTGCCAAAGCTGTTTCATAGACTTTGAAACGTTGCCCATCCAAGTAAGTGTGCGCCACTGGCCATGGATACATACCACGCACCTGATTGAAGACCTCACGATCTGATTTAGTCCAGTCAATACGCTCTTGTTCTGGGCTGATATTTGGGGAGAAGGTTGCTTGGCTATGGTCTTGAGGTTCTGGTTTAATGTCTCCAGCAATATAACCAGGTAAGGTTTCTAAAAGCAAATCACGACCAACAATAGCCAATTTCTCAAACATGGTACCAACATTATCTTCGTCCAAAATTGGCGTACTAGCCTTGGAAACCATATCTCCAGCATCCATTTCCTTAACCATTTCCATAATGGTTACCCCAGCTTCTGCCTCACCATTCATAATGGCATAATGAATTGGCGCACCACCACGGTATTTTGGCAACAATGAGGCATGCACATTAACAGCAAAGCCAACGCTATCCAAGAGTTTGGTTGGTAAAAATTGTCCGAAAGCTGCTGTCACAATTCCATCTGCACCTAAAGTCATCAGCTCTGCCATTTCTTCAGAACCTGATAATTTTTCTGGCTGATAAACCTTGAGATTGTGAGCCAGTGCCACTTCCTTAACAGGTGTCATTTTAATTTCTTTTTTACGTCCGACTGCGCGATCTGGCTGAGTTACGACTGCTAAAATGTCGTAACGACCATCCGCCAAAAGTCCCTTGAGAACTGTTGCCGAAAATTCAGGAGTCCCCATAAATAGTAATTTTGTCATGTGATATTCCTTTCACTGCTCTTAATCTATATCTATCTTAACATGATTTGTCTAAGATAGGAAAAGTAATGGCTTCATTCTCTAAAGGTAGGATATCTCCTTTTTCACCATAGTATTTAATTCGTAAGTATTCTCCCCATACCCTTGAACGCCCTATCCCCGTCTCCATCCAATTGTAGCGACTGATTGGAGTTCCCTTATATGCTGCATCAAAGGTATAGGGAATGTATTCAATCTCATTAGGGATGTTCCTAACCAAGGTTCGCCACTGACGTCCGGTGGCGTGACTTTTACAGATAAACATGACACGATCAACCGTAGAAAAATCAAAAACCTCTTTGGCACAAGTCACATTTTCCAAGGTATTGGTCGATTTTTTCTCTGCAACAATACAATCTTTAGGAATACCAGCTTCAAAAAGAAAAGCCATAATAACATCCGCTTCTGTCTGTCCTTCAAAATGCCAATCAGGATGTGGCGTGCCCGTCAAACTACGTCCACCGGTTACAAGAATCTTATCAACATAACCTTTTTGATAGGCTTCAATAGCCTTTTCCCAATGACCAGGGTGAGTCCCTGAAAAGATAAAAAGAACATCACATTTTTGGGGTGAAACTTCCTCACCAAATGTTACTTGTGTTAAAAAATCAATTTCTTCCTGTGTCAATTGACTAGGAACATCAGGAGTCTTAGATATCATTGGCTTCATTACAGTCCTTTCATTGCTAACATCTTACATCATATTCTGTGGTTCATGGTCAATGGCTAGTCTCAAATCTTTATTATTCGGTTCTTGTGTCCAATCCAAAATATCATTTAGAACAGCTTCAAGATTGTCCTCAAAGCGATATTTGATAATGATTTGATAATGGTATAAATTATGAGTTCTAGCGATTGGCTTAGGTGTTGGTCCTAAAATTTTGACTTTTTCTGATAAATAGCTGCGCAGCTTTTCCATGACTTGATAGCTCTTATTAATAAGTAAGGTTTCATCTCTGTGGGATAAGGTCAAACCAACCGTGTAATAGTAAGGCGGGTAGGATAGCTGTCTGCGAATGTTCATTTCATAGTGGTAAAAGCCCTCATAATCTTGATTTTTGGCAAATTGAATGGCGTAATGATCTGGGTTGTAGGTCTGAATGACTACCTCACCAGCCTTTTCTGCACGCCCTGCTCGCCCTGCAACTTGTGTCAATAACTGAAATGTTCGCTCAGCAGCACGAAAGTCTGGTAAATTGAGTGAGGTATCTGCATTAAGCACACCCACTAGAGTTACATTAGGAAAATCCAGCCCTTTTGCAATCATCTGAGTCCCAAGCAAAATATCTGCTCCGCCATTTCCAAAAGTCTCTAAAATCTTTTCATGAGCCCCTTTTTGACGAGTCGTATCAACATCCATTCGTAAAATTTTAGCCTCGGGTAACAACTCTGATAACTCGTCATAGGCTTTCTGAGTCCCCGTTCCGTAATAACGAATACTCCTGCTCTGACAATTTGGACAGACGTTAGGAATAGCTGCTTGATGCCCACAATAATGACAGTTCATCGTCCTAGTATCCATGTGTAAGGTCAACGAAATATCGCAATTAGGACATTCATCAACGTAGCCACAATCTCGGCACATGATAAAAGATGAGTAGCCTCTGCGATTAAGCATCAAGACAACCTGTTCTTTCTTGGCAAGACGCTCCCGAATCTTATCCAGTAAAAGAGGCGTAAAATTACCAGCCTCCTGCTGACCGATAACATCTCTAAAATCAACAATCCGTACCGTAGGAATTGTCGCTAAAGGATTAGCACGTTGAGTCAATTGTAAAAACTCATAGACACTTTTGCTGGCTCTGGCTCGACTTTCGATGGAAGGGGTCGCCGATCCCAAAACGAGGACCGACTGATGGAACTTAGCACGAAGCAGGGCCACATCACGAGCATGGTAACGAGGATTAGACTCTTGCTTATAAGTTGTTTCATGCTCCTCGTCGATAATGATTGCCCCAATATTTTCTAATGGAGCAAAAATGGCAGAGCGAGCACCAACAACCACCTTAGCTTTCCCAGACTTAATCTTGCGCCACTCATCAAATTTTTCACCGTCAGACAATCCCGAGTGCATAATGGCAACCTGTTTTCCAAAGCGTGAAATAAAGCGCTGCGTCATTTGAGGTGTTAATGATATCTCTGGTACTAGAACAATAGCCGTTTTTCCTAATTTTAATACCTTATCAATAATGTGAAGGTAAACTTCTGTCTTACCCGAACCTGTAATTCCTTGTAACAAAAATGGCTTGCTCTCTTGACCAATTTTTTCAGTCACACTATCAACCACATTTTGCTGCTGGGCATTGAGAGTAAGAAAAACAGTTTCCTCTACACGCTCAAAATACTCGTCTGAGCGATTTTGTTCTACTTCATAGATTTCTATCAAACCATGCTCAATAAAGTATTTGACAATAGAAGCTGAAAAAGCTTTATTCAGCTCTGCTATTTTACCATCCTGAGCATTTTCTAATAAGTAATCTTGTAATTCCAAACGTCTTTTAGCGCGATTTCCCAAATCTGCTTGAGAAAGTTTCTCTCGATTAACTCTATAAAAACGTTCGGTTTTGATGTTTTTACGGTCTTTAGCCAGATAATCAACTTGAATATGCCCCAAATTGACTAAACGGGCCACCCTATTTTCTAACGATTTCTCTAACTCATTTGCCGAAAAACTCGCCTTATCCCCAAAAATATCCCGACGGTCGTCCTCAGAAAGCGTTTCTAAAGCTATTAACCGCTTATCATACTGGCTATTTAAAAGATTAGGGAGCATCGTTTTCAAAATCGAAATCTTATAAGAAAATACCGTCTGCCTCATGGCATCAGCCAGCTCCAATTGCTCTTGATTAAGAACAGGTTCAAAATCTAAGACATCAACGATCTCTTTTAACTCAGTATCAGAATCCTCTAGAAAACCAACAACAAAGCCCTGAAGAAGCCTGTTTCCTTTACCAAAAGGAACATGCACCCTAGATCCCAAAGCAATGACATCCACCAGATGAGTAGGAACTTCATATGAAAAAGGTTTATCGGTCTGCAGCAGAGGCACATCGACAATAATCTGAGCTATTTTTGTCATAAGATTTCCTTTCTTAATTGTTACGCCAAGTTAAAATCAATTAGTTTTTATTTAGTATTTTTGTTAGCACTTCTCCTAATGTGGTGTGGGGCGCTCAAAAGGTCTAGGAAACCTTTTGAGGTGGGGAATAAGGCGAACGAAGTTCGTCTCAATCGTTAAGGTCTGGGAGGCCTTTTGAGGTGGGAAATGAAGCTGACGAAGTCAGTGTCAGAACCTCCTCTCCTACAGAGTTCCATTCCTTCTTGGCAAGCCTAGGTCTCCTTCGCTCCTAGGTTTCTAAGCTCAGGCTGAAACTGTCCACTGGAGAATTTCACCCCCACGAGGTTGGGACATAAATATCTCAACCTTCTATTTTTAATAGTAATAACAGATTGACGCAGTGGTTGATTGGAGGTCTGCAACTGGACACTTCTTCATTTTCAAGTGTCCACCTAAAATAGTCCACTGGACTATTTTACTACCACGCAATCGTTAGCGGCCATCCTAATCAACTGTGCGGAGGTGGGACGACGAAGTCAATTTCTTCGAAATCATGACTTCTGTCCCACTCTCTATCACCACTGCGGAAAGTGCTAGTTGTGGCGACTTCGTCGCTCGTAATGATTGCAGAAAATACCAGCAATAAGTATTATAAAATAACCATACGCTAAAGGGGAATTCATTGTGACTAAGACAATTTATCTTAAACGAGTTTACTATTTTAAAGCTAAAACACTATATCTTTAAGTCTCGGCAAAAAACTTGGTTTTTATCTCTTATACGTTTCCAAAACAAAAACTATCTGAATTGGACAACTTCTTGATATAAAGGAAAAATCCAAGATAGTATATCTTAGATTTTTTCTCCTTCTTCTTCTTTTTCTTTAGCAATTTGCTCTTTAATTTTACGTTCTTCTTCTTCTTTTGCCAGACGCTCTGCTTCGATACGAGCAAGAACTTGAGCACGTTTTGCCTCAGGATCTGGGTGGATAGTCACGTTTCCTGATTCAATTTCTTCTAAGGCACGTAGAGTGTTTTTAACAGACTTAAATCCTTGAGTAGGATTTGCACCAGCTTCCAATTCGTGCGCACGCTTTGCCTGTAAAATACAAAGTGAGTATTTTGAAGGCACCTTATCCAATAATTTGTCAATTGACGGTTTTAACATCATAATCGTAGTCTCTTTTCTAAATATCTTTAATCATATCGTTGTATTTTCCGATGACGCGTTCTACACGGTAATGCTCCGCCTCAATCAGACGTTTCACACGTTCAGCTGCCAATGGTACCTCATCATTAACCACTGCATAGTCATACTCACGCATCAATGCAATCTCTTCTTTAGCACGGGCAATACGCTGAGCAATCACTTCATCGCTATCTGTTCCACGACCAACCAAACGATCTTTGAGTTCTTCCAAATCTGGTGGCGTCAAAAAGATGAAGACACCATCTGGCACTTTCTTCTTAACTTGAAGAGCTCCCTGAACTTCGATTTCAAGAAAAACATCAATTCCCTTATCCAAAGTTTCATTAACATAAGTCAGCGGTGTGCCATAGTAGTTTCCTACATATTCAGCATATTCCAACATCTGACCGTTTTTAATCAACTCTTCAAATTCTTCTCGAGTACGGAAGAAATAATCTTTCCCTTCAACCTCTCCAGGTCTCTTAGGACGAGTTGTCATTGACACTGAATACTCAAATTTATGGTCTGGTGTTGAGAAAATCTCCTCACGCACAGTTCCTTTACCAACTCCTGATGGTCCTGAAAAGACAATCAATAAGCCACGTTCAGACATTGTAAAAATCCCTCTTCTAAAAATAACAGACTGCAATAACCATCACAAATCTGCAACAAAAACATTCATATTAGTTCCTATTATTGTAGCAAAATCGTGACTATTTTTCAAGAAGAGAACCGCTAAAAAACAAAAAGCCTTTCGGCTTCCTGTCTATTTAGCATAGTCAACTGCACGTAATTCACGAATGACAGTAACTTTAATATTTCCTGGATAGTTAAGGTTATCTTCAATTTTTTGACGAACCTTATGTGCCATAATGGTAACTTGGTCATCCTTGATTTTCTTAGGTTGTACCATGATACGAATTTCACGTCCTGCTTGAAGGGCGTATGCTTGTTGCACACCATCAAAGCCTGTCGCAATTTCTTCCAAGTCACGAAGACGTTTGATGTAATTTTCCATTGATTCGTTACGTGCACCTGGACGAGCTGAACTAAGAGCATCAGCCGCCGCTACAATAACAGCAATAACTGATTCTGGTTCGACATCGCCGTGGTGACTTGCAATAGTATTGATAACAACTGGGTGCTCCTTGTATTTACGAGCAAACTCCGTTCCGATTTCAACATGGCTTCCATCAACTTCGCGGTCAATGGCTTTACCCATATCATGTAAGAAACCTGCACGACGGGCTAAAGCAACATTCTCACCGAGTTCACCAGCCAAAATACCTGCTAGTTTACCAACTTCGACTGAGTGGCGCAGTACATTTTGACCATAAGAAGTGCGGAACTGTAAACGTCCCATAATCTTAATCAAATCTGGGTGTAGGTTTGGAGCACCAATTTCATAAGCAGCCGCCTCACCATACTCACGGATACGGTTATCAAGCTCATTGCGGTTTTTCTCAACCAACTCTTCGATACGCGCTGGATGGATACGACCATCTGCGATTAAAGCTTCAAGAGTTAAGCGAGCAATTTCACGACGAATTGGGTCAAACCCTGATAAAGTCACAACTTCTGGTGTATCATCAATGATGACATCAACCCCAGTCAAACTTTCCAAGGTGCGAATGTTACGTCCTTCACGACCAATGATACGACCTTTCATGCCATCATCTGGCAAGTGGACTGTTGTCACTGTCTGTTCCGTCACGTATTCACCTGCAATACGTTGCATCGCTTGCGCTAACAATTCTTTTGCTGTCTTGGTTGAACGGTCTTTAACTTCTTGCTCTGCTGCCTTGATGCGAGTTGCAATATCGTGAGACAAGTTATTTTCTGTCTCAGTCAAGATAACCTCACGCGCTTCTGCAATGGTCATATTGCCTACACGTTCAAGTTCGGCATATTTCTTAGCTTCGAGTTCTGCTAATTGTCCCTCACGCTCATCGATATTTCTAGATTTATCTGTTAGACTTTGCTCTTTTGATTCGAGCTGTTTCTCTTTGCTGACCAGACTTTCATCTTTACGATCAAGTGAAGAGGCACGCTCACTCAAACGTGTCTCCATCTGTTTCAACTCTTGACGCTCAGACTTAAATTCTTGCTCAATTTCGTGACGATACTTTCTAGCTTCTTCTTTTGCTTCTAGTAAGAGCTCTTTTCGATGAGCTTTACTTTCAAGTTCTGCCGTTTTACGGATATGCTCAGCTTCTGCCTCTGCCTGTCCACGTAAATTAACAGCATCTTGTTCTGCATTGAGAAGGGTTAGTTCTGCAGCTTCTTTGCTAGATTTCATCTTAGCTGAAATGCCTACATAACCAATCATTAAACCGACGAGGATAGAAACAACTGCTAATACAATATTTAACATTTGTTCACCTCTTATTCTTAGTTTTTTCAATCAAAACTATATTTAAGTTTATCATAAAATAAAGCGTTTCACAATCTAAAAATTGATTTTATGGTATGATAGAAGAAAATAATTTTTAGGAGAAAACCTATGACCAAAGAAGTTATTGTTGAAAGCTTTGAGCTTGACCATACGATTGTAAAAGCCCCTTACGTCCGCCTTATTTCTGAAGAAAAAGGCCCTGCTGGTGATGTGATTACGAATTTTGACATTCGTCTTGTCCAGCCAAACACAAATTCTATTGAGACTGCTGGGCTCCATACCATTGAACACTTGCTTGCAAAACTCATTCGCCAACGTATCGACGGTATGATTGACTGCTCACCATTCGGTTGCCGTACAGGATTTCACCTTATCATGTGGGGGCAGGTTGATGCCACAACCATCGCAAAGGTTCTCAAATCAAGTTTAGAAGAAATCGCAACTGTGACCAGCTGGGAAGATGTGCCAGGAACGACTATCGAATCATGCGGCAATTACAAAGATCACAGCCTCTTTGCTGCTAAAGAGTGGGCAAAACTCATCCTATCACAAGGCATCTCAGATAACGCTTTTGAAAGAAACCTTGTGTAATATCACCAATAACATCATGTGATAGCAATCGTTGAAAAAGACAAAAACGAGCCTCTTCGGAGCGCTCGTTTTTGTCTTTTTCAACGACTATTAATAGTCTAGGTTATCAGCATGACCTTTGGCATTTCCTACAAAGTAGCCTGTTTTACAATTGATTGAAAATAGATAGGTACCATCTGGTTTGAACATGTTGTAGTAACCGTTACCGTTGATAATATTAACTTTTTCCAAGATATAATCGTTACCTGTAATGTAACCACGCTCTTGAGCCGTTGCGACGATTTTTTCAAGAATTCCCTCGTTAAATGTCCAAGCTGGATTATTAGTATCAGCAATCACGTCAAAATTATAAGGCACGCGACTCAACTGGCGTTGCAGCGTGTTAACATCATAATTTGTGATACCATAAATGCTTGAAGCAGGTGCCGCCTGAGCTGGTGTTGTTACCGGTGCTGATGCCGCCCCATTAGTATTTCCAGAAACGCCTGTATTCGAACGCGCTTCTGCTACAACTGCTTGTAAGAGCGTATCTAAAGTAGCATTTCCTGTATTCAACGTTGCTGCAGTTAAATCATCTAGACTAGCATTGCTTTTTAGGTTAGCTACCACTTTTTCACCATCAACAATGGCTTCACTTTCGAATTTATCATTAACACTTTGTACGGCTTTTATTGATTTATTTAAACGCTCAAACTTCGTTTTAGCGTCATTGTAATAGCTACTACCCTCCAAGGCTTTGAGTAAGTTTTCTAGCTCTGACACCTTACCAAATTCACTATTTTTTAGTTTTGACTGGCCCTCATCTACAAAAAATGCAGCATATTTCTTGTTAAAGGCTTCAAGGTTTTGTTTTTCCTTCTTAGACACCTCTTGCTTGGCTTCAGTTGTGCTTTCCGTTTGCGTCACTGTTTCCTTAGTAGACTGTGATGAATTGTTTTGAAGCATACCATAAGTAATAGCAGAGCCTCCCAAAATTAAAGTAAGCACTGTACCTATCCATAGTCCCTTTTTCTTGTAAAATGGCTTCGCTGACTCTTCCTCACCAAGAGCAATTCTTCCATCTAAAGCATTAGAAGTCCCAAACTCTTCAGTCTTGTCAATAACACTGACTGGAATAGCTTCAGTCTTAGAGGTAATTTCTTCATCAACTTGTTTTTGATCTAACTCTTTTGTTTCTTCTAAATTCTCTTGTTGAGCCGCAACCAAGCTTTCAACATTTTGATGGCGCAATTCTGATAAATCACGCGTGTTTTCAAATTTTTGAGAATTAACTTCTTCACGATTTTGCTTGATGTATTTGTCTAGAATCGAATCATTCTCAGTGATGCCAACTTTCAATTCCGCTTCTTTGCGGACAGCTTCTTCAATGGTCATCTCTTTGGCCTGCTCAAAATTAAGTTTACCTTGAGGTTCTCCAGCCGTGTTTTTCTCTGACATAGTCTTCCTTTCTACGCTTGTTGGCGTCTCACTCTTTCTCCATAATATTGGTAAAGATCAACTTTTAACGTTCCGTTGTATAGTTTTCGTTTTTTATCAGCAACTGAACCATATTTCGTCTCAAAAGCTTCATCACTCGTTAAAATGAATTTACTCCACGTTTTGAGAGGGGCAAATGTTTCTCCCATTTCACGATAAAGAACCGTAATCGCATTATCATCCAATAAGCGTTCTCCATACGGAGGATTTGAAACGATAACACCATTAATCTTATCTGTGTGCAAATCTTGAAGGCGCATTTGTTTAAAGGTGATGACATCTGAAAGCCCCGCTTCTTCAGCGTTTTTCTTGGCAATTTCGACCATCCGTGCATCGATATCACATCCCATGATATCCAATTCGATATCATAATTTGCCTTACTTTCAGCTTCGTCGCGTACGCTTTGTACCAAATCCTTATCAACCCAAGGCCAAGCTTCAAACGCAAAGCTACGGTTAAACCCAGGGGCAATATTCATCCCAATCATGGCCGCCTCAATACAGAAGGTCCCAGAACCACAGGTCGGATCAATCAAGGGCTTATCAGGAAACCAGTTGGTCAACTGAAGAAGCGCTGCTGCCATATTTTCTTTAATCGGTGCACCACCTTTTTCCGTACGGTAACCACGTTTAAAAAGGCTTGTTCCCGTCGTATCAATCAAAACAGTCACAACATCTTTAAGAATGGAAACTTCAATTTTAAACTCAGGTCCATTCTCCATCAAGGGGACACCCTCAGGACGATGAAAATGCTTTTGAAGTTTTTTCACCACAGCCTTTTTAGTAATCGCTTGGACAGAAGGTTCATTGTGAAGTTTTGACTTAACACACTTGGCCTTAGAAATCGGAAATGCAGCCCCTAAAGGAAGATAATTTTCCCAATCTAAGGCAAAAACACCTTGGAAAAGCTCCTCAAATGTCTTAGCTGGAAAAATTCCAACAACAATCTTGATACGGTCCGCTGCACGTAACCAAAGGTTAGTTTCTGCGATAGTTTTAACATCTCCTGTAAAACGGACTTTCCCATTTTCTACTTGGCAATCAATACCTAAATTTCTAATTTCGCGTCCAAAGACCGCTTCTAGTCCCGCCGCCGCTGTGGCAATTAAATTAAATTTTTCTTTCATCTTGTTCCTTATTCACATATTATTAGCTCTATTATAGCATAAATAGAGACTTATAAGATTAAAATCCTTTTACGTTTCTTTTAGAAATACCACAAGAAAAGGGGACTAGAACAGCTGTCCTAATCCCATCCTATATGCAATTTTCTATAAGCCATGTTTTGTTCCAGAAGTGACTAGGTACCACTTCCTTCGATAATCATCTGTCTACTGTTTCCAGTCAAGATAGTCCGTTCATTTCCAGCTATCTCGTGCCCCTACCAAAGTTTGGGTTGCTAGCTTGAGGGGTTTACCGCGTTCCATTTTTTACGTTTCCATAAAAACTCCGTCACTGTGGCACTTTCAGAGGTACTAAGGCATATCAAAGACTTAGCCCTTTTCCTCGCCGTAACGCCAATGGCGTCCCTAGGCTTATTGTTTCACCTAGCACAAACACTACGAGCATCTCAGCTCGTGCTAGCATGGACTTTCCTCATGAAAAAACCTGTTTTTCATGCGATTATCCGAAAATTACACTCTAAACTTACCGTGATTATTCAACGATTTGCTTACCAAAAACTTCTTTTTCTAAGCGACTGATACGTTTAAGAATATCAAAATTCGTCACAGACGCTGACAAACGCGTTAAATCATTTAGCTGATTATGAGCACTCGTATACGGAGAAAGTTCTGGTTGCACGCGTTCTGATTCAAGTGGTGTTGTAAAGACTTGTGTTTCAGGCGCAAGAGGCGTTGTTTCAGCCATTTGATTTTTGAACTGCTCACGTAATTGTTCGTTCTCCTGACGAAGAGCTTGTAACTGTGCTTCGTAGGTTTCATAGTCCTTAATGATTTCATCTAAAAATTCATCAATTTCATCTTTATCGTATCCACGAAGAACAATTTTAAATTCACGCTCAAAAATATCTTTAGGACTTAACATAATTTTTGCCATAACACACACTCCATACATCACTATTAATTAATCAAAACATTATCAAATCTATACTACCTAAAAGTTATCGAAAAATCAAGTTATTACACTCAATCATATAAATCTGATACAAATTCATCTAAAGTGTCTATCGTAAGAACTTTTAACTCATAGTCCTCTTTCTTAGTCATCAACTCATAAAGGTATTTTAAGGATGTTTCGTGTTCACTGTCATAGAAGATATAAGCGCCTTGGGTATTGTTCAATAAAAATTGATTATATTGCCTAAATTGACTGGGATTTTCGTAACGCTCAAAGGCATATTTGACATAATCAACCGCCTTAAAGTGCGCTAATTTTTCCTGATTGCCTTCATTCCAATTTTCACCCTGATTTTCAAAAAGAAAGATTGTAGCAAGAGAAAAACCATAGTCCTCTTTCAGACTTTTTGCGACTTCCAGCACCCAATATTCAAAACCTAAGTTTCCCGTAAAAATAAGCCAATCAACACCATCTTCAGCCAACCTTATCAGATCTCTTTTGATAACTTTTTTGATAATGTCAATGCGTTGATCCTTGTCTTGAAAAATTCCCAGCTCCATATTTTTATAGCCAGTCACTAAAAAGCTAAATTCCCAAACTAACTTCCACCGTCTGTTAAAGTGGAAGTTAATCTGATAAAACCTCTAACAACCAGTGGAAATCCGTGTCAGGGTAAGTTCCACTGGTTTTTATAATGGTTGATTTTATTGC
>NZ_RCVM01000012.1 GCF_003686955.1 Streptococcus hillyeri
AACAGTAATCAAGAAATTTAAAAGGTCTTCCATAACAAAATCCTCCACTTTTATTATAGCGAAGGATTTTGAATTCATCCATGAAAGTCTTTTCTGTAAGCCATATTTTCTTCATGCGTTTGTCGTGTCAGAACTGAGAGATAGCTCTCATATTTGCTCAAAATAACATGTCAAGATGTGGAGAATTAATACGATGAGATCAGCTTTTCTACACTTAGGCTGTTATTTATATCTATGAAGCACCAGTGGTATTTTTTATTCACCCAATCCAATAGTTAATGTGGCAGCAACAGGATGATTTCAATTTTCATACATCAAAACTATTACTCTGAGCAAAACATGACAATCTCTCAAGAAAGATAAGCATTCCTATCACGTAATAACATAACAAAACTAAGTTATAAAAGTAGATAGAAAAAAGCAGGCAAAAGTCATCGTCATGGTGACTTCTGTCCGCTCTTTTTTATTAGAAAATATTCTTATACCTAACAAAAATCAAAAATTACTTTTTGTTTCTTTCTTAAAAGTGCGGACGCTCCTACGGAGTTTCATTGCTAGATTTGAGCTTATCTCTATCGCAGTAGATGATTGGATGTACTTGTCGACTACTCGACAACGGCCACCCTAATCATCCTTGCGGGGGAACTACTACGAAATTGACTTTCAATTTCTGTAGTTCTCCCAAAAATCCGTTCATATCGAGAGTTTACTCTCGATATGAATACCACTATAGCGAAAGAAACATGTTAGCCTCACTTCGTTCGGTAGTGCATCAAAAGTATTAGAGGTTCTAAAATGCTAATTTTGATTTTGGACGAGTATTAACGTTTACCTCTCTCCCAGATGAATACTTGGTACATCGTGCTGCACATAAGAGACACCTTTTTTCTCCATCAACTCAATGGCAAAGGGATGCGGCCGGTAATTCGATTTGTAGGTAATTTTGGTTATTCCGGCTTGAAGCAGCGCCTTGGTGCAGTTAATACATGGAAAATGAGTGACATAGACTTCTGTATTGTCTGTCGAAATGCCTTCTTTGGCACACTGGATAAGGGCATTCATCTCGGCATGAACCGTACGAATGCAGTGCCCATCTTCCATATAGTGTCCCGCTTCATTGCAGTTATCCGTTGCTGAAACACCGCCATTGTAACCTGTGGCAATGATTCGATTATTTTTCACTAAAACGGCACCAACAAAGGCACGATCACAGGTTGAGCGCTTTGAAATCAGCTCTGCATTTGCCATAAAATAATCTTGCCATGAAAGTCTTTCTTCCATAACTCCCCCCTTAAATAACAATGAGTTCTTTTGGTGCAAGGGTCAAGATTTCACAGCCTGTTTCTGTAATGAGTAGGTCATCTTCAATGCGAACACCATACTGACCTTCAAGATAAATACCTGGTTCATCCGTCAATATCATACCAGCCTTAATGGTTTCATCAGATTTCCCAAAATAGGGCTCTTCATGAATATCCAATCCAATACCGTGACCAATGCCATGGGTGAAGTAGTTACCATAGCCAGCATCAGTAATCACTTGACGAGGAATGGCATCAAAATCTCGATAAGTTAAACCAGCTTTGGCTTTTTCAATCAGAACTTTATTAGCACGTAAAACAAGGTCGTAAATCTCGCGTTCTTGGTCCGTCACCTGCCCTATATGAATGGTTCTGGTCATATCACTCACATAATGGTTATAGTAACATCCAAAATCAAGGGTCAAGGTCTCACCAGTTTCAATCACTTTATCACTGGCACGACCGTGAGGCATAGAAGAGCGGTAACCTGACGCTGCGATAGTTTCAAAGGAAATCCCTGACGCCCCATACTCTCTCATACGAAAATCTAAGAAATTAGCCACATCAATCTCTGTTGTTTGCCCTGGCTTGATAAAATCCAAAACATCCGTAAAAGCACGGTCAGAGATTGAACAAGCCTTACGAATCGTTTCAATTTCGATGGCATCCTTAATCATCCGTAGTTCTTCTGTAAAATTAGTCTGCGGAACTAACACAACACCCGAAAACGTTTCTTGCAACTGCTGATAATAGGCATAGCTGATTTGACTATCAAAGCCGAGACGAGAAAGACCATCTTCTGCTGCTATCTTAGCAATCTCAGCTAGGGGCGCTCTCGTTTCAATAATATCAAAACCTTGAACTGCTTTTTTAGCCATTAAACTATAGCGAGCATCCGTCAAAAAGAGACGTCTTTTGCCAGAAATATAAACTGTCCCAGCCGTCCCTGAAAAACCAGTTAAATAGTAGATATTCGTTAAATTAGTGACTAAAATCGCGTCAACATCGGTTTGAGCTAGTTTCGTTACAAAATTAGTAACACGCGCTTGAAGATAGGTTTGCATAGTTTCCTCCTTGGACATTTCGTTGTTTTTATTGTAACAGATTTTTGATGATTTAAAAGGTTTAATCCGTATTGTCGATGATTTTGACATCATCAGGTAAGGATTTTTCTTCAGTAGGAAGCGACTTTTCAGTCATTAGATGGGTTTGTGTCTCCCATGCGGCTATCTCATCTCCTCGTTCAATCTCATAATCCCAATTCATGTCTAACTCAAATTCTGCTCTGCCATTGACCGTAATCTTAAAATCGTAAGTGTGGCTTCCAAGTCCAAAGGAACCCACAGTAAACTCATCATACTGAATGGTTTTGACATCCTCATAGTGGTTGTAAATATAGAGGGCAGTTTGCTGAACTAGGATTTCTCGATTAAGGGCATCCTTTCTCTTCCCTTCCCAAGACCACAACAATATAAAAGCCAATAAGACTACAAATAACCCTAAAATCGTCAAACAGCCTACTTTGACACAACCTTTGGCATTCGTTTTAGTTTCCAATCAGGTATCTCCTTCTCCTAGTAGTATTCTCACACATCTTTTGTTAAACTTATTATATCACACCAAAGGAGAGCATTATGTCATTAACCTTTCTGATTCCAACAGCAAAAGAGATGAACATTCCCAAAGAGACTTTACCTCACCAGCTTTCTGAAAAAAGCTCCGCTATTGCCCAAGAAATGTCAGAACTATCTTTAGAGGAACTTGCGAAAGCTTACAAAATCTCAGAAACAGCTGCCCAAAAAGAAGCCACACGTTGGCAGGCTATTGTGGAAAATTCTGCACCTGCTTATCCTGCGACATCGCTTTTTAATGGTTTAATGTACCGACATCTGGATAAAAATGTCATCTCAAAGCAAAGCCCAGTTTATATCACCTCGTCGTTTTACGGAATCATTCATGCGCTGGAGCCAATAGCAGAGCATCGCCATGACTTTCATACCAAAATCAAGGTCAACAATCAGTCATTAAAAGAATTTTGGAGACCTGATTACGATGCCTTTGCCAAGCAACAAGAAACCATCGTGTCCCTGCTATCTAGTGAGTTTTTAGACATTTTTTCAAGTCACATCAAGAAACAATTGATAACAGTGACTTTTATGGAAGACAAAGACGGGCAACTCAAAACACACTCGACCATTTCTAAAAAAGCTAGAGGTGCCTTTCTCAGCCAGGCACTTGCCCAAGAGGCACAGACCGTCGCTGATTTGATGAAACTCACATTTGCTGATTTTCATTACCGCGAAGACCTTTCTTCTGAAAATCAATTAATTTTTGTGAAAAAAGCCTAACAAATCGTTACAAACACTTTCATTTTTGATATACTTGTATCATCAAAATAAGTCAAGGAGATTTTTTTAATGATTTCATATGAAAAAGTTCGTCAATCTTTTAAAACTTGGAACACAACAATCGGTGTTCTTTACATTTTAAATGCTGTTCTTTTCCTTTTTTCATTGCTAGGTGGAGCTGTGAATAAAATTATGTTGGAGAAACAACCTGAGGTTTATGCTAGTCTAGATGAGATTACCTTAGAGGCACTTCACCTTTCAACAACACCTTTTGCTCTTTTTACGTTTGGCTTGGGACTTATCGTTACCATTGTGATCGCTGTTTTAGCCCTTATCAATCGTAGTAAAGCTAATAAAAATTTAGACAGCCAAATTAGCTACACCGTCTACTATATCGGTATTGGATGGGCTGTTATCTCTGTTATTTTAGAATTTTTAATGCTGGGCACCTTATCTTTACTGTCTCCAATCTGGGTCTTGCTCTTTGGATTTTTCCATGTTTTCACACTCAGAAAAGCTCAAACACTGAAAGAAAAAGAAGAACAGTAACAAACAACTGTTTTTCCTACACACTGTAAAATAAAAGTGAGTACGATTTCGTTTTCAATGATAAAAACGGATCATACTCACTTTTTTGAATACTTTTAACCTTGTGATTACACCCAGTTAGATATCTAGAAGCACTTCATCATCTTCATCTTCTAGCCCTGTCACCGTCACTCCCAAAAGACGAATACCTAAGGGATTTTCCTCTAAACTATCGTAGATTTCATGGGCAACTCGCTCGATAATGCTAAATTCTTTAGTTACGACAGGTAGGGTGACACGCTTGGTCAGCGTTGAAAAGTCTGAATAACGCACTTTAATGACAACTATTTTTCCTGCTCTGCTATTGCTCTCCAAAACATCAGCTACCCGACGGGCATTTTTAGAAAGTTCTAGCTTGACATCTTCGATATCATAAAGCAATTTGCCATAAGTCCGCTCGCTTCCGATGGATTTTCGGATACGATTGGGCTTGACGGGACTATTTGAAATCCCCCTAGCCTTGCGATAAAGGTCGTAGCCAAAGCGACCAAAGGTATCAATTAAGGTCATTTCTGGAATTTGCCTTAAATCTTTACCTGTATAAACACCCATGTCATGGAGGCGTCCTACTGATTTTTTACCCACACCATAAAATTTTTCAATTGGCAATTTATCTAGGAAAGCCTCCGCTTCTTCTGGTAAAATCAAGGTCAAACCTTTTGGTTTTTCAAAATCTGACGCTAATTTAGCAAGAAATTTGTTGTAAGAAACCCCAGCAGAACAGGTGAGGTGAACCTCTTGCCAAATGTCATGTTGAATGAGCTTTGCCACTTTGATAGCAGATTTAATCCCTAACTTATTATCTGTCACATCAAGGTAGGCTTCGTCAATAGAAAGCGGTTCGACAAGGTCTGTGTAGCGCTTAAAAATCTCACGAATCTGCATCCCGACCTCACGGTACTTACTATAATTTCCAGAGATAAAAACCGCCTGTGGACAACGTTCATAGGCTTCTTTGCTGGACATAGCAGATCGAATGCCGTATTTTCTTGCCTCGTAATTACAGGTTGAAACCACACCACGTCCACCTGTTTCCAGAGGATTTTTAGCAATCACAACTGGCTTTCCTCTCAAATCAGGGTTATCCCTTTCTTCAATGGCAGCAAAAAAAGCGTCCATGTCAATATGAATAATTTTCCGTGATGTGTCATTGATGAGAGGAAAAATCAACACAAGCAATCGCCTTCTTTCTGTAAATACTACAACATTATTATAACACTTTTACATTTCTTTCATGTGTTTTCAAATTTATAGTACAGTTTATAAAAAATCAAATAACTGTATTACAAAAGAAAAGTCTTTTTGTCAAGTTTTATGCTTGCTGAAACCGTTTACTGTGTGATACAATGAATTCGTAAATTGTAACAGATGATTTTGTTACTAGAATTTTAAGGAGACCTATTATGGTAACTGTCAAAACAAACACTGATGTTTTTGAAAAAGCTTGGGACGGATTTAAAGGAACTGACTGGAAAAAAAAAGCTAGCGTTTCTCGTTTCGTTCAAGCAAACTACACACCTTATGATGGCGATGAGTCATTCTTGGCTGGTCCAACTGAGCGCTCACTCAAAATCAAAAAAATCGTAGATGAAACAAAAGCTGGTTATGAAGCTGAAGGACGTTTCCCAATGGATACACGCCCAACTTCAATCGCCGACATTGACGCTGGTTACATCTCTAAAGAAGATGAATTGATTTTCGGTATTCAAAATGACCAATTGTTCAAATTGAACTTCATGCCAAAAGGTGGTATCCGTATGGCTGAAACAGCTCTTAAAGAACATGGTTATGAGCCAGATCCAGCCGTTCACGAAATTTACACTAAACACGTTACAACTGTAAATGACGGTATCTTCCGCGCTTACACTTCAAATATCCGTCGTGCTCGTCACGCCCACACAGTTACTGGTCTTCCAGACGCTTACTCACGTGGACGTATCATCGGGGTTTACGCACGTCTTGCTTTGTACGGTGCTGACTACTTGATGCAAGAAAAAGTTAACGACTGGAACGCAATCACTGAAATCGACGAAGAAACTATTCGTCTTCGTGAAGAAATCAACATGCAGTACCAAGCATTGCAACAAGTTGTTCGCCTTGGTGATCTTTACGGTGTTGATGTTCGTCGTCCTGCTTACGATACAAAAGAAGCTATCCAATGGACTAACATTGCTTTCATGGCTGTATGTCGTGTGATCAATGGTGCGGCTACTTCACTTGGACGTGTGCCAATCGTTCTTGACGTTTACGCAGAACGTGACCTTGCTCGTGGTACTTACACTGAAAGTGAAATCCAAGAGTTTGTTGATGATTTCGTTATGAAACTTCGTACCGTTAAATTTGCTCGTACTAAAGAATACGATGCCCTTTACTCAGGTGACCCAACATTCATCACAACTTCTATGGCTGGTATGGGTAACGACGGTCGTCACCGTGTTACTAAAATGGACTACCGTTTCTTGAACACTCTTGATAACATCGGTAACTCTCCAGAGCCAAACTTGACAGTTCTTTGGACTGATAAATTGCCATACGCATTCCGTCGTTACTGTATGCACATGAGCCACAAACACTCTTCTATCCAATACGAAGGTGTAACAACAATGGCTAAAGATGGTTACGGTGAAATGTCATGTATCTCATGCTGTGTATCTCCACTTGACCCAGAAAACGAAGAACAACGTCACAACATTCAGTACTTCGGTGCTCGTGTAAACGTCCTTAAAGCTCTTCTTACTGGTCTTAACGGTGGTTATGACGATGTTCACAAAGACTATAAAGTATTTGACATCGAGCCAGTTACTGATGACGTTCTTGACTTCGATACTGTTAAAGCTAACTTTGAAAAATCACTTGACTGGTTGACTGATACTTACGTAGACGCTCTTAACATCATTCACTACATGACTGATAAATACAACTACGAAGCTGTTCAAATGGCATTCTTGCCAAGTCACCAACGTGCTAACATGGGATTCGGTATCTGTGGTTTTGCAAATACTGTTGATACTTTGTCAGCTATTAAATACGCTACTGTTAAACCAATCCGTGACGAAGATGGTTACATCTACGACTACGAAACAATTGGTGAATACCCACGTTGGGGTGAAGACGATCCTCGTTCAAACGAATTAGCTGAATGGTTGATTGAAGCTTACACAACTCGTCTTCGCAGCCACAAACTTTATAAGAACGCTGAAGCAACTGTATCACTTCTTACAATCACTTCAAACGTTGCTTACTCTAAACAAACTGGTAACTCTCCAGTTCACCGTGGTGTTTACCTCAACGAAGATGGTACAACTAACTTGTCACAACTTGAGTTCTTCTCACCAGGTGCTAACCCATCAAACAAAGCTAAAGGTGGTTGGTTGCAAAACTTGAACGCATTGTCAAGCCTTGACTTCTCATATGCTGCTGACGGTATCTCATTGACAACTCAAGTATCACCACGCGCTCTTGGTAAAACACACGATGAGCAAGTTGATAACTTGGTAACAATCCTTGATGGTTACTTCGAAAACGGTGGTCAACACGTTAACTTGAACGTTATGGACTTGAACGACGTTTACAAGAAAATCATGGATGGTGAAGATGTTATCGTTCGTATCTCTGGATACTGCGTAAACACTAAATACCTCACTAAAGAACAAAAAACTGAATTGACACAACGTGTCTTCCACGAAGTTCTTTCAATGGATGATTACGCTTCTGAAGTTTCAGGCAACTAATCCTGTTTCAGAAAAGTCATTCGGTGACTAAATAGAAAAAATCTAGGAAATCTATCCTAGATTTTTCTTATTCTTAAAATGGCAATTCCTCTTCTTCTAAGACCAAATCAGCCAATTCATCCGCTACATTATTTTCTCGCATAGCACGTTGGGCACGGCTTTCTAGCAACTGGAATCCATGACCTAACACTTCAGTCACATAGTGTTTCTGCCCTGCTTTTTCATACTGACGAGTCCGCAACTCACCATCTATGGAAACGAGGCTACCTTTTGACGCATAACTTGCAAGTGTTTCTGCTAGGCGTCCCCAGAAAACAACTTGGACAAAGTCTGCTTCACGTTCACCAGAACTAGACTTATAACGGCGATTAACCGCAATAGTTACTCGAGAAACAGCTTTATCTGTGGCAGTCTTAACCATTTCAGGATTGGACGTTAAACGCCCAATCATAATCACTTTATTGTACATGTTTTGTACCTCCTTACCTTACTATTCGTAAGAGAAATTAAAAATGTGATATAATGACAAAAAGGAGGATCAGATGTCTGTTAATTTAGAAACTTATAAAGAGATGTTAACACAGCCGTGGGGGAAAATCATGTATGAATTGATTTTTGCTCAGTTGGAAGGTATCAAAGGAAAAAGAATACTTGATTTTGGAGCTGGTTTCGGCTTGACTGCTCAGCATTTGTCCCAAGAAAATACCGTCACGGCTATCGAACCTAATGCCGATATGTTATTTGCTGATGCTGGGAAAAGCTTTACTAAAATCCATGGCTCATTGGATGCTTTGAAACAACTACCAAACGCACAATTTGATGCCATCATCTGTCACAATGTCATGGAATATATCCCAGAAGATGAGCGACCAAGCTATTTCAGTGAATTTGAGCGTTTGCTGGTTCCAGGCGGACAATTATCTCTGATTAAGCATAATCAAGTCGGTAAAGTCATGCAGGCTGTGGTTTTTAGCAACGACATCAATCTCGCTTTAGACTTATTGGACGGGAAAAGCTACGAGAGTCTCTCTTTTGCGAATGGAACAACCTATGATTTTGAGGATTTAAAAGAATATACCTCTCTCACTCTGCAAAACTACCGTGGACTACGCACCTTCTACGCCCTACAACCCAACTCCGTCAAATCAGAAGAGGGATGGTTAGACAACTTGCTTAAAGCTGAATTAGCTGTTGCTGATTTAACCCCCTATAAGGATATTTCTTTTTTACAGCACCTCACTTTAGTAAAAAAGGTATAGAAAAAATCTTCCACAATTGGAAGATTTTTTCGTTATCATGAAACGTGTCTAGATTAGCTCAACGTTTCTAAGATTCTTATTTAACTGTTGCAGTTGATGTGATTGTTTCAACAGCTTTTTTCATTGTGATATCATGGCGAAGCATGTCAGCTGAAAGAAGGCTACGAACTTGTTCAACTTCCATGTTGTACTCAGCTGCAAGGTCGTTAATTTCTTTTTCGATGTCTTCATCTGATACTTCGAAACCTTCTGCTTTAGCGATTGCTTCGATAACAAGGTTTGTTTTCACACGTTTATCAGCATCTGCTTCGTATTGTTTGTGAAGGTCATCTTGAGTTGTACCTGTGATTTGGAAGTACATTTCTGGTGAGATACCTTGACGTTGCATGTTGCCCATGAATTCGTTCATAGCGCGGTGAACTTCGTCGTGTACCATTTCTTCTGGTAATTCAACGATTTCAGCATTTGCTACAGCAAGCTCAATAGCTGCGCCTTCTACAGCGTCATCAAATGCAATTTCTTTAGCTGCTTCAAGTTCTTTGCGGTATTTAGCTTTCAACTCATCAAGTGTTTCAACTTCTTCGTCGATGTCTTTTGCAAGTTCGTCGTCAAGAGCTGGAACTTCTTTAGCTTTAACTTCGTTAACTGTTGTTACAAAGAGTGCTGCTTTACCTGCAAGATCTTCTGCGTGGTATTCTTCTGGGAATGTTACTTTAACTTCTACAGTTTCACCAGCTTTAGCGCCTACAAGTTGCTCTTCAAAGCCTGGGATAAATTGACCTGAACCAAGTTCAAGTGAGTGGTTTTCACCTTTTCCGCCATCAAATTCAACGCCGTCAACTGAACCTACGAAATCGATAACAACAGTGTCGCCATTTTCAGCCGCGCCGTCTTTAACAGCCAATTCAGCCAAGTTGTTACGCTCACGCTCAATTTTAGCATCAACTTCTTCATCAGTAACTTCTTTAGAAAGTTCTACTTCAACAGCAAGGTTTTTGTAGTCACCAAGTTTAACTTCAGGTTTAGTCACAACTTCTGCTGTGATTGTCCAGTCTTGACCTTTTTCCATTGATGTCACATCAATTTTTGGTTGTGCAACAACATCAAGTCCAAGTTCAGTAACAGCTGCTTCATAAGCTGATGGAAGGATGCTGTTCAATGCATCTTCGTAAAGCGCTTCTTCACCAAATTTTTGGTTAAAAATTGGACGTGGCACTTGACCTTTACGGAAACCTGGAACGTTCAAATCTTTTTTAATACGGTTAAATGCTTTATCAAGAGCTGGTTTGATTTGCTCTTGGCTAATTGTAAATGTGATGACACCGCGGTTAGTTGCTGTGTTTTCAAATGATACTGACATTAGTCATTCTCCTTAAAAAATGTTATACAGCTTAGTTTACCATATTTTATGAGTTTTTTAAAGTTTTTTACGTTACTTTTTGGTAAACTAGACGTATGAAAATTATCGAAAACTATCTTATTTCTTGGCACTTGGAGGAGCTAGGAACAAAGCTCGTCTCACTTCTTCTCTTACTCATCCTTTTTACGCTAACTAAAAAGCTCTGCCATTTTGCTTTTAAACATACCATCGAAAAATCCTTAACCTTTTCTCAGACTAAACCTGCTCGTCAGAAAACCTTAATCAAATTGATGCACAGCGCTCTTAATTATACCCTCTACTTCATTTTGATTTATTGGATGTTGACGATTATCGGGGTGCCTGTTTCAAGCCTGCTAGCAGGAGCTGGAATTGCCGGGGTGGCTATTGGACTTGGGGCACAAGGCTTCTTATCGGATGTTCTTAATGGTTTCTTCATTCTCTTGGAAAATCAATTCGATGTAGGTGAAACGGTTGAAATTGGTAGCATCATTGGGAATATTTCCAGTGTCGGTATTCGGACAACGCAAATCAGAGGATTTGACGGTACGCTTCATTTCATTCCAAATCGTAACATCACCATCGTCAGCAATAAATCGCGAGGTGATATGCGGGTACAAATTGATATTCCGATTTTTGCCCATAGCAATTTAGAAAAAATTGGGCAGATTATTCAAGCTATTAATGATGAACAATTGGAAAATTATCCTGAAATTGTCGGTGTACCAACACTCATTGGACCACGAACACTCCCAAATGGGCAATTCATCTATCGTGTGGATATTTTTGTTCAAAATGGTCAACAAAATCGTATCTACTCTCAATTTTTCAGACTGTATCAAGAAGGATTGGTGAAAGAGAATATTGCCTTACCTACAGCAAATACCTTTAGCACCTCACCAAAATAATAGACTAAAAAGGCTTAGAAGTCTCGTTTTAAGGACGAAACATTCTGAGCCTTTTTCTGTGTTTTATAGTCGAATGAATTAACTTTAATACTTAACAAAAATCAAAAAAAGCTAAAACACTATATTAGAGGTTCTAAATGCTAATTTTGATTTTGGAGGAGTATAAAACAAAGAGCTGTGACGCAGACATTCCAAAGGCTCCAATGGGGTCTTTGAGGCTCTGTAACTGGGGAAAACAGGGCTTTCCTAAAAAAGTACGGCAAGTCAAAAGTGACGATATATTAAATCTAGTTCAAATGACTTTAATTTTTCCTAATCTCGTCTTCTTGATAGAGAGCACGCGCACCGCCAATAAGTTTCGGACGACTAGCAAGAGCTGTCACATGGGCACCTCCTAATTCACGCTGAATCGGTCTTAACGGCACTTGAACACGTTTGACATGCATACCAATTGACGTATCTCCAATGTCAATTCCTGCGTGAGCAACAAGCTCTTCTACCTCAACTGGATTGGTCATATAATCAAAGGCTGCCAACTGCCCAGAGCCACCCGCATGTAGGCTAGGTAGGACATTAACAATTTCAAGATTGTATTGCTCTGCGACTTCACGTTCAACCACAAGAGCACGATTCAAGTGTTCACATCCTTGAACGGCTAGATGAATACCACGTTCCGTACAAGCGTCTAGAATCGTTTTCACAATAACTTGCCCGACTTCTCGGCTAGAATTTTTTCCAATCACACCACCTGCCACCTCGCTAGATGACAAACCCAGGACAAAAATTTGTCCTTTTTTAATAGCTGAGCGGTTAAGAATGTCTGTAATAATCTGTCTTGTTTCTTCTGCTAATTGCTTTAAATCCATCGTTCTCTCCCTTTTTAATATTATATCACGAAACATAAAAACCTACCGCTATTCTTCTAACGGTAGATCCGAACATATCGTGCTACTATTTTCATTTCACCTGCTCTACTGCTTTTACCAAAGTCAAGCCAACGAGAATACCAACCACATTTTGTAAGATATTAGTAATAATATCTGCCGTAGCGGCGGTGACATCATACATCACACTAGAAGCTACAAAATAGGTTGCTACCATAACTATCACAGATGAGAGAATCCCAAGGTAACGTTTTTTCCCAGTAAAACCTGCTAAATAGCCTTGACCTCCATGGGCAACCAAACTAATAAACATCCATTGTGGATATCCTGCAATCAAGTCAAAAAGAAAGCCTGATAGCCCTCCGACAATGGCGCCTTCCTTTTTACCCAGATGAAAAGCTGCGAAGAAAATGCCTGCATCTAATAAAGTGGTTACTCCCTTAACTGTAGGTATCTTGACAAAAAGTCCAAGAACGACGGTCAGAGCTGTTAAAATCGCTAACAGCGTGAGTTGTTTTGTTTTAGTTTGTCTCATACTGAATCACTCCATAATCGTCAGATTTTTGAATCGCCGCATGCACAAATGCTTTAGCATCACGAACAGCTTCCTGAGCTGTCTTATCAGCAACTAAATAGCTGGCAATAGAGGAAGCAAAGGTACAACCTGCACCGATATTGTTTCTAGCAATCACTGGACTTTCAAGGACAACCAACTCTGTTCCATCATAGAAAACGTCCGTTGCAACCGTATCATCCAGACGGCTACCACCTTTAATCACGACATTTTTAGCGCCAAGTTCGTACAGGGTTTTAGCGGCAACTTTCATATCGTCCAAGGTTTTGATACTGCTTTGGGTCAATAGCTCAGCTTCTACCAGATTTGGTGTGATAATGGTCACATAAGGGAAAAATTTGAGAAGTTCGTCACGCAAAGCTGAGACCTCAACATCGTGACTTTCCTTGCAGACCAAGACAGGATCTAAAACTACTGGAATATCTGCATGAGCCTTTACAAAATCCAATGCCTGCTCTGCTATTTCCACATTTGGAAGAAGGCCTAATTTAATCCCTGCAAAAGGGACATCCTTGAGGGAAGCCAATTGATGTGCAAAGATATTCGAGTCTGTACCAAAAACTTCAAAACCATTCTCAGTTATAGCAGTCAGACATGTCACGGCAACAAAGCCATGTAGTCCATTAACGGTGTAGGTGGTCAAATCAGCGTGAAGACCGCCACCACTAAAAATATCATTTCCTGAAATTGCCAAAATATACTTACTCTTCATAAGTGATCTCCTTTAGATACAGACCGTTTCCTGCTGCTGTTGGACCAGCTAAGTTGCGGTCTTTGGATTCTAAAACTGTTCGAATCTGACTTGTTGCCATGCGCCCATTTCCGATTTTCAGCAGAGTACCTACCATATTTCGTACTTGCTTATAGAGAAAACCATTACCAGAAAAGGTAAAGACTAGAAACCCTGTTTTGTCATCGACAACAACCGTCGCCTGAGTGATGGTGCGTACCTTATTTTGAACACTGGTTCCTGAAGCGGTAAAACCTGTGAAATCATGCGTTCCTACTAGGTCCTTGATGGCTTCTTGCATGAGAGCCAAATCCACTGGATAGGGATAATGGGTAGCGTAGTTGCGCATCATAGGATTTTTAGGACGACCGGTGTCCACTAAAAATTCATAGGTCTTACTGTGCTTATTGTAGCGAGCATGGAAATCATCTGGAACAATTGAAATCTCAACAATATCAATATCGTCTGGACACTGCGTATCCAAACCAAAGCGCAGTTTTTCCACATCGCGCAATTGAGGGAGGTCAAAATGAATGACCTGTCCATAGGCGTGAACACCTGCATCTGTTCGACCTGCACCGTGAATCGTGACAGGAACACCACTATTAAGCTTCAAAAGGGTCTTTTCAATTTCCTCTTGAACGCTCCGCGCATGAGGCTGACGCTGAAAACCTGAAAAATCTCTACCGTCATATGAAATAATCGCTTTATATCTTACCATGACTAGCATTATAGCAAGAAAACAAGCCCTGTGCAAATAAGACAAGCCCCATAGAGAGAGACTCATTATCCACAGAAATAGCATTACTGAACAGTTTTAATAAAAATTAATAGACTTATTCTAACAAAAACTGGTATGATATAAATAATCATTTTAGTCTTTTTTTAAGATGTCAAAAAGGAGTTTCTATGCTGACCTACAACCTCAACCCACATCAATCTGAACCACTTTATCAACAGCTTTATCTCGCCCTCAAAAACGATATTACCACCGCTAAACTCCGGGGACATGAAAAATTACCATCCAAGCGCAAATTGGCTAAACATCTAGGCTTGTCCGTCACAACTGTGGACACTGCCTACCAGCAATTGATTGCCGAGGGGTACCTTTACAGTAAACCAAATAGCGGTTTCTTTGTCTCTGATATTCAGCATGTCCTAATATCAACTGACTCCCCAATCAGACCAGTTTTCCACAAAACTACCAGTCCAGTTGTGGATAACTCCTTACTTGTTCCGGCCAAACCCTATCAGCACCAGCAAGATTTTCCCTTTAGCGTCTGGAGTAATTTACTCAAGCAGGTGCTTAATCAAGATTCCCATAAGTTACTGGAACCCGCACCCAGCGGTGGTGTTCAAGACTTGAAAGAAGCCATTGCCCAGCACCTCTATGACTTCCGTGGTATGCTTGTCTCTCCTGAGCAGATTATTATCGGAGCAGGCACCGAATACCTCTACTCCCTGATCAGTCAGCTCTTTGGTCCCAAGCAGCACATCGCCATTGAAGACCCATCATACAGCCGTATCGCTAAGGTTTACCTTTCCCACCAGATTCCTCTTACCTACCTACCAATTTCCGCCGATGGCATTAATCTTAAGGATTTGGAACAAAGCAGAGCAGATATTTTACATATTTCTCCCTCGCACCAGTTTCCCACAGGTCAGGTGTTACCTGTGAATAAACGCTATCAATTATTGGGGTGGGCTAGCCAAGCTGACAATCGTTACATTATCGAAGATGATTACGATAGTGAATTTCGTTTCAAGCACCGCCCCATTCCCAGCCTCAAAGAAATTGACCAATCCGACAAGGTTATCTACATGAATACTTTTAGTCGAAGTCTGTTGACCACGCTCCGCATTGCCTACATGATTTTGCCACCAAAGTTATTAGCAACCTTCCACGATAAACTGGGATTTTATTCACCGACCGTCTCCAATTTGGAACAGTACACCTTAGCACGATTTATCTCACAGGGATATTTTGAAAGACACCTGAGTCGCATGCGGTTGCGCTATCAGAAAAAACTTGAGTCTTGTCATCAGACCATCAAAAAAAGCCCTCTCAAAGACAAGATTACCATTACAGAGGACCATTCAGGGTTGCATTTTGTTTTGGTTGTCAAAACAGATTTAAACGAAAAAGATTTAGTCAAAAACTGCCGTCAGAAGGGTATTCTCTTAAGCCCCTTGAGCGACTTTGCCCACAACAAAGCTACGGTTCCTCAAAATCACTTCGTCATTCAATACGCTAATATGACCACAGAGGAATTTGTTCATTTGGTAGCTACTTTGGAAGAGGTTTTGTAACCAATCCTATTGTCTTATATTTCCAAAATCAATTCATCTAGACACTCAAAATCGTGATGACATTATCCACAGTAAACCTCTCACTAAATTTACTTCCTGCTTATATAGGCAGCTCATATTCGTCTACAAAAATGCTCCTAGGCTCAGCCTTGTTTTCATCTAAACAGAACTTGATTAACACGATATTCTCAAAACATAAACGAAGTTTCTTAATATATTATTAACAACATAAACATAAGATAAAGATAAGCCAAAGATTTCACAAAAGTTGCTAGAACAGTATTTACACAATGACCTCCATTCGTTATAGTAACATTATCATAATGTTATTTAAGGAGGGCACTGACATGAGTGCAAAACAAAATCATTTCACTAAAAAGGCAATCACATTACTAGGAACTGCCTTAACAGGCTTAACATTGGCAGGAGCTTTGACCATTACAGAAGCAAAAGCTATTGCTATCCAAAGTTCACAGCAAACTAATCCAGTTACTCAAGCCAAGGAACAACTCTATCAAACCCTGCAAGAACGTAGCTTTAGATATTTTAACAATGGTAAAGATTTAGCGGAAGTTCACAACGGTATTATGGCTGTATTTGAAATTGAATATGAAACTTATAGAGATTACGACCTTTCTAATCATTCTGGCTCAAAACTAGATGAAGCTACTTTTTATAAGACAATCAATGACAATTTGAATAAAGACCCTGAATTGAGCTATATTCTAACCGAAGAACAACACTACAAAGTATTCGAAGGAATTTATCCTAAAGGAGCTTTACTAATCTCTAGAAGTTCTAGTCGCTAAACAGCGTAAAAAAATGCTAAAACAGCTTTTCAACTGACGAAAAGCTGTTTTTGTTTGTAATAGGAAACATTTTCACCTTCTAGACAAAATGTGTACAAAGTCAATTCATCTCAGAAAGCTCATCTTGGCAATCAGTAAGTATGGAGTTTCTTTTCCCAGATACCTTGTCCCAAGGCATAGAAGGTGGCGATGAGCCAGTAGATAAAGGCAACACAAATGTAGACAGTCATATAATCTGATTTGGCACCGCCGACAATTTTTGCCTTGTTAAAAATCTCAGGGACTGTAATCATGGCTGTGAGCGAGGTTGATTTAATCATGTCCAGAAAGACATTGCTAAGCGGTGGCAGAGCAATGCGAAAGGCTTGTGGAATAATTATCTTACGATAAATGACTGACGTCGGCAAACCTAGCGAGCGCGCAGCTTCCCATTGGCCTACATCAACCGCTGCTAGGGCTGAGCGGATAATCTCTGAAATATAGGCACTAGACATGGCTGTAAAAGCAATGATAGAGGCGACGATGGCATCTAATTGAATTCCCATAAATGGCAGACCAAAATAGATAAAGAAAAGCAGCACCATGAGGGGAACTCCGCGCATCAAGGATACATGCCAAATTGCTAGATAACGCAGAGGCAAGACTTTTGACATCCTTATCAGAGCAACGAAAAAGCCACAGAAAATCCCCAACCCAAATCCAATCAAAGACAACGCTAGCGTATAAGGCAATCCTTGAAGAATATCAGGAATCGCTTCTAGGGCTAATTTGGGGTCGAAAATCGCCTGCCAATTGATAGACATAACTACACCTTTCATTTTTAAGAGTAAGAAAGAGGTTGGGACACTCCCTGACCTCTTTAGTGGTTATTACAAACAAGTCAAATGTAGAAAACCTTAGTCAATATTGACTACTGGTAATTTGTCGGCATCTTCGGCAGGTTTTGTCAAATCTTGACCAGCATAATGCGTTTCAGAGATTTTCTTAAGCGTGCCGTCTTCTTTCATTTCTGTGATGACCTTATCAAGTTCTTTTTTTAGACTGTCATCTTTTTTGCTCATGACGATTACAGATTCGTTAGGATTATACTTAACATTTCCCATTTTAACTTTGATATCTGGGAATTTTTCCGTAATCACTTTTACTGCGATGACTTGTGTGTAGTAGTCGTTTGGAATAAAGTCTGTACGACCTGTAGACACATCACGAAGGTACACGTCATTGGTCACGTTATCGTAAATCACTGGTTCTGCGCCTTGTTTTTCAGCAATTTTCATAAAGGTCGTTCCAGCGCCACCACCAGCTTTTTTCCCTTTCCAGTCTGAAAGGTCTTCTGCTGTGATGTTTGATGAGCCATCTTCACGGACAATCATCCCGCTCACAGAGTATTTGTAAGCCTCTGAAAGGTTGTATTTTTCACGACGCTCTGCTGTTGGGGTAAGGTTGTTGACCGACACATCAACTTTTCCTGAGTCTACTGATGTCAAAGCTTCCGCAACACCGATTTCTTGGTATTCAATCTCAAGATCGAGACGTTTACCAATTTCATTCATCATGTCAATTTCATAACCAACAAGTTTTTCACTGTCGTCATGATATGATGTTGGGAAAAGCGTCCCTGGAGTTGCAACTTTAAGGACACCAGCTTCTTTGATTTTATCCCATTGTGTTTGTTCAGCTTTTTCACCATTAGATGAGCACGCCGTCAATACAAGGGCAGAAAGCAAGGCTGCTGAGGTCAACAACTTTTTAAACATTTATGATTCTCCTATTCTTAGCTGGTCTTTGGCGACCAACTCCCTAACTTTATCACAATCACTTTGACAAGACAACTATTTTAACCTGAAAATGAGGCGTTTACATTTTCAGAAAATGATTTTCTTCAAGCTGTGCGGCAAGGGTTAAGAGTAGGTCTTCACGCCCCTTGGCTGCTGCTAATTGCACACCTATTGGTAAGCCATCTTCTCTCTCAAATGTTGGCAGGGAAATAGCTGGTTGCCCCGTCAGATTCTGCAACTGGGTAAAAGGTGTCCAAGCTAAGCTGTGTTCAAACATTTGCCAAATCAAATCTTGCTGGTCAAGCATTGAAAAAGTATCCATTTGTCTGAGGTTTTCTTGCAAAGTTTTGGAAAGCGTAAATTGTCCATGTTTTGGCGCCACGTCTGCTACCGTTGGGGTTAATAAAAGATCATATGTTTGATGAAAATCAGACATGACGGCACTATACCTATCCCAATCCTGTAAGACTTTTGAATAACGTTTGGCTGGAATGGTTTGCCCACTTTGGTAAATCGCCCAAGTCATCAATTCCATGTCATCAATGGTCATTGGTCTTTTAAAAGATTGTTCAATCTCATCAAACATTTGTGCGGTTTCCACACCGTTCATGAGGTAATAAGATTTCATGACTTCAATACCATCTACAGGAAGACTATCTAGCTGAACAACTTTGTGTCCCAGTTGTTTAAGAGTATCTACTGCTTCTAGTACCGCTTGTTGAGCTTCCTTAGAAACTGATGTCCCAATTGGTGATTCCAAACAGTAAGCAATCGTCAAGGGCTCTGCTATTTTTCCAAAAAGAGATGCCTGAGAAAGCATAGGGAGAGGAAAAGGACTCTCTAGCTGGCAAGTCTGCATGCCATAAAGAAGGGCTCTGGTATCACGGACAGACTTGGTGAGGGCAAAGTGGCTAGAGGCTCCTTGCCAGCCTCGGTAGGAGGAAGGTCCCACAGGCAGACGCCCACGTGTAGGCTTCAATCCAATCAAACCATTAAAGCTTGCTGGGATACGGATAGAACCACCCCCGTCAGAAGCTCCAGCTATTTGAACCATCCCAGAAGCAATAGCTGCTGCCGCACCACCAGACGAGCCACCAGCATTACGCGTATAATCCTTAGGAAGGTTAACCGAACCATGAAGCTGACTATCTGAAATGTTTTTAAAGCCAAATTCAGGGGTATTAGTACGACCTAGGACAATAAAACCTAGTTCTTGAATTTTCTTAGTATAGTAATCATCATGACTAGCACGGTAGTGGGCAAATAACCTTGAACCTGATGTTGATAATTGTCCTACTTGATTTTGCCCTAAATCCTTAAGTAATATTGGTACACCTGCAAATGGCACTTTGGTATCTGTCAGCGCAGTCGCTTTTTCCAAAGCCTCATCAAATTGTGTTGAAACGACGGCATTCAACTCTGGATTGAGTTTTTCAATTTTCTCAATTGTTTCAAGAACTAATTCCTTTGCAGATATTTTTCCAGACTTAATCGCACTTGCTTGTTCTGTCGCATCTTTCCATGTCATCGCTTATTCTCCTTTCTTGTAGCCTATCATGAAATGAAAAAATCAGCAAGAATTTCTTCTTGCTGATGGGTTATAGCGATATAACCTTTTACTATCATATCTTTCAGATTTATTGTTCTACCCTTTAATTTAACTTTATATGATATGGCGAGACCAAAAATGTCCTCAACGAATTTTTATTCCTTTTGTCACACCCTTGAGATAACTCTCATCTATTCCTTCATTTTGTTAATGTTAATTTCATATTTTCCTAAATCTCCATTTTGAATCAGTTGGATTGTATATTTTTTCCCTTTATTGAGTTCAAATTCGTTTCTATAGTTCCCACTAATTGGATTATCATACTCATCAAGTACAGCAATATCAGCAACATCATTTGTCAAAGAAATGGAATAACTGCTCGTAGCGGATGGAATGAATCTATAGTTGTGTACCTCTTTTGAAAAACTCATTTCATCTGTTAACGTTGTTTCTTGCAAAATATCGCGTTCAGGTTTGGCATAACCTATTTTAAGGATATAATTAGTCAAACCTTTTTCTTGATGCACTGAAATCACATATTCTTCATCTTTTTCCAAAGCAACCGTTGTAGAGGATTGATAAGAAGATATTTTTCCTAACTCTTCTTTTAGTTTATTTGAAATGACTACAGATAGGTCAGTGTCTGCCATTTTATCAGTAATTCCAAATCCATAAATTCCTTTTTCTGGCGCTTTAAAGGTATAGTGATTCACTTGATCTATAAATTCAATACTGTCTTTAACTTTAGTATAATCATCTACTTTCTCGATAGGTTTTTGAACTCCAATATTTAAGGTATAGTTACTCAACTCATAACTTGAATAATGACGCACTCCTAATGTATACGTTTCATGCTCTTTTAGTTCAAAAGTGAAACCTTCATACCCTACTCTATCTAATTTATTACCTAAACCATCTAGGACATAAACCTCAAAACTTGAACCTGCAACAACATCTGATAATTCGAAGTGATAACTCCCATTTCTTGCAACAGTATAAGAATAAATATTTGCTTGCCCAGGAAAAACAATAGAGTCTTTCACAGTCGTACCTTTTGATATATCTAATATTTTCTTAGCAACAGTTACTTTCAAACGATATGATAAATCAGATCCACTTCGAGCAACTTTTATTTTATACGTTTTTCCAGCTTCTAACTCTACTCCTTTTCCCTGCATGTCAAGTTGTGCAATTTGTTTACCTGACTCATCTAGTAAATCAACATCTAAATAACTTCCCTGCTTTATATCTAAAAGTTCAAAATAATATATACCTGTATTAGGCGCAATATAAGAATATTCTTTTTCCTTTGCCTGTTCTGTTACTGTATCTTGTCCTTCTCCCGGAAAGTAAACAACTTGATTGACTTCATTTTCAACAACTTCTTCATCTAATAAAGGTTTTACAACTAAAGTTTTTTCTTTCTTCTTAATTTGTTTGCTTTCTAATTTAGTAGCTGATAAAGATGTTGATACCACTTTACTCTCTTTATTTCTATTAAATCCAAAAATTTCAGTAACCTGTTGATAGCCCACTGTCAAAAGAACAATTAGTGCCACATAGAACAATAATTGAAACTTGTACTGAAAAATGAAAGAATGCAAAAATGAAAGAAGCCATTTTATCAAATAAAAAGGTAATAATAAAATATTAAAAAGTTTATTTTTAGAATTTCCTCTAAATACATTTTTAAAGTAGTCCTTGATTACAATCCCTTTATAGCTATTTTTCAAAGCCAAAAAGTCCATGATATTACTTTCTCTAATTAAACTAAAGATGGTAATAGGAATTGTCAACCAAACTGCACTAAGCACAGAAACTTTATCAATGAAATACAATTGAACAATTGTCGGAATTATCAAACTTAAAACAACTAAAATTAACTCATTAAAAAACTTGGAAATTTTAAGATAGTAAGATTTCATAAAAGCTATCTTATACTCTTCAAAATCAATTTTTTCTGATGAAAATTCTGTTGCTAAATTTTCCTTAACTTGTTTACTCTTTAAAATATCATCTTTTATCACTTTTAGATCTACAAAATTTTCTAAAGCTTCATCATCAACAAGAACATTAATCTGTTCATTTGTGATTCCTGTATCTTTATAGACTCTCTCTAAAAAATTCTTAGTTGCCAACTCAATATTATTCTCTTCACGAAAAATTTCAATAGATTTTAATATTTTTGAAACTGCCATAATACCTCTCCCTATATTGTCCTAAAACTGCTTTGTAAATATTCTCACATATTTTATCAAATATTTCAATCACTTCTGACAAAATACTATACAGACACCTGTATAAATTCTAATGTTGTTTGAAAAACATACAAAAATAGCAATTTCAGAAATATAATACCGACGTTTTCCACCACAAATTTTCTAGTATAAAATTAAAAAACAGAGGAACAATCCTCTGCATAAATATATCTATATTTCTTCCCAAGCGTCTTTTACCTTGTCAAAGAAACCTTTTTTCTTTGGCTGAACTGTTTTCATGCCACTTGCTGCCGCAAAGGCTTTAAGAGCTTCTTTTTGAGCGTCATTGAGTTTTGTTGGTGTCACAACGTTGACTGTCACATGTTGGTCTCCTTGAGCGCCACCACGCAATCTTGGTGCTCCCTTACCTTTCAATCGGAAGGTTTTTCCAGTTTGCGTTCCCGCTGGGATGGTCATTTCCACATCGCCATGAACGGTAGGCACTTCCACAGTATCTCCTAGCGCTGCTTGAACAAAGTTCAAATCAAGACTGTAGTAAATCGTTGTGCCGTCACGTTTAAATTTGTCGCTTGGTTTGACGTTTATAATGACATAGAGGTCTCCGTAAGGACCGCCGTTGAAACCAGCTTCTCCTTGTCCTGTTAAACGAATTTGTTGGCTTGTTTCAACACCTGCTGGAATTTTAACAGAGACTTTATGAGCACGTTTTTCGTGACCTGTTCCACGACAAGTTTGACACGGATCTTTGATTTCTTTTCCACGACCATGACAGACGTCACAAGTCACTTGACGACGCATCATACCAAGTTGCGTTTGCGTATCCACATTGATAACCCCTTGACCATGACAACGACCACAAGTTACAGGACTTGTACCTGGTTTGCAGCCATTACCACCACAGGTGTTACACTCTGACTCACGTTGGTAGCTGACTTCTTTTTCCGTTCCAAAGATGGCTTCTTCAAACGTCAAGTCAACACGGTAGTGACGGTCATCACCTTGACGAGGGGCATTAGGATTACGCATCCCTCCGCCTCCTCCGAAAAATGATGAGAAGATATCTTCAAAGCCACCGAAACCACCAGCACCTCCAAAGCCTTCAAAACCACCGCCGCCGAAGCCACCATTGGCCCCCGCAGGACCATATTGGTCGTAAGCCGCACGTTTTTGTTCATCACCTAATGTCTCGTAAGCTTCTTGAACATCCTTATATTTCTGCTCAGCACCAGCCTCCTTGTTAATATCTGGATGGTACTTTTTAGACATCTTACGATAAGCTTTTTTAATTTCGTCTTGCGAAGCGTTTTTAGAAACGCCAAGACGATCGTAATATTCCGTATTGTTCATAATTAAGATACCAAGGGCGTTAAGCGGACACTGCAAAAATAGGAGATTTGACAACGGATGCTTGCATCCTAGAAAAATCTATCTTTTTTGCACAGTCCGTAGCCCGGGTTCATTTCCTTTCTATAAAGGTTTCATTTTTGGACAAGACCTTAAGTCGCGTGGGGCGTAAGCGACCTTCTTCGGAATTCCATTCCTTTTTGGCAAAACTATCCCAGCCTCTTGAATTTTTAGGGTAGAGATGATTTGACGCTTTCGCTACGACGGATTTATCCGATTAGACGGTCTTCGACCGCTTTAACATTATCGCTTTTACCCAAAAACAGAGGCTGGGATTCAACCTCTGTGATTGTTTTTGTGTTACGTCGAAAGAATATTCTCTCACTCGTTTCTAGTTTTCACCAAGTGGGTAAAGCCAGCTAAACTGAGTTCGAGCTAAGAACTTCGGAAAAAAGATAGATTTCCTAGGGTGCAAGCACCCGTTGTCAATCTCCTATTTTTCTGTCGTTCTTTTTACGCTCTCACATCTTATTTTTCAGTAAACTCTCCATCAACGACATCGTCACCTGCGTTGTCAGTTGATTGTGCACCTTCTGCACCACCCGCTGCTTGTTGTGCTGCGGCAGCTTGTTCGTACATTTTCACTGCAAGAGCTTGTGCTTTTTCATTAAGCGCTTCAAGTTTCGCTTTCATGTCGTCAAGGTTGTTTGCTTCTTGCGCTGCTTTCAATTCGTCAAGAGCTGCTTGAGCGGCATCACGTTCTGCGTCGAAGCCTTTGCCTTCTGTTTCTTTGATCGTTTTCTCAGTTGCAAAGATAGCTTGGTCAACTTCATTACGAAGGTCAACTTCTTCTTTACGTTTTGCATCTGCTTCAGCGTTAGCTTCTGCATCTTTCATCATGCGTTCGATTTCTTCCTCAGAAAGACCATCATTTGATTTAATCACAATATGTTGTTCTTTTTGTGTTCCAAGATCTTTTGCTTTAACAGATACGATACCGTTTTTGTCGATGTCAAATGTCACTTCAATTTGTGGAATACCACGAGGAGCCGCAGGAATGTCTGTCAATTGGAAACGTCCAAGCGTCTTGTTGTCTGCTGCCATTGGGCGCTCACCTTGAAGAACGTGGATATCAACGGCTGGTTGGTTGTCTGCTGCAGTTGAGAAGACTTGTGATTTAGATGTTGGGATAGTTGTGTTACGGTCAATAAGTTTTGTAAAGACACCACCCATTGTTTCGATACCAAGCGACAATGGTGTTACGTCAAGAAGGACAACGTCTTTAACATCACCAGTGATTACACCACCTTGGATAGCAGCACCCATAGCAACAACTTCATCAGGATTAACTGATTTGTTTGGTTCTTTACCAGTTTCAGCTTTAACAGCTTCTACAACGGCTGGAATACGAGTTGAACCACCAACAAGGATAACTTCGTCGATTTCTGACAAGCTCAAACCTGCATCTGACAAAGCTTGACGAACTGGAACTTTTGTACGCTCAACAAGATCACGAGTCAAATCATCAAATTTCGCACGAGACAAGCTCATTTCTAAGTGAAGAGGACCAGCAGCGCCAGCAGTGATGAATGGCAAGCTGATTTGTGTTTGAGTCACACCTGAAAGGTCTTTTTTCGCTTTTTCAGCAGCATCTTTCAAACGTTGAAGCGCCATCTTGTCAGCTGACAAGTCAATACCGTTTTCTTTCTTGAATTCTTCTACCAAGAAATCAATGATTTTTTGGTCAAAGTCGTCACCACCAAGTTTATTATCACCAGCAGTAGCCAATACATCGAAGACACCATCACCTAATTCAAGGATTGAAACGTCGAATGTACCACCACCAAGGTCGAATACCAAGATTTTTTCATCTTTGTCCGTTTTGTCCATACCGTAAGCAAGAGCTGCTGCAGTTGGTTCGTTGACAATACGCTCTACTTCAAGACCTGCAATTTTACCAGCGTCTTTCGTTGCTTGACGTTGCGCATCGTTAAAGTAAGCTGGAACAGTGATAACTGCTTTTGTTACTTTTTCACCAAGGTAATCTTCTGCGTAACCTTTAAGGTATTGAAGAATCATTGCTGAAATTTCTTGTGGAGTGTATTCTTTACCGTTAGCAGAAACTTTTTCAGAAGTTCCCATTTTTGATTTGATTGAGATAACGGTATCTGGGTTTGTTACCGCTTGACGTTTAGCCGCATCACCAACAATGATTTCACCGTTTTTGAATGACACTACTGAAGGTGTTGTACGGTTACCTTCTGGGTTTGCGATGATTTTTGATTCAGTTCCTTCAAGAACTGCTACTGCTGAGTTTGTTGTACCTAAGTCAATACCAATAATTTTAGACATAATATAAGATACCAAGAACGCCGAGAAAGCGATTAGAATTTTAGGAAATCAACGCAGTCTGCTTGCACACAAGGCGATTTATCTAAATTCCGAGCTTTCCGTTCGGGTTCAATTCCTTTCATTTTCCTCTTTTATGTTAATGTTTTCTTTTAATATTTTCCTTAAGTTGTGGGGACAGGAGCGACCTCCTACGGAGTTCCATCCTTAATTCTTGAGCCTATGGTCTCAAGAATTTCCTCATAACGGTTACTGACGCAACTGTTACTCTCACCACGAGCGGAAAATATCGTACTTTGCTCACTTCGTTCGCTTCATTGCTGACGCGTCCGAGATAGCAATTTTATTTCTTATTGTCATAGTTTACCGTCATTTCGGACGAGATTATTTTATTTCGATGCCGTTACTATTGGATAGTTGCGACGTGAGATAACAAAATCGATATCATTTTGTTATCGAGCTAGTAAGGAGTCTAGGCAATCCGCCATAACGGTTGCCGTCTAATGATGAGCCATTTTAATGGCCATCATTAGTGACTAGTTGTACACCACCACCATAGCTGGTCTCAGTAGGCGTTCGTGAAGTTTGTAGCCTTTTTGGAAGACTTCAGCGATAGTGTCCGCTGGGTGTTCGTCATCTGCTGGCAGGGTTTGAACAGCCATGTGAAGATTGTGGTCAAAGGTTTCTAAAGCAACTTCTTCAACCCCTTCTTCTTTCAGCGCTTGGATAAGGCTATCACGCGTCATTTCAAGGCCTTTTTTGACATCGTCTGTCAGACCTTCAACAGCTAGGGCACGCTCTAAATTATCCAAACTTGGCAAGATTTTTTTAGCCAAGTCTTGTGAGCGATAGCGTTGCAATTGTTGACGCTCTTCATTAGCTCGGCGCTGAATGTTTTGCATTTCGGCATGCGCACGGAGGTATTTATTTTCAAAATCCTCAGCACGCTCATTAGCCAATTCTAATTCTGATTTTTCAGGAACTTCTGTTGTCTCTTCCACCACTTCCTCAGCGGTTTCGACAGCTTCTTCCTGAAGTTCTTCGTTTTTTACTTCTTCTGACACAAGGTGCCTCCTTAACTTCTTAATAAATGCTTTCATCTCTAATGCACTTCATAGTGGTTACTATTGAGATAGCGATAGTAATCGGTCAACTTAGCAACCATCACGCGGCTGATAATATTGATGAGACTCACTATCCTACGATAATCCATCTCGACAGGACCAATCAAGCTCATCAGCGCCATCCCCCGGTAAGGAATAAGAAATTGATGGCTAATCACCGTCAACTCCGATAGCGCAGGCTCCTTGCTCTCTGCGACTTGCACTTTGGTCATTTGCTCTTGGGAAATGGCAGAGCGTAATTCTAGTGCGACCCTTTGTTCATTATCTAGGAACTGATAGATGGCTAGATTAGCATACGTTAGCGCAGCTATTTTTCCAGCAACAAAAACCGTTTCCTTAAAGAGATGACTAAAAATGTAATCAAAAAGTGGTAAGACATTATCGATGGTTTTAAAATACTTTTGAACCACCTGAGGAATTTCCGTCCTCAGCTTATAATGGATGTCTAGCACCGCTTTTCCCAAAAAACGCTCATCGATCAACGCTTTAAGAGTGACTAAATCACTGGTCAAGAAATTTTTAGGAATCGCAAACTGCACCGTCACAGGTTTAGACTCATCAAGGGTTAGTACCGCCAGCGCATCGTGGCTCGACAATTGAACGATGTCAAAGCCTGTTAGCCTCTGACGAGTCGGCTCAACATCCTGAACAATCGCTGTATAACCTGTCATTTCCGACAATAGGTTGCTCGCCGCACCGAGAATGTCATCCAGTTTAAACGCTTCAAAATCAAAAGCCTTTATCACCTCATAGACATCCTGCTCATCAATGCTATCTAGATTCAGCGAATGCGTCACAAAATATTGAAAGCCAGCTCGACTAGGCAGACGCCCACTTGACGTATGAGCTTTCTCCAAGAAACCTAATTTCTCAAGCTTTGCCATGTCGTTTCGAATCGTGGCAGAACTCGAAGCAATCAAATCCTGTAAGGCTTTTGAGCCAACCGGCTCACGCGTCTGTGTAAACATCTGAACAATCAAATTCAAAATGTCATTCTGACGTTCAGTTATCATGAGAGACGTCACCTTCTTTCATCTTAGCACTCTTTATATCTGAGTGCTAACTCATGATTCTATTATACTCTTTTTTATGCCCTTGTCAACAAAATTAGCACTCTTTTTACAAGAGTGCTAAAAATCGGTCTAGAGACCTAGTATCATTTTGATTAAGCCATTAAACAGCTATCATACTGCCTGTTGCGCCAATCAGTTATCTTAATATTTAGGAATATTTTTATCCTTAACAAAAATCAAAAATTACTTTTTAAAGTCAATTAGTTTTTATTTAGTATTTTTGTTAACACTTCTCCTAATGTGGTGTGGGGCGGAAGCGACCTCCTACAGAGTTCCATTCCTTCTTGGCAAGCCTAGATCTCACTCTCTGGTTTCTTAGCTTAGGCTGAAACTGTCCACTGGACAGTTTCACTCCCACATCCGCACAGCCCCAAAGGTCTGGGAGACCTTTGGAGGTTGGAAATAAGATGAACGAAGTTCATCACATTCGTATAGGATGGCCGCTAACGATTGCGTGGTAGCAAAATAGTCCAGTGGACTATTTTAGGTGGACACTTGAAAATGAAAAAGTGTCCAGTTAGGACTTCCAATCAACCACTGCGTCAATCTGTTAATGTTAATGCCATTAAAAATAGAAGGTTGAGATATTTTATGTCCCAACCTCTTTTTCTATGTTTAGAGATACCAAAGGTTAGTCTAAGTGTCAAGTAAAACACTAACATACTTAACATTTATATCATTCGAAAGTGATAATGTAATTGAAAGAACCATGTATTTACTTTACTTTTTTGTATATTCATTTTATAATGTATATACAAAAAACGAGGTGGAATCATGAATGTTATTTTAAGAAAAACAGGAAACAGCACTGTCATCACAATTCCAAATAAAATTAAAGAAACACTTGGAGCAGAAATTGGCGAAGAAATTGAATTTGTCACTTCAGGAAATAATGTCATCATCCGTAAAGCCAAGCCAAAATTTGATTTCGACAGAGAACTAGAAAAAGCAATGAACCAATACGATGAACTCTTGAAAGAATTGGTGGATAGATGAGGTATCTAACTGCTGAAGATATTATCAAAATCAATGTTATGGTTATTGGGAAATATTCTCCCAAAGAACCCGTTGGAATAGCTGATCCTAATAGCTTGCAGATGATTATTGAACAGCCTAAACAAGAGATTTTTGGAAAAACACTCTATCCAGATATTTACAGCAAGGGGGCTATCATCTGGATAAACTTGATTAAGAAACACCCTTTTTACAATGCCAATAAACGAACTGCCGTTCTTGCCTTACATATGTTTCTAGCAATGAATGGCTATCAGTCCCATCTCTCACTAAGTGATGGACTGAAAAAAAACAATTGAAATTGCTACATTTCAGGGAGACTTCGAAGAATTAAAGGAAACAATGATTCATTTTCTCAAACAAGATGGAAATATAACTAAATTATAATTAAAAAGTGGTCCCGCGTTGTAAAATGACGTGCAACAGAAAAAGACATATTCGTCTGATATGCCCAACTCAGTATAGAAAGGCAGATGGACATGTCCAATATTCACTCTAGCAAAAAGTCTTCATATTCTCATCTAAAAACCCCATTTCCAATTATGGAAATGGGGTTTTAGCAAGATTAACGAGTTGGTGTATAAGTTAACTGATCACCATGTTTTTCCAAGAATTCTGGAAGTTCTTCGTCTGGAATTTGACGCATGTAAAGATTGCTACGGATGGTATCATCATCTTCACGGCAAGTCGAAAGAACAAGGTATTTATCATTTTCGTTAATCACGATATTTTTATTGCTTGTATGCGACTGCTTTTGAACTTCTGTCAATTGCTCTTTAAATTCAGCTTTGCTTGCAAACTCTGTTTTATAGAAAGCTGTCGTCTCAGGGACAATAATCAAGAAGGCTGCTTCATAATAGTATTTACGCTCAGGTGTCTCAATAACGACATAAGGGTGTTCATCAAAAAAAGCTTGATCATCATAGTAATTAACCACCTTGAACATCCGATGGTCAGGAACCTTACTTCCACGAGCATGGCCAAATAGCCATGTCAACTCATCATCAAAATTTTTAGAATTGTCCATATCCATAAAGACAGCACCTAACAAGGGAACATTCTCACCTTCAAAGGTTTTGTCAAGATAGGTCGCATTGTCTGTCGTTTGAACAACAGGTTCATCTAATAACGTTCCAGGAGCATAAACGTAACCTACTGTTTCTGAGTTAGTCGCTGATAATCCAGCAAAGCGGTTAGCTAGATATTCTTTTTCTTCAGCACTAACAGTATAGGTTGCCTTCTTGGATTCAGATTTAGTGGCTTTTTGCTCTGTTTTTGGAAAATTACCAGTATTCGTGTTAGAGGATTGGTTTTTATTAAAGAAGAAGTAACCACCAATAGCAACTAGAGCAACTGCTAAGATAGAAAATAAGACTGGAAATAATTTTTTATTTTTCATTTGTCGTCTGCTTGTCATCATGTATCCTTATCTTTTTACTAAAAAAGCTGTCGTATAAGACAGCCTTTTTTTATGAAAATAATCTTAAATTATTTTACTGCAGATGTTTTTGGAAGAGCTTTAGAAGTAGTAGCAGTTTTAGCAGCTTTTACAACTTTAGCTTCTTTTTTAGTTTCAGCTTTTGGAGCTTCTTCAGCTTTTTTGTCTTCAGCTTTAGGTGCAGTTTCAGCAGCACCTACTTTAGCTTGAACGTCTGCAAGTTGAGCTTTAAGAACGTTGATTTCAGCAACTTTAGCATCGTATTCTTTTTGAGCACGAGCCACTTCAGCTTCTGCGTCAACTACAAGAACTTTAGCTGCATCAAGTTGCTCGTAAAGGAAAGCTTTAGCAGCAGCATCGTTACGAGTTGTTTGAGCTGCATCGTAGTTACCTTGGAAGTTTGGTCCTTGAGCTAATACAGGTGTAGCAGCTGCAAGTGTCAATGCTGCAAGTGATAAAAATGCAAATTTTTTCATTTTGAGAACCTCTTATTTTTTCTTTTTCTAGGATTATCATCCTAAAAAAATAATAATACACCTTTTTGTTATCGATGTCAAGGTTTTTTGTTTCTTTTTTGAAAAAAATTAAGTCATTTTAGGCTTTAAAGTTCCTTATTTATTAGAAAAAATCCACATTAGGACTATGTTTACTTTAAAATACTCTTCAAAAACACACAAAAAGCGAACAATAGTATATATTCATCTTTATGTATTGCATCAAAAACTGTATAAAATATGGTTTTTATAACTGAACAGGTGTCTAAAAACAAACGAGAGGCTATTGTCTATTTAAGAAAAAAGATGAGATTATCTTCCATAACAACTGTTTTTTTACTGTAGTCAACTAGCAGATAAAAAACATGCTACAGTTGCGACTTGTTTCTAATTTAATATCAAAAGAATATTTTATGCTTCGATTTTACTCAACTCGTATCATGTCATCACTTCTAGTTGAAATAATATACGTAACAACAATTTCTTTCTATATTTCTATTAAAAAATGCTACCAATCTAGGATTGATTATATTACGACTGATTGACTGTTGTCATTTTTAGGTCACTTCACAAAGTGTCAGAAAAAGGTGTAGAAGCACACACCTCTACACCTTTTTATCTCAATAGATTAGTTTAAAGCTAACAGCTCTGCCCCTTTTTCACGATAAGAGAGATCACCGATCGTCTCAATCGTGAATGCCCCATCTTCAAATGTGACTTGGGTAATGCTACCGTTAGCGATATAAGTCGATTTCACATAATCTGGGTCAATCAAGGATAGGAAGGTCCCAATCGTCATTCCATGACTGACAACAAGGACATCGCCACCACCGCCAGCTTCAACTTGCTTGGCAATGCTTGTGAAACCATCTAAAATTCTTCCGCTCAGCTGTTCCCACGTTTCAGCCCAACCAGCTGTATCAGCCTCATAGATCCCCTCAGCCATCTCTTGATAGCTTAACTCCTTGTGTGAACGGTTGAAAATACGTGGTAAGATGCCATGGAACAAATCAACATCAAAGCCACCATCCATACTGCCAAAACACCACTCACGAATGCGCTTATCTCTCGTATGAGGAAGGCGGGATAACTTCATCTCTTCTAAGATAATATCCAAGGTCAAGATTGTGCGCCCTAAGTCACTGGTATAAGCCGATTGGAAATCAAGCTGCGCCTCACGCAAACCACGCCCAAGCTCACGGATACCTCTTTCACCTTCTGCAGTTAAAGGCGTATCCGACCACCCCTGTGCTCTTCCAATAGTATTAAACATCGTCTTACCATGTCGTGCAATAAATAAACGTGTCGTCATAACATGTGTGGGGTAAACTAATAGATTTAAAATCTCCATTCAAAACCTAGCTGATCACCCATGTTCAGTCATCAATAGCTGAACGCTCTCCTTCTATTTAATTCTCTCCCTTATAGTTTACCATAAGTTGAACATAATACTAACTAAAACCTGTTAACCTCACTTCGTTTGCTGATTTATCAATGATGTTAGAAGTTCTAAAATGCCAATTTTGATTTTGGATGAGTATTACACCAATATTTAGCTAGTGTTAAAAAGAACCTATTACTCAAATTTATGAGTCGTAGGCTCTTTCATTTTATAACATCGAATAATTGACTTATTCAGCGACTACTAGCATTGACTTGATCGTTTTCCTATCTGCCATGTCTTGGTAGGCTTGGTTGACATCTGCGAGGTCGTAGATTTTGGTGAAGACTTTACCTGGGTTGATATCTCCATCTAGGACGGCTTTTAGAAGTCCACCTTTGACATAGGTTGTTACAGATGCTGATCCACCACCGAAGGAGATGTTTTGTGCGAAGGTTGAGCCGATAGCACGGTTATTATAGTGCGGTACTCCAACATAACCTACTCGTCCACCATTATGAAGCACACCTAGGGCTTGTTCGATGGCAGCTTCTGTACCGACACATTCAAGAGCTGCGTCAGCACCTCCGCCTAAGATTTCACGTACCTTGGCAATCCCTTCTGCACCACGTTCGGCTACGACAGCGGTAGCTCCTAGCTCAAGCGCGAGTTTCTGACGGTCTTCGTGGCGACTCATCATGATAATCTGAGAAGCTCCGCGCATTTTTGCCGCAATAACCGCACACTGCCCAACGGCACCATCTCCGATAACGACCACTTTGTCTCCTTTTTCGACCTGTGCCACGCGCGCAGCATGGTAGCCAGTTGGCATGACGTCAGCAAGGGTGAGGAGGGATTTCAACATGCCTTCAGAATAGTCTGATGGCTGTCCTGGAACCTTGATGAGAGCCCAGTTTCCGTAGTGGAAACGGAGATACTCAGCTTGGAAACCGCCACCCCAGTTGGTTGGGGCTGGGTGATTGTCACAAGTCCCGTCAAATCCAGCACGGCAGGCATCACAGTGACCGCAACCATGTGTAAAAGGAGCAATGACAAAATCACCAGGTTTTACCGTTGTAATGTCTGGTCCGACTTCTTCGACAATGGCTAGCGCTTCGTGACCAGAGTTATTGGTATGGTTATCACGCGCATCTCCGTGTGAATAAGACCAGAGGTCTGACCCACAGACACAGGCACGAACAATCTTTAAAATCACATCATCACTGGCTTGAATTGTTGGCTTTGCCACTTCTTCAATAATCATAGAGCCAGCTTTTTCAAAAATAGCAGTTTTCATTTTTTCTATATTCGGATAGCAGGGAAAACATCCCAACTATCCTACTCCTTTCTTTCGATAGTATCATCATACACCTTGGAGTGCACTCCAAGTCAAGTCCTAGTTCAAAAATCGGATTTGAGTAGACTATTTCGTTTTCTGCCGTTAGTCACTCCTCTATTCGTCAAATAATTCTTGCTCATGAGGGAGAATACCATTCTTGTAGTTGTCAATCTTGTACTGCAAACGATCACGCGCCTGCGTTAACTCTGCTAAGCGCTGATTCATGTCCTCTAACTGCTCAGATAACAATTCAATACGAGCTGGTACGGTCTGATCTCCTTGATTCAATAATTGAATGTACTCAATCAAAGGCTCCACGCCCACACCAGCATTACGATAGCAGCGGACAAATTCCAACAATTGCACCTCATGCTCTGTGAAATCACGGATTCCTGACGTATTTCTCGTTACAGGTGGAATCAAACCAATCCTCTCGTAGTAACGAATGGTATCTGCGGAAATCCCCGTCATTTCACTGACTTTTTAATATTCATGACCGCCTCCTTTCATCTTGTCCTTATTATAAACCTTGAAGTGCACTCCAAGTCAAGTAAAAACTAAAGGCGGACTTTAAAAAGTCTCGCCTTATTAGTATTGCTATCTCATTTTCATCAGAGCTAGTCGCTCTTGTTTTTTGATTTCTTCTATTAAATGATGAAATTCTTGCTGCGCAGTGATATTGTCTTTAGCGTCAAATTGCAGGTACTCAAGAAATACTGGATCTGTTCCTTTTTGCTGATAAATGTTGCCTTGAAAGAAATAGCGGCGCGTTTTTCGATCAATGGCAAGAAGGGACGAGCGCCAGCGGGCATTACTTTGATTATCAGGCTTCCAGCTGATTTTTAATTGTTTGTCTAGATAGTACCAGCCCATCAGTTGGAGCTTGATGGTCATTTTACGGACGGGATCTTGGTAAAAGCAGGGCAGTGAAAAGACTTGGTCACCGTCTCTTAAAAAGGGGTGAAAATCTTGGATTCCTTGATAATCTTCCTTAGGAACAAAGTTATCGCCTTCATGTTCTTTATGAAAAAGAGCTGAATGGGCGTCTCGAAAGGGATCGTAGGTGTCTGCGTCAGCTATTTTCCCAGACAATAGCCTATCAATCTCTTGAGGTTCATAGTAAGTAATGTAGGATTTGAGGTTCTTTCGATCACTTGGCACCTGTAAAATCTGAATCGAAATTTGCCCTCGATGAGGAACCGCTAATAAAGCTTGGTAAAGTTGTGATGGGGTAAAGGTTTTGATACGTTGCCAATTGTCGCTGTAGCCCAATTTTGATCGGTTCAACACGTACAGACTGTCTTTGTCATCCAACTTAAACACAATGATGAAGTAGAGGTTTTTACGATCTTTATTTCTTCTAAAAATCGGTGTCTGGTAGAGGGAGTCCTTTTTAAAGAGTTTTAAAAATTTACCAGCTGGGACAATTCTTATGTGATTGGTTTCTTTTTTTGACATCATTATGCTCACTCTAGAAACTGAGAAAGACTTGTTGCCTTTCTGCCCAAAACCCTCTCTATATCATGTGATACTCCAGCCTGTTCACCTCTGGCAATAGCCGTGTAAGTAGATACCCAACTGTCGTATTCCCAATCTTCTGCTTCCCAGACTTTACGAGAGACGTAGGCTTCGTCAACACTTTCTTCAACATATGAAATCTTCTTATCCCATATATTACTAATTTGCTCTGCCATTTCTGACAAGGTCAATTCTTCAGGACCCGTCATATCCAAGGTTTCATTTTCCCATTTTTCAGGATTTTGAAGAATGGCTAGCGCAACGCTGACAACATCGTCACGAACAACAGCAGACACCTTTCCCTTACCAGCGGGTCCTTTTATCTCACCGTAAGTATTAGCCAAATCAACAAAGAAATCCATATAAAAATTATCACGTAAAAAGGTATAGGTAAAACCATTTTGTTTGATGTAATCCTCAGTCATGGCATGGTCACGCGCCAAGGTAAAGGTCGCATCAAGAGCTGCGTTGTAAAAACTTGTATAGATAATATGGTTGACCCCAGCCGTTTTTGCGGCATCAATCAAGTCTTTATGTTCTTTGACACGATTAACTGACTCTCGTGCTGATACCATAAAAAGAACATCCACACCAGATAGACTATCAATAGTGATTTGGCTATTATCATAATAAGCTCTGTGAATGGTCGTGTGAGGTAAGACCTCAACAGCCTCTGGTCGGCGAGCTAAAAGTCTAGCTGAAATTCCTTTTTCTGATAAACCACGTGCCAACTGACTTCCTAAATGTCCAGTCACTCCAGTAATAGCAATCATCATTTCCTCCTTAATCTGTCAATCCCAAAAGGCGACGTGCATAAAAGACCTGACCTGAGTGCATGGTCACATCATCTAAAGTTGATACCAAGCGTACCCCACGAGTTACCGCTGGTGTCCAAGACTCATCCACAATATCATCAAGGCTGTCTTCAGTCAGACTGTCAATATAAGCAACTGCTTGCTCTTTTGCTGCCTTGAAATAAGCAAAGAGATCGTCAAAATTATCCACTGTGATGGTTTGTGCCTCTTCTAGCGTATGTAACCAACTTGGATTTTGACTTTTGTTTTCTGGTAACTTTGTCTTCCAATCTTGGTGATAAAGCCATTCGGTACCAGCTAACTCTGCTATCTGAATATCCAAGACCATTGCCGTGTGCCAAAGTAGCCAGGTCATTGACTTAATCTGCGGAGCAATTTGTGCAGCTGGAAAGGCATTAGCCTGCTCCACAGTCACACCTTCAAAAGCTCTTCCAAACCGCTCGTAGGCGCGTGTGAGGTCATCAATCAATAATTCTTTGTATCTTGTCATCATTTTCTCCTAGTTTTCAATAAATCCATTTTCCACTAAATAAGTATGTGCGACTTCCGCCGCTGGTTTTCCTTTGACATCAACTTGGTAGTTCATCTCGGACATATCGCTCTCAGAAATTTTGCCAGCTAACCGGTTTAGGACTTTTTCCAGTTCTGGATACTTGTCTAATAACTCTTTTTTCAAAAGCGGTGCTCCCTGATATGGCGGGAAGAGCTGTTTGTCATCTTCTAAGACCACTAAATCATATTGCTTGATTTGACTATCTGTTGAATAAGCGTCAATAAGGTTCACATCTCCTGTTTGAATAGCTTGATAGCGAAGGCTTGGCTCCATAGTGTTTACCTTGAAATTTAATCCATACAGTTTTTGTAAGCCAGGATAGCCATCTGCACGGTCATTAAACTCCAATGAAAATCCTGCAACTAATTGGTCTTGTACCTTAGCCAAATCTGAAATTTTTGTCAGGCCATGCTCCTCTGCAAAGTCACGTGTCACTGCAAGAGCGTAAGTGTTTTGATAAGCCATCGGCCTTAACATGACCAGATTGTCCTGCGCTAAAATGCCTTCACGCGCTGCTTCAAAAACCGTTTCAGGGTCATTTGATAGTTGGGGCGAATTTTTCAATAAAGAACCTGTCACTGTCCCTGTAAATTCAGGATAGATATCAATCTGACCAGCTTTAAGAGCCTCGTAGAGAAAACTGGTTTTCCCAAAACTTGGTTTCAACTCAACCCTTATATCAGTGTCCTGCTCGATGAGTTCCTTATACATATTGATTAGGATTTCAGGCTCTGCCCCTAATTTTCCTGCAACGGTAATCGTTTCCTTAGTCGGTTCATTTTTGGGGAAAAGGGCTGGCGCATAGGAGACAAAGAGTCCAGACACAATGGCCAACAGGGTAACTAAAATGGTTCTCAGCTTTGCCTTTTCCAAAAGCTTCAAAACCGCATTAAAGAGGACAGCCAACACCGCAGAAGACAGGGCACCAAGAAGAATGAGCGAGGAATTGTTGCGGTCAATTCCCAGCATGATGAAGGAACCTAAGCCCCCAGCCCCAATGAGTGACGCCAAGGTTGCCGTACCAATAATCATCACAGCTGACGTCCGAATCCCTGACATGATAATCGGAAGACTGATAGGAACTTCAAAAGTTTTTAGCCGTTCCCACTTAGTCATCCCAAAAGCTGTACCGGCTTCAACCAGACTAGGATCAATGCTATCTAGGGCGGTAATGGTATTTTGCATAATCGGGAAAATCGCATAAGTCACTAGCGCTACTACCGCAGGCAACGTCCCAATTCCCATAAAAGGAATGAAAAGTCCTAGCAAGGCCAGAGAAGGTATGGTTTGAAAGATACCTGTCATTTGCAAGGACAGCTCTGCCCAGCGTTTATTTTTGCTCAGTAAAATAGCAAGTGGCACCGAAATCACAATAGCAATCAAAAGAGCAATCAAGGAAATTTGTAAGTGCTCAATCAAGGCTAGCAGCCATTCATCAAATCTATCTTGGAATGTCGTTATTAAATTAGTCATCAAGCACACCTCCAAATAATTCTTGAACAAAGGCATCAGCAGGGTGGCTTAACAGCTCTTGCGGTGTCGCTAACTGTACAATACGTCCCTGATTAAGAACGGCAATACGATCTGCTAATTCTAAGGCTTCGCGAACATCGTGCGTGACAAATATTGTCGTCATCTGAAACTCATCATGGAGTGCCTTAGTCAATTTCTGCAACTGTTCACGGCTAATCGGATCCAGAGCAGAAAAAGGTTCATCCATCAGTAAAAAGTTTGGCTCGGCAATAATCGCACGAACAATTCCAACCCTTTGTTGTTCACCACCCGATAAATCTTTTGGGTAACGGTTCAAGTAAGCAGCCGCAGGTAGTCCAACCTTTTCAAGTAAATCACGTGTTTTTTCTGCAATTTTGTCCTTACTCCAGCCTTTCATTTTTGGAATAACGGCAATATTTTCAGCCACAGTCAGATTTGGAAAAAGTGCAATTTGTTGCAAGACATAGCCCATAGACAGGCGCAGTTCACGTAAATCCAGTTGATTTTGTTGCTTGCCATCAATGATGATTTTCCCTTCAGTCAAATCAACCAGACGATTAAGCAACTTGAGAATGGTCGTTTTCCCTGAGCCTGATGGCCCAACCAAAACTAAGAATTCCCCATCCGCAATGTCAAATGTTTGATGGTCCAGAACGGTCTTACTTCCAAAGCGTTTCGTTACCTCTTCAAATCTTATCATAGGCCTTCTCCATTTCTAATTTCAAAGCAGCATTATACTTGGCAGTCAGGGCTGTCAGGGTCTGTTGTTCTTCTTCTGTCAATACCTGAACCGCTTCATTTTCAATACGATTGAGTTTCTCAACAACACTTGAGGCAAACTCTCTGCCTTTTTCAGTCAGAACGACTAATTTATGGCGTTTGTCACTGGCATTTTCTCGCAATTCGACATAGCCTTGTTTCTGCCAACTCTTAACAGTGGCATTGACAACCTGCTTGGTTGAGTACGTTTTCTCTGCTAGCAATTTTTGAGTCACATAGTTTCCAGTCGCTAGTGGATAATTCGTCACCCATAGCAAGAGCTGCAAGGATTTGCTTTGCATGCCATGTTTTCTCGCGTAGTTTTCATAAAGCGCAGCTTGTTCATCCATGATACGCACATAGGATTTCATTTCTAAATCGGTTTTCATAAGATTTCCTTTCAATTTGGTGACAGCACATCCATTATAAATGGGATTAGCGTTCTTTATTTCTCACAATGACTTTGCCAAATGCTTGTGAGCTTTCAAGATAATCATGTGCCAATCTGATATCATCTAGACTAAACACCTTCTCTGGCTTGACATCAATCTGATAGTGCTCAATCACGTCAAACAAGCTCTGCCATTGTTCCTCCGAAACATTACCAGAATAAAAAGTGGTCAGATAGATATTTTTTCTCAACTCATAAGTCGGGTCAAACTCTTCCAAATACCACTGGTTTCCCAGAAGCCCCGTGCTGCAAACAATGCCATACATCTCCATGTGAGCAATGGAATCTTTGATACTGCTTGGCCCTACTAGCTCAAACACCTTATGGAAGGTCAGGTCCGTTTCCAGTTTCCCATCCTTATCGACAATAACGCCATCATAGCCAACGGCTAAAAGCTGCGCTTCTTTCTGACGATTACGGACAGACCCATAAACCTGACACTTAGGGAAAATCGCCTTGACTAATTTTGTAAAAGCCACACCGACACCCGAAGAGGCTCCACGGACCAAAATCCGATCACCATCTTCTAAACGTAGCTGCTGCATAGACCCATAAGCTGTGAAAAAGGTTTCCGGAACAGCCGCAAATTCCTCCCAAGTCAAATTGGTTTCCACTGGATAAATTTGCTCATTTGGTACTAAAACATACTCCGCATAAGAACCATCAAAAGCTCGCCCCATTTCGCCCATAGTTGACAAGACCTTCTGACCGACAGGCAAGCGACTATGATCCGTCGTTTCAACAATTACTCCCACGCACTCTATACCAAGCACACGAGGAAAGGAGACGCTAGGAGAGTGACCTTGTCTCGTGAAAATTTCTGAACGATTAATGCCAAAACCTTTGACACAGATTAGGGACCACCCATTTCTAACCTTTGGAATGCTTTTCTCAACTAACTCTAAAACATCGGAACTACCTGGACGATTAACTACCACGGCTTTCATCACAACCTCCTTATTTAGTCAAATATTTTTACTATTTAAAGACATTGTACACTTCATCTGGAAAACAGTCAAACATTTTTACTATTTTTTTGAAAAAATAAAAAGAAGACTGAGAAAGACCCTTTTGAGTGTTTCTCCAATCTTCATTTGTTATTCTTATAAATTTCTCTACTGATATCTGTTGATGAACTAATTCTTAAAACTATGAATTGGTGCAGGAATCTGTCCGCCTCGATGGATGAAATCTGCTGATGAGTTCTGATTGACCTTCATAACCGGAGCTGTTCCTAAAAGCCCTCCAAACTCAATCATGTCGCCTTCTTTGCCTTTTGGAATAATGCGAACAGCTGTTGTCTTCTGATTGATGACCCCGATAGCTGCTTCATCAGCAATCATAGCTGCAATAGTCTCATAAGGCGTGTCCTCTGGAATGGCAATCATATCCAAACCAACGGAACAGATAGCCGTCATAGCTTCTAGTTTTTCCAAGTTAAGAGAGCCACTCTGCACCGCCGCAATCATTCCCTCATCTTCTGAGACAGGAATGAAGGCACCTGAGAGTCCACCGACTTGGTTACATGCCATCACGCCACCTTTTTTAACAGCATCATTAAGAAGCGCAAGCGCAGCTGTTGTCCCGTGTGTGCCGACAGTTTCCAAGCCCATTTCTTCAAGCACACGCGCCACAGAATCACCTACTGCTGGTGTTGGAGCAAGCGAGAGGTCAACGATCCCAAACTTAACACCAAGGCGCTCACTCGCCATCTGACCGACCAATTGACCGATACGAGTAATCTTGAAGGCTGTTTTCTTGACCGTTTCAGCCACAACATCAAAGCTCTCACCACGCACCTTTTCCAGAGCACGCTTTACCACACCAGGTCCTGAGACCCCAACATTGATCACGACATCAGCTTCGCCGACCCCATGAAAAGCACCCGCCATAAAAGGGTTGTCTTCAACCGCATTGGCAAATACCACCAATTTAGCTGCCCCCATGTCAGAAGCGTCAGCTGTTTCCTTAATAATACGCCCCATGTCACGGACGGCGGTCATGTTGATACCCGACTTGGTTGATCCAATATTGACAGACGCACAGACCTTATCTGTCTGAGCTAGGGCTTGCGGAATGGAGTTGATGAGAATCTCGTCCCCTTTTTGGTAACCCTTTTGTACTAAAGCTGAAAAGCCACCGATAAAATCAACGCCAATCGTCTTTGCTGCACGGTCAAGCGCATGTGCTAGCGGAAGATAATCTGTCGCATTCGTTGCAGCTCCGATAAGCGCAATTGGCGTTACAGAGACACGTTTATTGACAATGGGAATCCCCAGCTCTGCTGCAATCTCATCACCCACCGCTACCAAATTCGCTGCCTTAGTTGTAATTTTGTCATAAATTTTCTGCGCAGCTTTTTCAATATCCGAATCAATACAATCCAAGAGGGAAATCCCCATCGTAATGGTCCTAATATCGAAGTGCTGCTCCTCAATCATATCAATTGTTTCACGAACTTGTCTAATATCCATAGGTCACCTCTTACAAATTGTGCATGGCGTCAAAAATAGCTGCGCTTTGAATATTGATTTTGACATTCAGCGTTTGTCCAAAGGCCTCCAAGTCGCTACGCAAAGCCGTGAAATCCTGTTTCTCCTCAGATGATACCACCGCCATCATGGTAAAATACTCATCCAAAACCGTCTGAGAAATATCATCAATGTTCAGATTTAGCTCAGCCAATTTACCTGCCACGCCTGCTACAATCCCTTTTCCATCTTTACCAACAACCGTTACAATAGCTTTCATATCAAACTCCTTATCTTTTTGTTTATTTTAGCATAAACTTTCCAAACATTCTATTTAAACCAAAAAACGTCCGTATAAATCGAACGTTTTATTTTAAAATTCCTTCTTCGCCATCTCAATCTGCCATCTCACCTGTTCAAATCCTGTGCCTCCAAGTGAGTTACGGCGCTCAACTGCTGTTTTTGATTGTAAAGCTACATAGATATCTTCTTCAATCAAGTCAGAGATTTCTTGATAACGTGCCAAGGGAACATCTTGCAAATAGTGTCCTGCCTTGGTACATTCTAGGACTAATTTACCTACGATTTCATGGGCTTCACGGAAAGGCAATCCTTTAGTAGCAAGGTAATCTGCTAACTCTGTCGCATTTGAAAAGTCTTTTTCGGTTGACTCTGCCATACGCTTATCATTTACAGTCATACTGCTCAGCATGCCAGCTAAAATATCAAGGGATACTGTAATGGTTTCCACCGTATCAAACATACCTTCCTTATCCTCTTGGAGGTCTTTGTTATAAGCCAGAGGCAGGGATTTCATAACCGTCAAAAGCCCAATTAAATTACCATAAACACGACCTGATTTCCCCCGAATCAGCTCCGCCATATCAGGATTTTTCTTCTGAGGCATGATAGAAGAACCTGTTGAAAAGGTATCTGACAGGGTCACAAATTGGTATTCGTGACTACACCAGTTAATGACTTCCTCACATAAACGGCTCATGTGCATCATCAAAATAGAGCTATTGGCTAAAAATTCCAAAATAAAATCACGGTCAGATACAGCATCTAAGGAGTTGCTGTAAGGTTTGGCAAAGCCCATAAGCTGCGCTGTCCTCTCACGGTCAATCGGAAAGGTTGTTCCTGCCAAGGCTGCTGCTCCCAGTGGTGATAAATCAGTATGTTTCACATTAAATTCAAAACGCTCCGCATCACGAGTAAACATACTATAATAAGCCATCAGATGGTGCCCAAACGAAATCGGCTGCGCATGCTGCAAATGCGTGTAGCCTGGCATGATGGTTTCCACATGCTTGTCAGCTAAGTCCACCAAAACCTGACGAAGATTTTTTAATTTAGCTAGGACTTCGTCTAACTTCATTTTTAAATAAAGGTGCATGTCCGTTGCCACTTGGTCATTACGCGAGCGAGCTGTGTGGAGCTTACCAGCCACTGGACCAATTTTAGCGGTTAGTAAGGCTTCTATGTTCATGTGAATATCTTCGTTGGTTACATCAAAGGTAAGTTGCCCATTTTTGTAATCTATCAAAAGTTCCTCTAAGCCAGATTTTATCTGCTCTGCTTCTTCTTTAGCAATAATACCTTTCTCACCGAGCATCGTGACATGAGCAAGGGATCCTGTTATGTCCTGCTCTGCCATTTTCTGGTCAAAGGAAATTGACGCCCCAAATTCTTCCACCCATTTTTCGAGGCTAGCTTCAAAGCGACCACCCCATAATTTATGATTTCCTACCATGATTTAATCCTTAGTTCCATTAACTTGACTATTTACTTGAGTAGGAAGCCCCCACAGTTTGATGAAGCCAACTGCTGCGTCTTGGTCAAAACTATCTGCTGACGTGTAGGTTGCTAAATTTTCATCGTAAAGAGAGTTCGGAGATTTCCGAGCCACAACCTGAGCATGTCCTTTATAAAGCTTCACCTTAGCTGTCCCATTAACCACTTTTTGCGTTTCTTTAATATAAGCAATGATGGCTTTAGTTGCTGGGCTAAACCAAAGAGCATTGTAAATCAAGTTTGATAATTCATTTTCAAGGATTGGTTTGAAATGAGACACTTCACGTACCAAGGTCAAGTCTTCAATTTCTTTATGAGCAGTCAACAATGTGATGGCTCCTGGGCATTCATAAATTTCACGTGATTTGATACCCACTAAACGATTTTCAACATGGTCAATACGACCAACACCATGCGCACCAGCAATCACGTTTAATGTTTGAATAAGGTCAGCTAGTTTCATTTTTTCACCATTGATGGCAACAGGTTTTCCAGATACAAAGGTAATATCTACAAATTCAGGAGTATCTGGTGCCTGTTCTGGTGAGGTTGTAATTCCAAAGGCTTCTTCTGGTGCTTGGTTCCATGGATTTTCCAAGACACCACATTCATTGGCACGACCCCAAAGGTTTTGGTCAACAGAATAAGGATTATCAAGGTCAGCTGGAACTGGAACACCATTTGCTTTAGCATATTCAATTTCTTCTTCACGTGACCATTTCCACTCACGGACTGGAGCTACCACTTTCAAGTTTGGATCAAGTGCTGCAATAGCAACTTCAAAACGCACTTGGTCATTTCCTTTACCAGTGCAACCATGAGCAATCGTTGTCGCACCTGTCTTGTGAGCAATTTCCACCAATTTTTTAGAAATAATAGGACGGCTAAGAGCAGATACTAAAGGATATTTTTGCTCATACATGGCATGGGCTTGAAGGGCTGGGAGAACATACTCTTCAGCAAATTCATCCTTAACATCAAGCACATACGATTCAATGGCACCAACAGTCAAAGCCTTATCATGAATAAATTCTAGGTCTTTTCCTTCACCAACATCCATACAAACGGCAATGACATCATAATCTTTTTTCAACCAAGTAATAGCTACGGACGTATCAAGACCACCTGAATAGGCTAAAATCACTTTTTCTTTTGACATAAATATACTTCCTTTTTTGAGAATAAAGCCATTTTATTGCATATTTATTCCTTTGTCAATATAAAAAAGCAAAAACAGGGAAATTTTCCCTGTTTATTCGTATCTTTATTCTAAAATGTATGCCAATCAAAACGCTGAATGTCCACCTCATCTCGGCCTGTCTGATAATCCGGGAACTGAATTTGTTCAAAGGACTGTTGGTCAAGAATATCATGGCCACTATTATCAGCCCGTAAACGATAGAGATAGGCTTCGCCATTTCCAGATCCAGAATGCCAAAAATATTGAGAAACTATTCCGTCAGTAAAGATGATAGCAGCAGCTCGGCCACCTCCAGCAGAGCGAACATAGGACTCAGCTAGATAGGTCGAAACCCCTGACTTGAGGTAATAAATTGATGCCAGAAACATCTGTCCATCACTGCCAGCATGACCTGTAATCAGTTCCATGCTACCATTATCAATATCATAAAAGGCATAATGAGTCGCATGCCCTTCGGTCTGGTCCGATCCAATTTGTTCTAAAGACCAGGCGTAGGCATTTTCCCACTTACGATTGCTCTCAATAGCCGCAACTTCTGATGTTTCAGCAATAGTGGTTTGCGCCTCCTGACGGATTTCTGAGCTAGTAGATACCGTAGTTTGTGACGATTCTGTCTTGGCTTCAACAACCTTCTCAGTATCTCTCTCAATGTTTCCCTGATTTAATTTATTTCCTTTCTGGCAGGCAGAAAAAAGTAAAGTGACACAAACCACAAGACTTAAAATTCCTAACTTTTTCATCTATTCCTGTCCTATGCCACAACTGCTTTTGCGACTTCTTCTGTTGTCATCCGTGAGAAGTAGTGTGTCGTGTCAATGCTCTGCAATTTCTCCAAAACATCCGCATACTCATAGCGCGTGCCGATAAGGAGCTGCTCAATATCTGAGACGTCGCCGATTCCAAAGAAGTCCCCGTAAATCTTGATAGTCTCGATTACAGAGTTTTCAGTCTTAATATAGCTTGTAATTTTACCTGCTGGGTAACGCACCGAACGTTCGACGGTGTAATCTGGTGCCGTACCATAGTTCCAGTCCCAGGTTGAGAATTGTTCTTCGTAAGATTGTTGGATTTTAGCCAACTCATCTTCTGACAAAACATACTCTGTCATATCAGGATAATGCTCTTTCATCTTATCTAAAAGCTTATCTGAAAATTCATTAACGGTGATTTTCTCTGGCAACTCATTTAAAATGTTCGTCACGCGCGCACGGACAGATTTTACTCCCTTAGATTCAATCTTATCTTTTGAGACTTTGAGGGCATCGCCAAGAACAGTCATATCCACATCAAAGAGTAGACAACCGTGGTGCATCATGCGCCCTTTGTAATAAGCTTGCGCATTACCACAGAATTTCTTACCGTCAATCTCAAGGTCATTACGTCCCGTAAATGAGGCTGTTACCCCAAGGTCAGCCAAGGTTTCAATCACAGGTTGTGAGAAGGTTTTAAAGTCAAATGCCCCCTCGTCAGCCTTGTTAGAAATGATGGTGTAGTTCAAGTTATTAAGGTCATGGTAAACAGCTCCGCCACCTGACAGACGACGAACCACATGGATACCGTGAGCATCTGTGTATTCCTTATTGATTTCTTGCACCGCATTTTGGTGTTTTCCGATGATAATGGCAGGCTCATTGATCCAAAGGATAAAAAGCTCATCCTCACCTTGCAATTCTTTAAAAGCATAGGCTTCAAGAGCAATATTATAAGCTGGGTTATTTGATGTGTTAACAATATATTTCACAGGTTAATCCTCCTATAGATACTTCTATTTTAGTGAAAACGGTCGCAAAAGACAAGCCCAAAGCCTTCACTTACTCTAAAAAGTGAAGAGGTATTAGTTAACTGAAACATCTCCAAAGTGATTGGTGATTGTTAGTTGGCGAGTCGCTTGATGATTGATATGAGTATACCGACCATTTTCTCCAGAATGACCTAACACGCGATAATCTCCAAATTTTGTTTCAACCACTATAGCTAAGTCCTCTGCCTGGCCGTCTTTTAAGGAAACAGCGGCATCTCCACAATGATGTGTTAGCATTAAATCTTTAAAATCAAGATCTGACACCGTTGCGTCTCCGTTGGATAATTTTGCCCTTGCATGATCAGCCTTACCGTGACGGTAGATCAGGTCACCATTTGACAGTTGTAATTCGAGAGTTTCGTGACTTTCCACCTTTTCTAATTCTAAATCACCATTGGCTAAATAAAACTCAGCTACTCCCAGTTGGCACTCAGCAATCTCACAGTCACCATTTTGCAAATTTCCTAAAACATTCTCCATAGTACTATGGATTACTTCTCCATCACCATTTTGCAAGGTCATTTTGAGATCAGCAATGCGACAATCTTTTAACTCTAAATCACCATTTGTTAATGTCACAACAGCCTGATTAGCAGTCACTCCTGATAATGTTGCATCGCCATCCCTTGACGTCACCGTAACCGTTTTAAAACTCGTACTTCGTGGTACTTTTACCGTTACTCCAGACGCCATTCTTGTCTTGACTGAAAATAACCCTAAAATAGAAATGGTTTTATAACGTGCCGTATCAGAAGTTTGCGCAATAGTGACCTTACCATTTTCTCTTGAGATGGCTAAGAGTTCTTTCACCTCTTCTACCGCTTCGATAACAACTTCTGACACATCATCCTGCTCAACAATCACATCAAAATCGTGTAAAGTGATTTGAAGAGTTGTCACATCAGCCAATGACTCACGAACGGTTAGCTCTTGGGCTCTTTCTTCTAAAATGCCTTTTTCTTGAAATTGCCCAACCAGTTCTTTAGCCACTTCTTCTGGATGACCAAGCTCAGCAATTGCCTCCGCATTATCCCCAGCTTCTGCAAGGTATTCTTTGAAATAAGCCATTACTTCTTGCTTTTGACTGTCTGTTAAACTAGCCAAAGCCATTTCTAAACGCTGTAAAAATTCTTGTCCTGTCATTTTTTCAATCTTCCTTTCGCCATGTCAAGAATTGCTGCTGAGTAGCGCAGCCATTCTTCTTCTAAATACGTAAACTGTTGGCTCCCTAGAGTGGTTCTACGATAATATTTGCGTTGTCTTCCTTGATGAGCTTCCGAATAGGTTTCGAGATAAGCGCTCAGCTCCATTTTCTTCAAAATAGGGTAAAGCGTTGACTCTTTGATGGGAGTGAGCAATTTCAAGGTCTGACTAATCTCATAGCCATAAGAATCTTGCTCAGCCACAATCCCCAGCACCAGAAACTCAATCACAGGGGATGGAATAGGGTAATACATATCAACCTCCTTAATTTTTACATATGCTTAATTTAAGTATATATAGATTATAAACCTATAATTCCATAAAAGCAAGTAAAAACTGAAAAATAATTGACACCCTGAATTGCTTATCAACGCTTATCCTTGGATTATGTGGGTGACAAGTACCTAAGAAAGCCCTTTCGATAGTGAATTGAGTAAAGGTTAGGATATCGTTAAAAAATGGGATGAAAGCTAGTTCTAGCAGTAGCTCCTTTTCTTGTCCTATTCCTTTCTCAGTCTATTATAATTTGGAAACTAGACAATTTTGCACAGCAAAAAACTCAGACTACTTTTCCTGTCTGAGTTCATCTTATTAATTATTTTCCTGCGTGTTCAGCAACTTCTTCAAACATGAGGCGTGTTGACTCAAGTCCACCACCTGATAGGTACCACAGGTCTGATGTTAGCGTAATGATACGTTTGTTCTGACCAGCCTTTGTTCCTTGTAACAACGCGTTATTAAGGACGTCCGCATTGGTTGACGTATCACCACCAATAGCAAGGGTGCGATCTACAACAAAAATCGTATCTGGATTAACTTCTGCAATTGATTCAAAGCTGAGCCCTTGTCCATGGCCACCACCACGGCGACCGCCACGCGCTTCTTCTTTAATCTCAAGACTTGTTGGCTTGAAACCTAGAGTATTATAGACAAAGCCATAGCGACCTTCCGATCCGATACCTGCAATATTTCCTTCATTCAAAAGAACCATCAAGGTTGTTTGAGCTGTTCCGTCATTAGCTTTTGTGGCAATAGAAACAATATTATCTAGCTCTGCCAATTCTTTTTTGGCTGTTTTTACTGCTTCATCGCCAAACAGTTTAGCCACTTCTGTCACATTGTTTTTAACCGAATTAAGATAGTCAGCGCTATCTGTAGCAAAGTAAACTGTCGGTGCAATTTCTTCAAATTCTGCAATTTTCCCTTGAGTTCGGCCTGAAGCAATAATGACATCAGGTGCCAATTCAGCAATCGCTTCGAGATTAACTTCTTTCAAGTTACCAACATTTGTGACAGAATCCTTCTTACCAAGGTCAGCTAAGTAAGTTGGTAAAGATTGAGACGGCATACCAACAATCGCATCTTCATGCCCCAATGCACGTAAGGTATCGGCCATTCCCAAATCGAGAACAACAATTTTTTTAGGGTTCGTTGGAACAGTGATATCCCCATTTTCCGCTTTAATCGTTACTTCTGCTGGAACTGCTTTCGTTTCCTTTGGTGTCTCCTCTTTAGCTGTTTTTGAACCACAAGCTACTAAAATAAATGTTGCAACAAGTGCTACTGCACTAAGTAATCGTTTCATTGTTTTTGACATATCTGTCTCCTTTTTAGTGATAAATACAAATGCGTTTGCCATGGATTTCATCAACAATAACATCCATGTTATAGAGGTCATCCAAAATCGTTTTTGTCATCACCTCTTGAGGGGTTCCACGGCAAAAGATTTCCCCCTCTTTAAAACCAACCATCTGATCGACAAATTGACTGGCAATATTAATATCATGGATGACGATAACGACTGTTTTCCCTAATTCATCAACCAAACGTCTCAAAGTTTTCATCATCGCAATCCCTTGCTTAATGTCAAGGTTATTCAAAGGTTCATCCAACAAGACAATATCAGTATCTTGTGCCAAGACCATCGCAATATAGACCCGCTGTAATTGCCCACCTGACAGGGTGTCAATCAACCGACTACGTAAATCCTGCAAGTCCATATAAGTCAGTGCTTCATTAATTTTAGCATGGTCTTCTGCTGTCAGACGACCTTGACTGTAAGGAAAGCGCCCAAAAGCAACTAGCTCTTCGACAGTGAACTTGACTTGAAAATGAATTTGCTGTTTGAGCATGGTCAATTCTTTTGCCAACTCAGCCGAATGCCAAGCCTCAATTTCCTGACCCTTGATCATCAAGAGCCCTTCATCCTTAACCAAGAGCCGACTCATGATTGACAGAAGTGTTGATTTTCCAGCTCCATTCGGTCCAATAAAAGCCGTAAATTGCCCATGAGCAATATCCAGATTAACAGCCTTTAAAATAGCTTTGTCTCCGTAAGATTTTACAATTTGTGCCATCTTCATCATGATGTCATCCGCTCCTTATACAATAAATAGAAGAAAAAGGCTCCACCTAATAGTTCCACCAACATGGCAATCGTGATCTGGTAGTTAAATAACCGCTCTAAAACACCTTGGCCTATCACTAAGACCACAAATCCTAACAAACTAGCCACACCAAACAACCACTTGTGTTCATAATAGTTAAGCAACTGATGGACGATATTGACCACCATAAAGCCAAAAAAACTCATCGGACCAACCATGGCTGTCGAGGCAGACACCAATAGCACTACCACCCACAGGACCGTCTGTTGCGTTTTTTCCACATCAACCCCAAGAAGCGTCGCATTAGATTTCCCAAGATAAAAGACATTCAGAATCGCACTTTTACGATAAAGGAAAATAGCAGAGCTGGCCACAAGAACCGTTACAATAGCAAGCACATCGGTATTAACATGTTGCAAGGAAGCAAAAAGTTTGCCCTGCAATTTGTCATACTCATTAGGATCCATAAGTACCTGCAAATAAGTCGAAAAACTTCTAAACAAGGTTCCTAATGACATACAGATGAGTAAAATCGTTCCAAATCCCTTGGTCAATAAGTTACGAATAATCGGTTGCAAAAGACCAAAGAACAGCAATTGAATCAGCAAAACCACGAGGAATTCCACAATGGGATTCGGTGCCTGTTGCTCAATCCATTTCCAATAGAAAAAAAGATAAACAGATTGCATGAGAACGTAAAGACTTTCTAGCCCGAGAACTGATGGGGTTAAAAAGCGATTTCCTGTGATAGTCTGAAAACTAATGGTTGAAAAGCTTGCAATAACAGCCACAAGGGCATAAGTCAAAACTTTCCGTAGCCGCAACTTCAAAATATAAGGAACCACACGACCACCAAAAGGATAAGTATAGAGTACTGCACAGCCTATTGCCAAAATAATCAGTAACCACAATAACTGCCGACGTTTAGATTGCATCTTACCCATGTCGCTCACCTCGCCACAAGAGTAAAATGAAGACCAATGACCCTAAAATACCTAAAATTAGAGAAACTGATACCTCATAAGGACGGATGACTAACCGTGCAAAGATATCGCAAGCTAGTACGAGGCAAGAACCCGCTAACACCACTACAGCCTGAGAATTTTTCAAGTGTTCGCTAATATGCAAACGCACCAAGTTAGGAATAATAATCCCAATAAAGGGAAGACCTCCAACTGTAATCATCGTTGTTGCTGTCGTCAGCGAAATCAACAATAAGGCAAGTCCTTCCATACGTTCAAAGGGAAGACCTAGTACACGACTTGTATCCTCACCTAGACTCATCAGCGAGAATCCTTCTGAAAAATACCAAACGGCTCCTAAAATCACAAGGTTTAAGAAAAGCCATTCATATTGCTTCGTCTGAATCATGGCAAATGATCCCTGCGTCCAGGAGGACATAGACTGTACCAGATTAAAACGATAAGCAATCATTTGTGCAAAGGCCCCTATCATCCCACCATAAATCATTCCAACTAAAGGCAACTGCCATTTCTCCTTAAACTGTAACCGACGCACAACCTTGATAAAAAAGAGCGTGGCTAACATAGCAGCACTAAAGGCAAAGACCATTTTCTGAAACAAGGTCGCCCGTGGAAAAAAGAAGAGTGACACTAACATCCCTAATTGTGCCGCCTCGACAGTTCCTACAGTTGATGGCGCTGCGTAGTGATTTTGTGTAATTGTCTGCATGAGTAAGCCAGATAAACTCATCGCTCCAGCTGATAATAAAATAGCTAAAGTTCTTGGCAAACGTGACTGCCAAAAAACGTGACTAGCCATATCATCACCTTGATATAAGCCTAGCCAAGAAAACTGGGAACTAGCCCCAATCGTTAAAGATAAAAAAATCAATATAAATAACACAGGGACTAACCCATTTAATGCTTTCATGAGTTACCTCCCTCAAAGCCTACAAAGCATTGCAATACCTCTTAAATTAACAAAATATCAAATCGTCGTCAAGTTAATCTAAGCATTTTAAATAACATTAAAGTGATTCTAAATACTGATAAAATCAATTAGTTTTTATTTAGTATTTTTGTTAGCACTTCTCCTAATGGGTGTGGGGCGCTCAAAAGGTCTAGGAGACCTTTTGAGGTGGGAAATGAAGCTGACGAAGTCAGTATCAGAACCTCCCCTCCTACAGAGTTCCATTCCTTCTTGGCAAGCCTAGGTTTCCTTCGCTCCCAGGTTTCTAAGCTCAGGCTGAAACTGTCCACTGGACAATTTCACCCACACACACTAAAACTTATTAGTTTTAGTGTTATCACCACTGCGGAAAGTGCTAGTTGTGGCGACTTCGTCGCTCGTAATGATTGCAGAAAATACCAGCAATAAGATATGATAAAACAACCATATATTGAAGGGGAATTCATTGTGACTGAGACAATTTATCTTAAACGAGTTTACTATTTTATACTCTATAAAAATCAAAATTAGCATATTGAGCAAACTAAAGGACCAATAAAGGTATCAATTTCCCAGCGCTTCTTTCGCCATGGTGGTATTATAATCAAGAGTAAACTCTTGATTATAACGGACTTTTTGAGACCTAGGCTCAAAAAGTAGCAATGAAACTCCAAAGGAGGTTGCTTGCGTCCGCACCTTTCTAAGAAAGAAGCAAAAAAGTAATTTTTGATTTTTGTTAAGTATTAAAGATAAAACACTATAAAAAGGACTATTCCTGTTCTGAACAAGCATAAAAAGACTCTAGCACTATATACTAGAATCTTTAAGTCATTTCTTATTTACGACGTGGTGGGTTATGGATAGCTTCTCCAAGAACATCCATGAAGGCTTCATACATGTTTTCTGAGAAGGTTGGGTGTCCGTGGATTGATTGTGCAACATCATGAACTGTCAATTCAGCTTCCATAATTGTTGATGCTTCATTAGCAAGTTCTGCTGCTGCAGGTCCGATGATGTGAACACCTAGGATTTCATGGTATTTTGGCTCTGCAATCACTTTAACAAAACCATGTGCTTCATTAGAAGCGATGGCACGACCATTTCCAGCAAAGCTAGAACGTCCAACTAGAACATCTCCATATTGTTCACGCGCTTGTTCTTCAGTCAAACCAACCATAGCCACTTCTGGGTGTGTGTAAACAGCGGCTGGTGTGTAGTCAAGTTTTGCTTTACGAACGTTACCATGCATTGCATTTTCAGCAGCCACTTCACCCATACGGTAAGCAGCGTGAGCAAGCATTTTCGTACCATTCACATCACCTGGAGCATAGATACCTGGAATTGATGTTTCTTGGTAGGCATTAACTTTGATACGGTTACGATCCATTTCAAGGTTAAGGTTTTCAAGTCCTGCTAATTGTGGGACACGTCCGATAGAAAGCAGAGCTTTTTCAGCAACAACTTCTTCACCATTGTTAAGTTTCAATGTTAATTGGTTATTAGCTTCAACAATTTCTGACACACCAACGTTCGTCTTGATGGTCATGCCTTTCTTAGCAAGGATTTTTTGAAGTTCAAGTGACACTTCTTTATCCATACCTGGGATAATGCGGTCGGCCATTTCGATAACAGTAACTGGCACACCATATGATGCCCAAACAAGTCCAAGCTCGATACCAACGACACCTCCACCCATAACAGCAAGTGATTTTGGCATTTCTTTAAGGTCAAGGATATCATCTGAAGTCAATACAAGTGGTGATTCGATACCAGGGATATTGATACGTGATACTTTTGAACCTGTTGCAAGGATGATAGAGCGACCTTTGATGGTTTCTGAACCGATAGTAACTGTCTTGTCTGGGTTCACCTGACCAAGTCCGTTGAACATCGTTACTTTGTTAGCCTTCAAAAGACCTTTAACACCACCTGTTAAGGTACGAACAACTGAGTTTTTGAAGTCAACAGTCTTATCCATATCAATCGCATAGTTCGTAGAAGCAAGGTTGATACCACGTCCTGCTGCAATTTTAAGACCATCAAGAATTTCAGCATTTTTAAGGTAAGTTTTCGTTGGGATACATCCAACGTTCAAACAAGTACCACCGAATTCTGATTTTTCAACGATAGCAATTTTACCACCTAGTTGAGCACCACGGATAGCTGCGTAGTAACCAGCAGGTCCACCACCAACAACAACGATATCGTACTCATTGTCTGCAAGCGGAGCTTTATCAGCAGCAGGGGCCGCTGCAACAGCAGGTGCAGCAGGCACTTCAAGACCAGCTGCTTTAAGATCAGCTGTAGCTTGTGCTACTTCAGCAGGAGCTGGAGTTGCAGCAGACGCGTCTGCGATAGTCTCACCAGCTTCACCAATGTAAGCAATGATTTCGGTAACAGGAACAACTTCACCAGCTTGGCGAGTGATCTTCAAAAGAACACCTGATTCTTCTGCTTCAAGTTCCATATTTGTTTTATCTGACATGATTTCAAGAAGAACTTCACCTTCAGTGACTGTATCACCTTCAGCTTTTTTCCACTCGATGATTTCACCTTCTTGCATATCAACGCCAAGTTTAGGCATAATTACTTCAAAAGCCATTTTATTTAGTTTCCTTTCGGTTAAAGCTTTATTTCTCTTTTTTGCTTTCGTCACATAGCAGAGCAAAGACCATCAATCAGTACCGTCAATTCATTTCTGTTGGAGAATTACAAACGATACCACTGATAATAGCCCAGCTTCTTATTTTTATTTTACTACGATAAGAGCTTAATTTCCACTATGGTACAAAGCAAGTATTAGCGACTTCGTCGCCTCAAAGCCATCCCATCAAGAGTGACGATTATTACCGGACTCCCTTAATGGGATAGCAGCATGTTCTTATCAGATTAACAATTCTAATGGGTTTTCCAACAAGTTCTTAAGGTCAACCATGAATTTAGCACCATTCATACCATCCACAATACGGTGGTCAATTGTTAAGCAAAGTGCCATGATTGGACGGATTTTGATTTCACCATCAATAACAACTGGAGTTTGAACTGTTGAGGCAACACCCAAGATTGCTGAGTTAGGTTGGTTAATAATTGGATTAAATGTCTTCGTACCAAACATTCCCAAGTTAGTGATTGAGAAGGTTGAACCTGACATTTCTGCTGCTTTTAACTTACCAGTTTGTGCTTTTTTAATGACATCTTTAGACGCCACCACAAAGTCTGACAAGCTCATCTTATCCGCACCATGAACAACTGGTACAACCAAGCCTTCATCAAGACCAACTGCAATACCAATGTTTACAAACTTGTGCAGCTCAATTTCTTGAGCATCATTGATAAGAGAAGCGTTAAGATAACGGTGTTCTTCTTTCATCAACGTGCGTGTAACAGCAAGACCGATAAGGTCTGTAAAGGTCACTTTAAGACCTGTTTTATTCATGATTGGTTCAAGCACTTGTTTACGAAGCGCCATAAGGTTCGTCATGTCAATGTCGTAGTTAAGCGTAAAGGTTGGAGCCGTCAAGTATGAGTGCGTCATACCTTTCGAAATAGCCTTACGCATTGCTGACATCTTGATGATTTCAACACCTTCTGGCAATTCTTTAGCCGGTTTTTCTTCAGCTTTTGGTGCTTGTACTGCTTCTGCAACAACTGCTGGCGCTACAAGAGCAAGGACATCTTCTTTGGTAATCTTACCACGAGCACCTGTTCCAACAACAGTTGCAAGGTCAATTCCTTTATCAGCTGCAATTTTAGCAGCAAGTGGAGTTGCTTTAGGTTGTGCACCTTTAAAGTTTTCAACATCTTCTTTATGCACACGACCATTCGCACCCGTTCCAGGTACAAGACCAAGGTCAACACCTTGTTCAGCAGCTAATTTACGAGCTGCTGGCGTTGCACGAACCTTACCACCATGATTTTGTGGTGTAGCTGCAACAACTGCTGGCGCTTCTACTTTAGGTGCAACAACAGCTGCTTCAACTGGATCTGCCACCTCAGTAACTGTTTCAGAAGCTGACGTCGAAATACTCTCACCAGCTTCACCAATATAAGCAATAATTTCAGTAACTGGAACAACCTCACCAGCTTGGCGAGTGATTTTCAAAAGAACACCTGATTCTTCTGCTTCAAGCTCCATATTTGTCTTATCTGACATGATTTCAAGAAGGACTTCGCCTTCAGTGACCGTGTCACCTTCAGCTTTTTTCCACTCGATGATTTCACCTTCTTGCATGTCAACACCGAGTTTCGGCATGATTACTTCAAAAGCCATGTTTTTTCCTTTCAGTTTTATTAGAAAGTTTCTTTTATGATAATTCCTTGTGGTGAGAAAAGGCAATTAGTTCAAATACCAATTCAATACTCATAATCTCACTACACAGAAACTATCGAGCTAAAGCTAACTTTCGTCAGCTTTAGCCCTAAACGTCTAAGTTGGAAAATTAGTTTCCTTTGTTTGCCATTTTGTAAATCGCTGCTTTGATTTTGGCAACGTCTGGCAAGATTGCTTGTTCAAGAACGCGTGCGTACGGTACTGGCACATCTTCTGACGCCAAACGTACGATTGGGTGGTCAAGGTAGTCAAAGGCTTCGCTTTCTGTAACGATTGTTGCGATTTCTCCGATGAAACCACCAGTCTTGTAGGCGTCGTTGACAAGCATCAATTTACCAGTTTTCTTAACTGAGTTGATAATGATTTCTTTATCAAGTGGGATAAGCGTACGTGGGTCAACAACTTCAACATTGATACCATCTGCAGCAACTTCTTCAGCCGCTTGCAACACGCGCTCAAGCATACGACCGTAAGATACGATAGTGATATCTGTACCTTCGCGTTTGATTTCACCTTTACCAAGTGGCAAGTAGAAATCTGGGTCTTGAGTCACTTCTTCTTTTTTACCGTAAAGCGCTTTTGGCTCCATGAAGATAACGATGTTGTTATCTTGGATAGCTGATTTCAAAAGCCCCTTAGCATCGTTAGCATTACCTGGAGCAACCACTTTAATCCCTGGAATGTGTGTCAACCACGCTTCAAGTGATTGTGAGTGTTGCGCTGCTGAACCAATACCTGAACCTGAAGCCACACGGTAAACAACAGGAGTTTTCAAACCACCACCAAACATGTAGTTGTTTTTCGCACCATTGTTGACAATCGCATCAAGCGCAATAGTGATAAAGTCCATGAAAGTAAGGTCGATGATTGGACGAAGTCCAGTAATCGCAGCACCAACTGCCGCACCGGCAATCGCTGCTTCAGAGATTGGGGTGTCTTTAACACGCTTCTCACCAAACTCAGCAAGCATACCTACAGATGTCCCGAAGTCACCACCATAGATACCAACGTCCTCACCCATAAGGAAGATGTTCTCATCTTTACGCATTTCTTCGCTCATTGCAAGGTTAATCGCCTCACGCAAAGCCATTAATTTTGTTTCTGACATGTTATTTTCTCCGAAAATGATTTTTTCTTTTGGCACTTATCCTTAAGTGGTGAGGGGCGGAAGCGAACACCTTCGGTGTTCCATTCCTTTTCTGCGAGCCAAAGTCTCGCAGACCCCTTTCGCACTAGACCGCTTATCTTCTAGTGCTTTCACCACGGCGGAAAGTGCCTTTTAGCGAGCGACTACGTCGCCCTGTCTGAAATATCACAGTTTATTTGCTAAAAATTTCTTAATCTACCCAGATGTCTTCAAAGGCTACAGACAAGTCTGGATCTGGACTGTTTTGTGCAAATTCGTAAGCATCGTCAACTTCTTTTTTCACTTGTGCTTGGATGGCATCAAGTTCTTCATCAGTAGCAATACCTTCTGCTGTCAAGTATTGACGGTATTTGATCATTGGATCTTTTTTCTTCCACTCATCAACTTCTTCTTTCGTACGGTAAACACCTGCATCCGCAGTTGAGTGACCAAACCAACGGTAAGATTCAACCTCAACAATCGCTGGTCCGTTACCACCACGAACGTGTTCAACAGCTTTGCCCATTGTTTCATAGACGGCAAGAACATCGTTACCATCTTCACAGTAGAAACCTGGGATACCATAAGCCTCAGCACGAGTGTAGAGGTGAGGCGTGTTTGTTGCGTTTTCGATACTCATTGAGATACCGTAACGGTTGTTGATGATAAAGAAGATAACTGGCAATTTCCATGTTGCTGCCATGTTAACAGACTCGTGGAATGATCCTTCGTTAGTCGCACCATCTCCAGAGAAAGCCACAACGATATTCTTAGTTCCTTTATATTGTTGTGTCAAGGCTGCACCAACAGCCATCGCATAACCACCACCAACGATACCGTTAGTACCGTAGTTACCTTTAGCAAAGTCAGCAACGTGCATTGAACCACCACGGCCTTTTGAAACACCAGTTGCTTTACCAGCAAGCTCAGCCATCATAGCATTCAAATCCATGTCTTGAGCAATTGATTGACCATGCCCACGGTGGTTAGAGAAGAAAATATCATCGTAGCTCAAGTGTTGAACCGCACCCACGTTAGCAGCTTCTTCACCAACTGAAAAGTGAGTCATCCCTTGTACGAAACCACGACGAACAAGTTTGTTGATACGCATATCAAATTCACGAATGCGTTCCATTTTCAGAAACATTTCTAAATGTTGTTCTTTTGAAAGTGTTACCATTACGGCCTCCATTTAATCATATTACCCCAATATGATATTCTTTTTTTTCACAAAGTGCAAATTTTTGAACCGCTTATTTTTAGCATATTCCACCCTTTGTAAACGCTGTTATAGTTAGTGATTTCACAAACTTTTTAGGCGAACAAAAAACCTGAGAACTCCTCTCAGGCATTTTGACTTATTCAGCAGATAGTGATAACTCATAGGCTTCTTGAACAAAAGTATCGATTTTACCAGATGCTTTCAATTCTTCAATCACTTCATTGACAGCCTTTTTAAGTGACTCACTTCCTTTGGCCATAGCTACCGCACTTCCTGGCTCGCTATCATCTTCTTTTAGGGGAATCTCAGCAATGACTAAATCATCATTTTGAGAGACATAACCTTTAGCAATTGTCTCTTCCAAGACCACTGCATCGAGTTTTCCTGTTTTCAACTCGTTAATCATTTCAGTGACTTGAACCAAAGATACCAAGTGCCCTTCAGACAATTGTTCTGTTACAATCGGTTCTTGAATCGAACCTTTTTGTGCCCCAATTGATTTACCAGATAGGCTAGCGGCTGTATTGTATTTTTCCAAGTTCTCTTTTTTAATTAAAACGATGTTTTTTGCATTGTAGTACACATCTGAGAAATCAAACGTTTTTGCACGCTCCTCAGTCGCAGAAATTCCTGAGATTGCAATGTCAGCTTTCTTAGAAGAAAGACTAGCTAACACATTGTTAAATGACATTGGTGACAATTCAACTTCGACACCCAATTTATCTGCAATTGCCTTAGCAATTTCCACATCGGCTCCGACGATTGTATCTTTGCCATCCACCAAGGTTTTGAACTCAAAAGGAGCATAATCAGGACTCAAAGCCACCACTAATTTCCCCTTATCCTGAACATCCTTCAAAGAAGTGTCCTCTTTGCTACTAGAGCTACCACAAGCTGACAAGGTTAATGCTAAAAATCCTGCCATGACATAAGTTAATAATTTTTTCATAATTCCAACCTTTTCTTTGTATTTTTATTATCGTATATGTATTTTATGTTATATTTATTCAAATGTCAACCCCTTATTCTATATTTTTTCAAAAAAATAAAAATCCTGCCAATAATGACAGAATCTATAAAGTTGATTAGTTAAGAGCTGCAAGAAGAGCTTCTGCTTGTTTGTTAAGGTCTGCAAGAACTTCTTCTGTTGCAACGTATTGACCATCTGCCCAAGCTGAATCGTTAACTTTTGAGAAAGTCACTTGATCAACGAATTGTGTACGGATAAATGGCATCAAGTTACGGAAGGCATCTGCTACTTGCTCGTGTCCACCGTTAGCTAAAACAGATACGGTTGATACTTTATCTTGAAGTGCTGACGCACCAGTAGTATCAGAAAGATCAATCGCACGGCTTAACCAGTCAAGCAAGTTTTTCAATGAACCTGGGATAGCAAAGTTGTATGCTGGTGAGAAAATCCAGATAGCATCTGCTGCAACAACTGCATCACGTACAGCTTGAACAGCTGGCAATACTGGTGTTTCAAGATCTTGTGAAAAAACAGGAACCTCTTTCCAGTTGAGGTAAGAAACGTTTGCTTTACCTTCTAAAACTTTTTCAGCATTTGCTGCTAGTTGATGGTTAAATGAGCCTTCACGGAGTGAACCAACGATAAATAGAATGTTTTTCATAGATTTTTCCTCTTCTTTTTTATTGATATTGAAAAATGATTTGATAGTGTTGATGATTGACATGACGTCTCCTTCTAAAAACACTACATAGTAATGTTATGGCACCATATTATCACTACTTAGTAATATAGTCAACCCATTTGCTCAACAATTTTTAAATTTCTTAAGTAAGTCAATCAGCTGCACCTGCTCATCTGGTGACAAAACAGCAAATGTCTCCTCAACTTTTTCAATATGGGCTGGTAAAGCTGCCGCAATAACCTCTCTTCCTTGATCTGTCAAATCAATCCAAAAAGCACGTTTATCATTAGGACAAGCAGTCTTATTTATCCAACCCTTTTTCTCCATATTTTTAATGACCACAGTCATATTGCCAGAAGTAGCTAGTGTACTATCAATCAAATCACCAATTTTCATACTGCCTTTAGCATAAAGGACATCTAAAACACCAAACTGAGCAGGTGTCAATTCAAACTCCTTAAAACTTTCTGAAACCTTAGCATCAATCGTACGAAATGCCTTACGAAGAACCACCATTGACTTGACTGCATTATTCTTAAAATTCGGCATAAAACCTCCTTTATTACTATTTAGTGCTATTCTATCAAAGAACAGCTATTTAAACAAGAAAAAACAGCTCTCACGAACTGTTTTCTTAAAATAAGTCATCAAATAAACTTAATTGGTTATCCTCTGGCATATTACCCAAGATGCCCATTTCATCTAATTTTTCAACAAGAGTCGATGATAAACCACCTCGTTTACGCAATTCTGTCTTAGAAAGAAATTCCCCTTCTGCACGCGCCGCAACTAGTTGCTTCGCAACGTTTTCCCCCAATCCCTCAAGAGCTACAAATGGTGGAATCAAGGTATCTCCTTCAATCAAGAAGTCAATTGCATCTGATTTATACAAATCTAGTTGCCCAAACTTAAAACCACGCTCTAACATCTCATTGACAATTTCAAGAGTGGTAAACAAGTCATTTTCAACATTACTTGCCTCATTACGCTGGCGTTTTTCAGTAATGTCCTTCATACGAGCCTTGACTGCATCCAGACCTGCACACATGGTTTTCAATTCAAAAGCTTTCGCACGGATAGAGAAGTAAGCACAGTAATACATGATCGGATGATGAACCTTGAAGTAAGCCACCCGCAAAGCCATCAAAACATAAGCTGCCGCGTGAGCTTTCGGGAACATGTACTTGATTTTACCACAGGATTCAATATACCAATCAGGAACATTGTTATCACGCATGGCTTGAATATAACCATTACGCTCCTCCTCAGAGATTTTCAGCCACATCCCTTTACGAACCCGCTCCATGATGTTAAAGGCCATCTTAGGAGGAAGTCCCGCATGCATCAGATAAACCATGATATCGTCACGACACCCAATAACCGTTTTCAGCGTTGCAATCCCTTGCTTGATCAAATCTTGTGCGTTTCCAAGCCAAACGTCCGTACCATGTGATAGCCCTGATAACTGTAACAATTCCGCAAAGGTTGTCGGTTTGGTTTCTTCAACCATGCCTCGAACAAAGTTCGTTCCAAACTCAGGAATTCCTAACATACCAGTCGGTGTTCCAATTTGCTCTGGTGTCACCCCAAGAATCTCTGTTCCAGAGAACAAAGCCATTACGCCTGGATCATCAGCTAAAATGTCCTTAGGATCAATGCCCGATAAATCTTGCAACTTACGCACCATGGTAGGATCATCATGTCCCAGAACATCGAGTTTCAAAACATTTTCATCAATATCATGGAAGTTAAAGTGAGTAGTCTGCCAAGCCGCGTTCACATCATCAGCAGGGTATTGAACAGGTGTAAAATCATAAACATCCATATAATCAGGAATAACAACGATACCACCAGGGTGTTGTCCCGTGTTTCGCTTAACACCTGCCGCACCTTTTGCCAAACGGTCAACTTCAGCGTCACGGTAAAATTTACCATAATCACGCTCATAGCCCTTAACAAACCCATAAGCCGTCTTATCTGCAACTGTACCTACTGTACCTGCACGAAAAGCGTATTCTTCTCCAAAAATATCACGCACATCCAAATGGGCACTTGGCTGATCATCACCCGAAAAGTTCAAATCGATATCAGGAACCTTATCCCCATCAAAACCAAGGAAGGTCTCAAAGGGAATATCCTGCCCATCCTTTTTATAGAGCGTTCCACATTCTGGACAATCCTTATTAGGTAAATCATATCCCGAACCATAAGAACCATCCGTGATAAACTCACTATGTTGACAATTTGGACAAACATAATGCGGTGGCATCGGGTTAACTTCCGTAATCCCAATCATCGTTGCAACAAAACTTGACCCAACAGAACCACGTGAACCAACCAAATAACCACGCTCATTCGAACGATTTACCAGCATCTGAGAAGCCAGATAGATCACCGCAAACCCATTACCTAGGATAGAGGTCAATTCCTTCTCAATCCGCAAATCAATAATATCAGGCAACGGATTACCATAAATCTCAAACGCCTTTTGATAAGTCATCTCAGCAACCGTTTCTTCCGCCTGCGGGATATAAGGCGTATAGAGGTCTCCCTTAACCACTTCAACCTCTTCAATAATGTCCGCAAAAGCATTGGTATTGGTCACGACAACCTCATAAGCCAATTCTTCACCAAGAAAGGCAAAATCATCAAGCATCTCATTTGTCGTACGAAAATGAGCTTCTGGTAGCGGAGCAGGCTGAGCATTCTCACCACGACCAATGGTCCTGTTAATCAAAGCCCCCTGTCCCAAACTACGGACAATAATTTCACGATAAATCGCATCTTCAGGCTCTAAATAATGCACATTCCCAGTTGCCATAACTGGCTTGTCTGCACGACGCCCAACCTCAATCAAATCTTTAATCACTTGCTGAACAGCAGCTTCATCCTTGATTAAATCTTTAGCAATCAACGGCGCATAGATGGCTGGCGGCATAATCTCAATAAAATCATAATAGTTAGCCACCTCTACAGCTGCCTCAATACCAGACGATAACAAGGTGTCAAACACTTCCCCTTCTGAGCAAGCCGTCCCCAATAACAAGCCCTCACGATGCGCATCCAAAACCGTTCTTGGAATACGGGCCACCCCTTCAAAATACTTCACATTAGAAAGAGAAACCAATTTGAAAATATTCTTTAAACCAACCTGATTTTGCACATAGATGGTCACATGCTTCACACGAGCCTTCTTATAAGAATCCTCAGCAATCAATTTTGTATTGAGTTCAGATAAATCCGTAATGCCATGACGATCCAAAACATCATTGATAAAAATAAAGAGCAAGCGACCTGTAGCTTCCGCATCATAATTGGCCATATGGTGATGCTCCAACGACACTTGAAAACGTTTCGTCAAAGGTCCCAAACCATGACGTTTAAATTCTGGATAAAGATTACGCACAAACTCCAAAGTGTCAATAACTGGTTGCGTAATGATTGGCAGCCCCTGACGCTCATAATTAGCATTCATAAAACCAACGTCAAAGGTCGCATTATGGGCAACCAGCACAGTTCCCTCACAAAAAGCTTGAAATTCCTCTAAAACCTGTTGCAAAGGCTTAGAACCACGAACATGATTGTCCGTAATTCCTGTCAATTCCGTCGTAAAAGCAGATAATGGATGACCTGGATCTATAAATTCATCAAACTGCTCGATAATATTCCCCTTGTACATTTTAGAGGCCGCAATCTGAATCAAACTATTATGAACCGCAGACAGTCCCGTTGTCTCCACGTCAAACACCACATACGTAGCCTCTTTCAAAGGCATCGGAACCTCATTGTAGGTAATGGGAACACTATCCTCAACCACATTTGCCTCTAAGCCAAAAATAGCCTTAATACCAGCCTTCTTAGCCCTATGATAACCATGAGGAAAGGACTGCACATTGGCATGGTCTGTAATCGCAATCGCTGAATGTCCAAAACGCTTCGCTGTATCAATCAAATCTTCAACCGTCGGAAGAGCATCCATAGTAGACATATTCGTATGGGCATGAAGCTCCACACGTTTTTGCCCCTCAGGCATCAGATCCTTACGTGGAGTATGGACAATCTCCTTAACCTGCTGAACATTCATGGTCAAAGACTTCGTAAACTGGTTGTTCTCAATATTCCCCTGAACACGTAACCAATTGCCCTTAGCAATCATCTCAAATTTCTTGAGTTCCTCATCATCCTTAGCCCATTTCTGCATCGCAAAACTAGACGTATAGTCCGTCATCTTAAAGTTGATGATGTGGCGACCAGTACGAGTTGTTTTTTTCTCAACATCAAATATCAGCCCCTCAAACGTTATCCGATTTTCCTCAGTCTCAATCTCCACCATTGGCGTAATTTCAGCCTTGTCAAACCCAGCCTGACGCTGAGCCGCACGTTCTTTAAAATCAAAACTAGGAGCCGGTTTCTCTTCTGGCGCTGGTGCCATAGCTTCCAGAGATTTCTGAGCTTGCAAATTCTCCTGCGCAGCCTTTTCAACCAAAGCCTCACGAGACGACAAGAACTCCTCTTGAAGTTCCTGCGTCATCTCCTCATGCGACTCCATATCAAAAGTTATCCGACCGAAACCAAAAGCCTCAAACTGCTCCTCAAGACGTGGCAGATGAGTTTTCCTAAAATGATCATTATTGACAAAAGCTGGCGCTTCTATCATCACTTTATCACCAACAGACTTCACCGTCAAATGAGCAAAAGAAGCCTTAAAGCTAGCGCTATTACAAAGAGGTAATTCAAACGCTTCACGATAGTAAGCCTGAATCAATTCCTCAGAAGCCCTGCTATTTTCTGCACGAATATCGAAAGTTGCCTTTATATCTGCACGTTCAAAAGTCGCAACTAAACGACTAGCCAATTCACGATAAAGCTCAATAGGCAAAACTTCCGAAAACGAAAAATGAAATTCCCAATGACGGCTAACAGTATGTACCTTAACTTCAAGAATATCACCAGACGAAAAAACACTTGAATCTCTCCATTCAAGTGGCATCTCAATCTGCTCCATCAATTTCTTAAACAGTTCAGACATAACTTTCTCCTTGCATTTCGTACTCCCATTTTAACATAAAAGCCCCTAAAACTAAACTCTCAAGTAAAAAAGAAACATTCCCGAAGTTGCTAATTTCAATGAGTGATTTCAGGATAGAAAAGTCAATTTAAAAAAAAACAAATAACCCATATTATGCGCGGTCCAACTATCCTTACACCAACAATTTCAATTACCTTCATATCTGAAAACGCCAAAACTTTGTGGCTATAATTTTGAAAAATGGAAGTTCTTCTATAAGTTGATAAGCTAAGACGCTAATATCATATGGCGATTTTTATTTTTATAGTCTTCCAATCACTTGATAATACTTGGAGGAAGAACAGCAGGAATGATTCAAAAAAGCAATCCCAAAACTTCAAATCACTACAAGAACTAACATAGTAACAATAGTGAAGAAACCGCCACCTTGCCCTACTAATAACTGCTCCGTAACTCCATTTTGAAACTAAAAAGCAATGTCAACCTCTAGAACTTTACCAGCAAATCGTACGCAAGAAAAGTTTCTTCCACTTCTTTTATGCCTACTTCCAATTTTTAAAATGGTAATCGTAGGAGGCAAACCAATTGTCACCCTTTCTTACCAAATAACTGTTCAAGATAATCTTCCAAATGGACAGAAATATAGCGTTATTTACGACAATAGCTTATATCTTTTTTGGGAAAAGTCATGACTTTACGAAAATGCAGGCACATCTTCCGTAACAGGTTTAAATTAAAGGCAGCATTTTTGTTTAAAGTATGATTGTGGTCTTCACCATAAACAACATCTAACAACAGTCCATGCTCTTAGCAGAAATTACTATGAGCAGAGGATACTACGAGACACCACCATTTCTGCAGTAGACACAAAAAAACAAAAATTATGGTGCTTTTAAAGGTCCCATAAGACATATGAAGAAACGCACTAAAGGTCTCACTAGAAAGTGCCATATTTAGTGCAATGAATCAACATTAGGACAGTAACTAATCGGGGTATATAGAATAATTCTGCTAAGTGATCCGTTTTCTGCTGTCTTATTCTTGATTCAAATGACTATAAAACACCTCAACAATAGCACTCAACACCCAAAATTAAAAGCAAAAAAATCAGACTAAACGAAAACAATAAACATGCGATACGTTCACACTTAAGAAACATCAAAAATTACTTTTTGGTCTCTTCCTTAAAAGTGTCGTAGGTCATAGTCCTATAATATCCATATTTATTATTTTGAAAGATCACCAAAGTCCGATTGATGGACGCAAACAACCTCCTCAGGTTAACACACTTGTACATTTTTCATCTTAACTAAAGTACCAATTCTGATTCTTAATGAGTATCACTCCTGATCACCTTCTTCGGGCGATATAAAATTTTTGTAGAAAAACAAAAAACGCTGACGAATCAACGTTTCCCATTTTTAAGCTATACCGGCGGCCGGGGTCGAACCGGCACGTCCGTGAGGACACTGGATTTTGAGTCCAGCGCGTCTGCCAATTCCGCCACGCCGGCTTAAAAATATAACTGGGGTAGCTGGATTCGAACCAACGCATGAGGGAGTCAAAGTCCCTTGCCTTACCGCTTGGCTATACCCCATTAACAATAGGCGAATGAGGGGAATCGAACCCCCGAATGTCAGAGCCACAATCTGATGTGTTAACCACTTCACCACATCCGCCATATTTTAAACACGGGCAGTAGGAATTGAACCCACACTGAAGGTTTTGGAGACCTTAGTTCTACCTTTAAACTATGCCCGTAAGATGGAAAGAGAGGGATTCGAACCCCCGAACCCGAAGGAGCGGATTTACAGTCCGCCGCGTTTAGCCTCTTCGCTATCTTTCCAATTAGTGCCGAGGACCGGAATCGAACCGGTACGAAGGTTACCCCTCGCAGGATTTTAAGTCCTGTGCGTCTGCCAGTTCCGCCACCCCGGCGCCTCAAGCGAATGACGGGATTCGAACCCGCGACCCCCACCTTGGCAAGGTGGTGTTCTACCACTGAACTACATTCGCATCTCTTTGACTTATGCCGGCTACATGACTTGAACACGCGACCCTCTGATTACAAATCAGATGCTCTACCAACTGAGCTAAGCCGGCTTATATTTCCTATGCGGGTTAAGGGACTTGAACCCCCACGCCCTTCGGCGCCAGATCCTAAATCTGGTGCGTCTGCCAATTCCGCCAAACCCGCATCATGACCCGTGCTGGGCTCGAACCAGCGACCCTTTGATTAAAAGTCAAATGCTCTACCAACTGAGCTAACGAGTCTTCGGTCCCGACGGGAATCGAACCCGCGATCTTCGCCGTGACAGGGCGACGTGATAACCGCTACACTACGGGACCTATTAAGTTTCCTTAATCATGGGAGTTAACGGGATCGAACCGCTGACCCTCTGCTTGTAAGGCAGATGCTCTCCCAGCTGAGCTAAACTCCCAAAGGATTATTTTGAATCCTTATGATTCGCTAAGCAACTACCCTATCTCACAGGGGGCAACCCCCAACTACTTCCGGCGTTCTAGGACTTAACTGCTGTGTTCGGCATGGGTACAGGTGTATCTCCTAGGCTATCGTCACTTAACTTCTTCTTGG
>NZ_RCVM01000013.1 GCF_003686955.1 Streptococcus hillyeri
TGGCGCCGAAGGGCGTGGGGGTTCAAGTCCCTTAACCCGCATAGGAAATATAAGCCGGCTTAGCTCAGTTGGTAGAGCATCTGATTTGTAATCAGAGGGTCGCGTGTTCAAGTCATGTAGCCGGCATTTTTTTATTTTGGGCGCGTAGCTCAGGTGGTTAGAGCGCACGCCTGATAAGCGTGAGGTCGGTGGTTCGAGTCCACTCGTGCCCATCAAATTTGGAGAATTACTCAAGAGGCTGAAGAGGACGGTTTGCTAAATCGTTAGGTCGGGTAACTGGCGCAAGGGTTCGAATCCCTTATTCTCCGTATGTTCAAACGATGTTATCTTTTAGGTAACTCGTTTTATTTTTGCTAGATTTTGGGGTTTGTTGTGCGAAAATTACGTTTTTCTCGTTTTTTATTGATTAGTGTAGTGACTGTAACGTTTGTTGCTTCACTTATTTTTTTTCTTTTAAGGGATGTTAAAATAAGGAAGAATTTTTCGCAAAATTTATCTAATGTTTCAGTAACTTTGTCGTCCCTGATTTCTTATCCAGTTTCAACGGTAAAAAATTTTATTTTTGATTTTAAGTCATTAGATGAAGTTAGGGAAGAAAATTCTAAGCTAAAAGAGAGACTTTTATCTTTAGAGCCTCATGAAGAAAAATTGAAGGATCTAACTGAGGAGAATGAGTCTTTAAAGGCTAGTTTAGGGGTTAAAAATATTTATGAGAATCAAGAGGTATTAACTGGAAAAGTAATTAGTCGGTCTACAATTGCTTGGTTGGATTGGGTTTCTCTTGATATTGGCCAAAAACAAGATGTTTCTGAAAATATGTTGGTCTTATCAAATGGATACTTAGTGGGAACAATTTCTCAGGTAACATCTTATTTTTCAACCGTTAATTTATTAACTAATACTGATAATGTTAGTGAAATCCCGGTTAAAATATCGACGAATTCAGGTGATGTTTATGGTATATTATCTGGATTTGATTTGGATAAAAATACTTTTATAGTTACGAAATTGAATAAAAAGTTAGATGTATCTAAAGATGCTACAGTTTTTACAAGTGGTTTAGATGGGAAATCAGCAGCTAATGTAAAAGTGGGTAAAGTTTTAGATATTGTTTCTGAAGATGAGTTGAATCGAACGGTTTATGTTTCACCTGGTGCTGATTTTGATCATTTGACTTATGTGACACTATTGGGTGAATAATTATGGTGAAATTAAAATCATTTTTTGTGATATCGTTTTTTTTGATTCTATCTTTTATTTTTGATAGTCAGATAGTGTTACTTCTTGAAGGTGTGATTCCAGGTCCTTTCCTGTTTTCAAGTCATATGAGTCTTATTGCTTTGTTGTATTTTGAGAAGAAATATTCAAGTTTTGGACTTTATTTAATTTCAGTTATACTAGGTCTTATTGTTGATAGCTATTTTTACCATACCGTTGGATTAGCTATTTTTATTTATCCTCTACTGGTTTATTTGGTAAAGAAGCATAGCGGTTTGATTTCAATGGGATTTACCAGGTTTTTAATGATGGTAGTTCTGATTTTAATTTTTGAAGGTGGCACTTATTTTTTAGCAGTGGTCTATGGTTTAACAAAATACCCTATTAATTTAGCGATGGCCTATCACCTTATGCCAACTTTAGTGCTCAATAGTCTTGTTTTATTAGGAGTATCTCCTATTTTTAAAAGTGTTACATAGCATTATTTCTTGTGTTTTAAACTATCAATAAACTGTAACAATAGCGTAACATAGTGCCTGCTTTTTTTTGGTAGAATGTATACTGTCTTATCGAAAGGAAATTATTATTCTATGAAGAAACGTATCTTATCAGTAATATTACTCAGTGGTATCGCATTGAGTACAGCTTCAAATCTGACTCTCGTATCTGCAACTGATTATGAAGCACAAATTGCTGCAAAAGAAGCAACTATTAGTACACTTTCAGCAGAGCAGTCTGCTGCTAAAGCGCAGGTTACAGCAATCAAAACACAAGTATCTTCTCTTCAAAGTGAAAAAACGAAATTAGAGGAAGAAAATAAACGTTTGGAAGCTGAATCTGAACGATTGATTAGTGAAATTAAGGTTTTATCAGATAAAATTATTGCTCGTACAGGAGCTTTAGAAAATCAGGCTCGTAGTGCTCAACAAAATGGTGGAGCTACAAATTACATTTCAGCTATTATCGATGCAGACTCTATTTCAGATGCTATTGGTCGAGTTGTCGCTATTAGAGAATTTGTTTCAGCTAGTGAAAGTATGTTGAAACAGCAAGAAGAAGATAAATCTTCTCTTGAAAAAAAACAAGAAGAGAACCAAGCAGCTATTAATACGGTTTGGGAAAATCAAAAAACTCTTGCTGCTAATGAGGTTGCTTTGAAAACGCAACAAGCAGAACTTGAGGTGGCTCAAATTAATCTAGCTGTTCAGTTGACAACCGCTGAGAATGAAAAATCTGCTCTTCTTCAAGAAAAGGCTGCCGCAGAAGCCGCAGCTGCTGCTGCAGCAGCTGCTGAGAAAGCAGCACGTGAACAAGCTGCAGCCGCAGCTGCTGCGCAAGCACAATCAGCTCAAGCTGTTCAAGCTCAGCCTCCTGTAGCACAAGCAACGCCAGCTGTAGTAGCTAGTCCAACTGCTGCGCCAGTTGCTGTTGCATCATCAAGTGCAAAAGTAACTTATTCTGCTTCAAATACTTATCCTGCAGGTCAATGTACTTGGGGAGTAAAAGCTCTTGCACCTTGGGTTGGAAATTATTGGGGAAATGCTGGACAATGGTTAGGTAGTGCACGTTCTGCTGGTTATTCAACTGGTACAACTCCTCAAGTTGGTTCTGTAGCAGTATGGACAAACTCTTATTATGGACACGTTGCAGTTGTAACGGCTGTTCATTCTGATGGTACTATTGAAGTTATGGAATGTAATATGGATGGCACTGGAACACAACCAATTGCTAATTATCGTGGTGCTTTTAATCCAAGTAGCATTGCTGGATACATTTATCCATAAAATTTTGAGGTAAGGTAGGAATTATTTGAAGTTGAATAACTTCCTATTTCTAAAGAGAGGACTAAAATTAGTCTTCTTTTTTTGTTTAGATGACAATAGGATCTCATACTCATCCAAAATCAAAATTAGCATTTTAGAACCTCTAATACTTTTGATGGACTACCGAACAAAGTGAGGCTAAAATGTTTCTTTCTTAAAAGTAATGAGTATTAAATGGTTTCGTAGAGTTTTTGAGGTGTGAAATGAAGCTGATAAAGTCAGTATCAAAACATTTTAAGGAGTTCAATTTCTTTTTGGAGAGCCAAAGTTTTCATTCATTTTCTAATTTCTAAGCTCAAGATGAAATTATTTACCAATATGGAAAGTTCTAGAAGTCATAATCTATTTAAAAATTATTATCACTTGTTAACAATATATATTGCTGGCTTTGTCAAGTGTTACATTGGTCTGTATTGAAATCGGTTATTAAGAGACAATGGATTTCTGGTATCTAATTTTGATTTTTAACGAGTATTAGTTTTAATTTCTATTTTTGTTGACTTTATTTCATTGAAAAATCCTTTAAAAAGGGTTAAAATAGAGTTTGAAGAAAAATCTTGGAGGAAGTCATGTCTTACAACAACTTGAAGCTCTTTGCTTTGTCGTCTAATCAAGAATTGGCAAAAAAGGTAGCAGATTCCATGGGAATTTCACTTGGAAAATCATCTGTTCGTCAATTTTCTGATGGTGAAATTCAAGTTAATATTGAAGAATCTATTCGTGGGCACCATGTTTATATTCTTCAATCAACTTCTGCCCCAGTTAATCATAATCTAATGGAAATTTTAATTATGGTTGACGCCTTAAAACGTGCTAGTGCAGAGACAGTTAATGTTGTGATGCCTTATTATGGCTATGCACGTCAAGATCGTAAGGCACGTGCTCGTGAGCCAATCACATCAAAATTGGTAGCTAATATGCTTGAAGTCGCTGGTGTAGATCGTTTGTTGACGGTGGATCTTCATGCTGCACAGATTCAGGGATTCTTTGATATTCCTGTAGATCATTTGATGGGAGCGCCACTTATTGCGGATTATTTTGACCGTGCGGGATTGACTGGTGAGGATGTTGTTGTTGTCAGTCCAGACCATGGTGGTGTGACACGTGCGCGTAAATTAGCGCAGTTCCTTAAAACTCCAATTGCCATCATTGATAAGCGCCGTAGTGTGGATAAAATGAATACTTCAGAAGTGATGAATATCATTGGTAATGTAGCAGGTAAGACGTGTATCCTAATTGATGATATGATTGATACGGCTGGTACGATTTGTCATGCGGCTGACGCTTTGGCTGAAGCTGGTGCAACGGCTGTTTATGCTTCATGTACTCACCCAGTTCTTTCTGGTCCAGCACTTGAAAATATTACGAAATCTGCGATTAAGAAGTTAGTGGTCCTTGATACGATTTATCTTCCAGAGGAGCGCTTGATTGATAAAATTGAACAAATTTCAATTGCTGATCTTTTAGCGGATGCTATTATTCGTATCCATGAAAAACGTCCGTTGTCACCACTTTTTGAATTGGGCCAAAAGTAAGACTTGTATAAAATCTGTCCTATGGGCAGATTTTTTTGGTATAATGGGTCTATTATCTTTATGAGGTGAGTTTTATGGACCTTACACAACGTTTTAATAAGAATTTAAATAAGATTGAAGTGTCATTGATTCGTCAATTTGATCAATCTATTTCAGATGTTCCTGGTATTTTGAAATTGACTTTAGGTGAGCCTGATTTTAATACTCCAGATCATGTTAAGGAAGCGGCTAAGGTAGCTATTGATGCTAATCAGAGTCATTATACTGGGATGGCTGGTTTATTAGAATTGCGTCAAGCTGCGTCAGCTTTTGTCAAAGAAAAATATGGGCTTGACTATGCGCCAGAAAATGAGGTTTTGGTAACTGTGGGAGCAACAGAAGCGCTATCTGCGACTTTAACGGCTATCTTAGAGCCTGGAGATGTGGTGCTTTTACCTGCTCCTGCTTATCCTGGTTATGAGCCTATTGTGACTCTTGTAGGGGCTGAGATTGTCGAGATAGATACAACTGCTAATGACTTTGTCCTAACACCAGAAATGCTTGAAGGAGCTCTTAAACAGTATGGAGAGAGAGTTAAAGCTGTATTGCTTAATTATCCTGCTAATCCTACAGGGGTGACTTATTCGCGTGATGAAATTAAAGCTTTTGCAGCTGTTTTGGAAAAGTACCCTGTTTTTGTTGTGAGTGATGAGATTTATTCAGAACTGAATTATACCAATGAACCTCATGTGTCGATAGCATCATTTTTACCAGATCAAACAATTGTCATCAATGGTCTTTCCAAATCACATGCGATGACAGGATGGCGTTTGGGTCTGATTTTTGCACGAGAGGCTCTAGTAGCACAGATTATCAAGAGTCACCAGTATCTCGTGACTGCAGCAACTACTTCTGCTCAATTTGCTGGTATTGCAGCTTTAACAGCTGGTAAAGATGATGTAAAGCCAATGAAAGTGGAATATATTAAACGTCGTGATTACATTATTGAGAAGATGTCAGCGATGGGATTCAAAATTATTAGACCAAATGGGGCTTTCTATATTTTTGCTAAAATTCCTGTAGCCGAAGGTCAAGATTCCTTTGCTTTTCTTCAAAAATTAGCACGTGAGCAGTCTGTTGCCTTTATTCCTGGTGTTGCTTTTGGGCAATATGGTGAAGGGTATTTACGTATTTCTTATGCTGCTAGTATGGAGATTATTAAAGAAGCTATGCGCCGCTTGGAAGTCTTTATGGAGCAATATGGAAATTAAGGAAACGCGAGGAATAGTCCTCTATAATCGTAATTACCGTGAAGATGATAAATTAGTTAAGATATTTACGGAGACTGCTGGTAAGCGTATGTTTTTTATCAAGCATGCTAGTAAATCAAAATTAGCTTCAGTTATCCAACCTTTAACACAGGCTGATTTTTTAGTAAAATTGAATGATACGGGATTATCTTATATTGACGATTATCATGGTTCAGAGGCCTATCAAATGATTAACGAGGATATTTTTATCTTATCTTACGCAACTTATGTGGTTGCTTTAGCAGATGCTGCTATAAATGATAATCAACCAGATCCTCATTTATTTGCTTTTTTAGTTAAGACCTTGGCATTGATGAATGAGGGGTTGGATTATGAAATTTTAACCAATATTTTTGAGGTCCAAATTTTAGAGCGTTTTGGGGTTGCTTTGAACTTTCACGACTGTGTTTTTTGCCATCGTGTTGGTCAACGATTTGATTTTTCTTATCAGTATTCAGGTCTTTTATGTCCTGAGCACTATGATCGTGATGAACGTCGGAGTCACTTGGATCCCAATGTTCCTTACTTGTTGAATCAGTTTCAGTCAGTTAAATTTGAAGAGTTGAAAACCATTTCAGTAAAGCCAGAAATGAAGCAGAAGCTCCGCCATTTTTTAGACGATATCTATGATAATTATGTGGGTATTCATCTAAAAAGTAAGAAGTTTATTGATGGTTTGGGAGAATGGGGAAATATGATACGAAAGGACAACTAATGTTGTCTTTTTGGTTTTGTGGTATAATATGAGTATCAAATGATTTGGTGAGGAAATTATGAAAAAAATTGCAGTAGATGCTATGGGTGGTGACAATGCTCCTCAGGCTATTGTAGAAGGTGTGAACCGTGCCTTGGCAGATTTCGCAGATATTGAAGTGATTTTGTATGGGGATGACACGAAGATTCGTCCTTATTTGACAGCAACTGAGCGTGTGACGATTGTTCATACGGAGGAAAAAATCAATTCAGATGATGAGCCAACTAAGGCTATCCGTACCAAAAAGAAAGCTAGCATGGTTTTGGCTGCCAAAGCGGTTAAGGATGGTGAGGCAGATGCTGTTTTATCAGCTGGTAATACAGGTGCTTTGCTGACTGCTGGGACATTGATTGTGAAGCGTATTAAGGGGGTAGAGCGTCCAGGTTTGATGACGACTTTGCCAACAATGAGTGGTCAAAATTTTGACATGCTTGATTTAGGTGCTAATGCTGAAAATACGGCAACTCACTTACATCAGTATGGTATTCTAGGGTCTTTTTATGCTAAGAATGTGCGTGGTATTGAAAAACCACGTGTTGGTTTATTAAATAATGGTACGGAGGAGACCAAAGGAACTCCAGTACATCAAGAAGCTTATCGCTTGCTAGCGAATGAACCGTCGATTCATTTCATTGGAAATGTGGAAGCGCGTGAATTACTGAATGATGTTGCGGATGTGGTGGTATCGGATGGTTTCACGGGAAACGCTGTGCTGAAAACCATTGAAGGGACAGCAAAGTCTGTCATGGGAGCTTTGAAATCAGCGATTACTTCGGCAGGAGTCAAAGGGAAATTAGGGGCTCTTTTGTTGAAGGATAGTCTCTATGGTTTGAAGGATACGATGGATTATTCTAAAGCTGGTGGTGCGGTGTTATTTGGTGTGCAAGCACCGGTGGTTAAGGCTCATGGCTCTAGCGATGCAACTTCGATTTACTATACGATTAAACAAATTCGTACCATGTTGGAGACAGATGTGGTGTCACAGTTAGTGACAGAATTTGCAGATAAAACATAAAAATAAATAACCAAAATAAGTTATTGTTCGGATTTTAAGAATAATAACTTTTTATTTTATCTATTTTTAGTGTTTTGGTTGATGAAAGGCGAATTTTTTGGTAAAATCGTAACAACAACTGATGAAAGGCGAACATTTTCATGTCCAATCAACTTATTTATCAAGGAAAAGCTAAAGATATTTATACGACAGAAGACGAACATGTGATTAAAGCAGTCTATAAGGACCAAGCCACAATGCTGAATGGTGCTCGTAAGGAGACGATTGAAGGCAAAGGCATGCTTAATAATCAGATTTCGTCTCTTATTTTTACCAAATTAAACGCAGCTGGTGTGGCAACGCATTTTATTAAACAAGTATCAGAAACGGAACAATTAAACCAGAAAGTGACGATTATTCCTTTGGAAGTTGTCCTTCGTAACGTGACAGCAGGGTCATTTTCAAAACGTTTTGGAGTCGAAGAGGGGATGGCTTTGGAAACGCCAATTGTGGAATTCTATTATAAAAATGATGACTTGGACGACCCATTTATTAATGATGAGCATGTGCAGTTCTTGAAGATTGCGACAGAGGAAGAGATTGCCTATCTCAAGGCTGAGACACGTCGTATCAATGATTTGCTGAAAGATTGGTTTGCTCAAATAGGTTTGCAGTTGATTGATTTTAAACTGGAGTTTGGCTTTGATAAGGATGGTAAGATTATTTTAGCGGACGAATTTTCGCCAGATAACTGTCGCCTTTGGGATGTTGACGGTAATCATATGGACAAGGATGTTTTCCGTCGTGATTTAGGCAATTTGACTGATGTTTATCAAGTGGTTTTGGATAAATTGAAAGCTCTAGATTAGTCGCAGTGTTTTAGGAAAGAAAGGAAATTCGATTGGCATAACCCATCGAGCTGGTGTGAAAGAAATGGATAAACGTATTTTCGTTGAAAAGAAGGCTGATTTTCAGGTAAAATCACAGGCTTTGGTTAAGGAATTGACCCATCGTTTGCAGTTGACTAGTTTGTCAACTGTTCGCATTGTGCAGGTTTATGATGTGTTCAATTTAGTAGAAAATCTCGTTGAACGCGCTGAGAAACACATTTTTTCTGAGCAGGTGACCGATAACATTTTGTCAGAAACTGAAGTAGCAGAAGTTCTTAGTCAATCAGCCTTTTTTGCGATTGAAAGTTTGCCTGGACAATTTGATCAACGGGCAGCCTCAGCTCAAGAAGCTCTGCTATTGCTCGGCAGTGAGAGTGATGTCGTCGTGAATACCGCTCAACTTTATTTGGTGAATCAGGATATTGCAGAAGCGGAATTTGCTGCTGTAAAAAACTATCTTTTAAATCCAGTTGATTCACGTTTCAAGGATATTACGGTAGCGATTCAACCGCAGGCATTTTCAGTGTCAGATAAAACGATTCCAACCTTGGATTTCTTTGAAACTTATACGGCAGAAGATTTTTCGGTTTATAAGGCAGAGCAGGGAATGGCTATGGAGGTTGCGGACCTTGTCTTTATTCAAGATTACTTTAAATCCATTGGGCGCGTGCCGACTGAAACTGAGTTGAAGGTTTTGGACACTTATTGGTCAGACCACTGCCGTCACACGACTTTTGAAACAGAATTGAAGCAAATCAATTTTTCGGAATCACAATTTCAATCGCAGTTACAAGCAACCTATGATAAATATTTGGCGATGCGTGAGGAATTGGGTCGTTCTGAAAAGCCACAAACTTTGATGGATATGGCGACGATTTTTGGACGTTATGAGCGTGCTAATGGTCGCTTGGATGACATGGAGGTATCAGATGAAATCAATGCCTGTTCTGTAGAGATTGAGGTTGATGTCAATGGCGTCAAAGAGCCGTGGCTTCTTATGTTTAAAAATGAAACTCATAATCACCCAACAGAAATTGAGCCGTTTGGTGGAGCAGCGACTTGTATTGGCGGTGCGATTCGTGATCCCTTGTCGGGGCGTTCTTATGTTTACCAAGCGATGCGGATTTCAGGGGCTGGCGATATTACAGCTCCGCTTGCGGAGACGCGTGAAGGAAAATTGCCACAGCAGGTCATTTCAAAAACAGCAGCTCATGGGTATTCTTCATATGGAAATCAGATTGGTCTAGCAACGACTTATGTTCGTGAATATTTCCACCCAGGCTTTGTGGCTAAACGCATGGAGCTTGGTGCGGTTGTCGGTGCGGCTCCAAAGGAAAATGTTGTCCGTGAAAAACCAGAAGCTGGTGACGAGGTTATCCTTCTTGGAGGAAAAACAGGTCGTGACGGCGTTGGTGGTGCGACAGGGTCGTCTAAAGTTCAGACAGTCGAATCGGTTGAAACAGCTGGCGCAGAGGTTCAAAAAGGAAATGCCATTGAAGAACGGAAAATTCAACGCCTTTTCCGTAATGGTGAAGTGACTCGGCTTATTAAAAAATCAAATGACTTTGGTGCAGGTGGTGTCTGTGTCGCCATCGGTGAATTGGCTGACGGACTTGAAATTGATCTTGATAAGGTGCCACTTAAATATGCTGGTCTAAACGGTACAGAAATTGCTATCTCAGAATCACAGGAACGTATGGCGGTTGTGGTGCGTCCTAGTGATGTGGATGCTTTTATCTCAGCTTGTGCGACAGAAAATATTCATGCTGTAGTTGTGGCAACAGTGACTGAAAAACCAAATCTTGTCATGACGTGGAATGGGCAAACGATTGTAGATATTGAGCGTCGCTTCCTTGATACCAATGGGGTGCGCGTGGTAGTAGATGCTAATGTGGTGGACAGCGAAGTAGCTGTTCCAGAAGTACGCGTCACTTCAGCAGAAACTCTTGAAAAAGATACTCTAGCTGCTTTGGCTGATTTGAACCACGCTAGTCAAAAAGGGTTGCAGACGATTTTTGATAGTTCTGTTGGTCGCTCTACTGTTAATCATCCGCTTGGTGGCCGTTATCAAGTGACTCCAACAGAGGCCTCTGTACAGAAATTACCAGTTCAACATGGTGTGACAACGACAGCTTCTGTGATAGCACAAGGATTTAATCCTTATATCGCAGAATGGTCTCCATATCATGGGGCGGCTTATGCGGTCATTGAAGCGACTGCACGGTTAGCAGCAACAGGAGCTAACTGGTCTAAGGCGCGTTTCTCTTACCAAGAATATTTTCAGCGTATGGATAAACAAGCTGATCGTTTTGGTCAACCAGTAGCAGCTCTCCTTGGCTCTATTGAAGCTCAACTTCAGCTTGGTTTGCCATCAATCGGTGGTAAGGATTCGATGTCAGGTACTTTTGAAGATTTAACTGTCCCTCCAACGCTCGTTGCCTTTGGGGTAACGACTGCGGATACTCGTAAGGTCTTGTCGCCAGAGTTCAAAGCTGCCGGAGAGAACATTTACTACTTACCAGGTCAAGGCATTACTGCTGATATTGATTTTGCACTGATTAAGCAGAATTTTGAAACCTTGTCTGCTATTCAAGAAAAACATACGTTGACCTCAGCTTCCGCTGTCAAATATGGTGGTCTGATTGAAGCTCTAGCTCTAGCGACATTTGGTAATCGTATCGGTGTTTCTGTGGAAATAGCAGAGCTTGACAGTAGCTTGACAGCTCAATTGGGTGGTTTCATCTTTACTTCAAAAGAGGAGATTGCTGACGCTGTGAAAATTGGTCAAACGACAGCGGACTTTAACGTGGTTGTCAATGGTGTCAACTTATCTGGTGAGAGCCTACTAGCAGCCTTTGAAGGCACACTAGAAGATATCTATCCAACGGTGTTTGAACAAGAAACAACCTTGGAAACAGTACCCGCTATTGTCACTGATACCGTGAAACAAGCTAAAGAAATCGTTGACAAACCTTTGGTTTACATTCCAGTTTTCCCAGGGACAAACTCGGAATATGATTCGGCTAAGGCTTTTGAACAGGCTGGTGCTAAGGTGAACATGGTTCCGTTTGTCACTCTTGATGGTGAAGCGATTGAGCAGTCTGTTGACACCATGGTTGACCATATTAACCAAGCCAATATCCTCTTCTTTGCAGGTGGCTTCTCTGCTGCAGATGAACCAGACGGGTCTGCTAAGTTTATCGTGACGATCTTGCTAAATGCGAAGGTCCGCTCTGCTATTGACAACTTTATCGCGCGTGGTGGTCTTATCATCGGAATCTGTAATGGTTTCCAAGCTCTTGTGAAATCAGGCCTCCTACCTTATGGTAATTTTGAGGATACGACTGAAACCAGCCCAACCCTTTTCTATAACGATGCTAACCAGCACGTTGCCAAAATGGTGGAAACTCGTGTGGCGAATACCAACTCTCCATGGCTTGCAGGTGTCCAAGTAGGCGATGTTTATGCGATTCCAGTATCACACGGTGAAGGAAAATTTGTTGTGACGGCAGAAGAATTTGCAGAGTTGCGTGACAATGGGCAAATTTGGAGCCAATATGTGGACTTTACGGGTCAGCCAAGTATGGATAGCCAATATAATCCAAATGGTTCTCTTCATGCCATCGAAGGCATTACGAGCAAGAACGGGCAAATCATTGGTAAGATGGGACACTCAGAACGTTGGGAAGAAGGTCTTTTCCAAAATATTCCAGGAAATAAAGATCAAAAACTCTTTGAAAGTGCCGTGAAGTACTTTACAGGGAAATAAAATGAATGAGCGAACGAAAGTAAACTCGTAGTAGGTGCTTTTCACCGTGATAAAAAGTGATAACATCACTCTTGAGGTGTCAAAGGCTATTGACTTAGTCATGAAATGATGCCATCACCACATCAGAAAAACACCCAAAAAGGAAAAATCAAATGACATACGAAGTAAAATCATTAAACGAAGAATGTGGTGTCTTCGGCATTTGGGGACACCCACAGGCAGCCCAAGTGACTTATTTTGGGCTTCATAGCCTGCAGCACCGCGGTCAAGAAGGGGCGGGGATTGTCTCAAATGACCAAGGACATCTGTTGGGCCACCGTGATACGGGGTTGCTTTCAGAGGTCTTTAAAAATCCAGCTGATTTGGAAAAATTAACAGGAACAGCAGCGATTGGGCATGTGCGCTATGCGACAGCAGGCGCAGCCTCAATCAATAACATTCAGCCCTTCCTTTACACCTTTACCAATGAGCAACTAGCCCTTGCCCACAATGGGAATTTAACCAATGCGGTGTCGTTAAAAAAAGAATTGGAAGCGCAAGGGGCCATTTTTAATGCTTCATCAGATACGGAAATCTTGATGCACCTCATTCGCCGTAGCCACAATCCAGAATTTATGGGTAAGGTTAAAGAGGCTTTGAATACTGTCAAAGGTGGCTTTGCTTATCTTTTGATGACAGAGGACAAGCTCATTGCGGCGCTTGATCCTAATGGCTTCCGTCCGCTTTCTATTGGACAAATGAAAAATGGCGCTTGGGTAGTCTCTTCAGAAACCTGTGCCTTTGAAGTGGTTGGTGCCGAGTGGGTTCGTGATGTCAATCCCGGTGAAGTGATTATCATTGATGACAATGGCATCCAGTACGATACTTACACCACTGATACACAGTTGGCTATTTGTTCGATGGAATATGTGTATTTTGCGCGTCCTGACTCCACCATTGCGGGTGTCAACGTCCATACGGCTCGTAAGAATATGGGAAGAAGGCTGGCGCAGGAATTCAAGCATGAAGCTGACATTGTGGTTGGTGTGCCAAACTCATCCTTATCAGCAGCTATGGGCTTCGCTGAAGAATCAGGTCTGCCAAACGAAATGGGATTGGTCAAAAATCAATACACGCAGCGGACCTTTATCCAACCAACGCAAGAATTGCGTGAGCAGGGTGTTCGCATGAAACTCTCAGCGGTATCTGGTGTCGTCAAGGATAAACGTGTGGTCATGGTTGATGACTCGATTGTTCGAGGGACAACGTCACGCCGTATTGTTCAATTATTGCGTGAAGCTGGTGCCAAAGAAGTCCATGTGGCGATTGGAAGTCCAGAACTAAAATACCCATGTTTTTACGGGATTGACATCCAGACGCATCGGGAATTGATTTCTGCCAATCATAGTGTGGAAGAAGTGTGTGACATTATTGGGGCAGATAGCCTAACCTACCTCTCTCTTGATGGCTTGATTGAGTCTATTGGTCTTGAAACCGATGCGCCAAATGGTGGGCTCTGTGTGGCTTATTTTGACGGGAACTACCCAACACCACTTTACGATTATGAAGCAGAATATCTTCGTAGCCTTGATGAGAAGACAAGCTTTTATATTGAAAAGGTGAAGTAATGGAGAAGGCTATTAACAAAATACATCATCTCATGGCTGGCATTAGTCTTATACTGTTACCGATATTGAGTATTTTAACGGTTGTCTCTCTCATGGAGAAACATATCTGGGCAGGATTAGGTTATGGTGTAGCGGTCTTGGTTTGGCTCTACTCTCTCTATCAGTGGAATGAAATTTTAAAACTATTAAAAGACGATAAGGTTAAATAGCACTGCTATTTTCCAAAAGGATTGACGGTAAATTGACGGTTGGTTTACAAGGTTGACAGGTTTGTCAACATCAAAAAGGAGAAAGAAATGTCTGAAAACAAAAATGCGTATGCCCAATCTGGTGTGGATGTTGAAGCTGGTTATGAGGTTGTTGAGCGAATTAAGAAGCATGTGGCGCGTACAGAGCGTCTTGGTGTGATGGGAGCTCTCGGTGGCTTCGGTGGGATGTTTGACCTAACGACAACAGGTGTCAAAGAGCCAGTCCTTATCTCTGGGACAGACGGTGTTGGGACCAAGCTCATGCTAGCGATCAAGTATGATAAGCATGACACGATTGGTCAGGACTGTGTGGCCATGTGTGTCAACGACATCATCGCTGCTGGTGCTGAGCCACTTTACTTCCTTGACTATGTGGCGACGGGTAAAAATGTTCCTGAAAAGTTGGAACAAGTCGTGGCTGGTGTGGCAGAAGGCTGTGTGCAAGCTGGGGCTGCTCTTATTGGTGGAGAAACCGCTGAAATGCCTGGAATGTATGGCGAAGACGACTATGATTTAGCTGGTTTTGCAGTAGGGATTGCTGAGAAGTCTCAGATTATTGATGGCTCAAAAGTTAAAGCAGGCGATGTTCTTCTTGGACTTGCTTCTAGCGGGATTCATTCGAATGGGTATTCTCTCGTTCGTCGTGTTTTTGCAGATTACACAGGTGACGAAGTATTGCCTGAGTTAGAGGGGCAAAAACTGAAAGATGTTCTTCTTGAACCAACCCGCATCTATGTCAAAGCCGCTCTGCCATTGATCAAAGAAGAACTGGTTAATGGGATTGCCCACATCACGGGTGGTGGATTCATTGAAAATGTGCCTCGTATGTTTGCGGATAATTTAGCGGCAGAAATTGATGAGGATAAAATTCCAGTTTTGCCGATTTTCAAAGCCCTTGAGAAATACGGTGACATTAAGCATGAGGAAATGTTTGAAATCTTCAATATGGGGATTGGGCTCATGTTGGCGGTTAGTCCGGAAAATGTGGCGCGTGTGACAGAGCTTTTGGATGAACCAGTTTATGAGATTGGTCGTATTGTGGAAAAAGCTGACGCAAGTGTGGTGGTTCGCTAATGGCAAAAAAGATAGCAGTATTTGCTTCGGGTAACGGTTCTAACTTTCAGGTCATTGCAGAGCAATTTCCAGTTGAGTTCCTCTTCGCTGATAAACGAGAGGACTATGTGCTAGAACGTGCTCAGAACTTGGGTGTGATTAGCTATACCTTTGAACTCAAAGAATTTGAAAACAAGGTGGCTTACGAAGAAGCCATTGTGGAATTGCTAGATAAGCACCAGATTGATTTGGTTGTTTTGGCAGGCTATATGAAAATTGTGAGTCACACCTTGCTATCTGCCTATGAAGGACGCATCATCAATATTCACCCAGCCTACTTGCCAGAATTTCCGGGTGCTCACGGTATCGAAGACGCTTGGAAAGCTGGTGTTTCTCAGAGTGGAGTAACTGTTCACTGGGTGGATTCAGGGGTAGATACAGGACAAATTATCAAACAAGTCCGTGTACCGCGTTTAGCAGATGATACGCTTGACAGTTTTGAAACGCGAATTCATGAGGCGGAGTATCAGCTTTATCCAGAAGTGTTGAGAGAGTTGGGAGTGGAAGGATGACTGTTGAAACGCACTATATTGCTTTAAAAGAGATGCTAAAGTCGAAACCCAAAAAGCTAGAGAGTCAATCGGACTGGCTATTGGTTTTGGCAAATACCATGCGGGCTATGGTTGTCAATACAGACAAATGTCAGTTGGCTTATCTCGATAGTTTATTGGTAAAAGGAACCAGTCAAGAGTTAAAGCTTGCTTTTGATTTCTGCCAAGGGCGATTTGGAGGAAATGGTTTTTCTTATCGTAGGCATCCTAATTACCTATATTTGTGTAGTTTAGTAGCAACCTTTCCAGAATTTGAAGTATCCTCAGAAGATCAAGCTTACCTCAAGGAAGTGATAGGATACAATCACTATCTTTTATATGACATAGACTAGTTTTTATGACGTTAATAAACTAGAGATTGAGTGACTGGAGGTCATTCATTGAAAAGGAGATATCATGACAAAACGTGCACTGATCAGTGTATCTGACAAAGCGGGCATTGTAGAATTTGCCCAGGAATTAACAGCCCTTGGTTGGGAGATTATCTCAACGGGTGGTACAAAAACTGCTCTTGACAATGCAGGGGTAGCTACCATTGCTATCGACGATGTGACAGGTTTCCCTGAAATGATGGACGGTCGTGTTAAGACCCTTCATCCAAAAATCCACGGTGGGCTTTTGGCACGTCGTGATTTGGATAGCCATTTGGAAGCGGCAAGCCAGCATGAGATTGGCTTGATTGACCTTGTGGTGGTCAACCTTTATCCATTTAAAGAGACGATCTTGCGTCCAGATGTGACTTACGATTTGGCGGTGGAAAATATCGATATCGGTGGCCCTTCTATGCTCCGCTCCGCTGCGAAAAACCATGCTAGCGTAACGGTTGTGGTAGATCCAGCAGACTATGCGGTGGTTCTTGATGAGCTCAAGGCAGATGGTGAAACGACTTACGCTACTCGTCAACGTTTGGCGGCTAAAGTTTACCGTCACACAGCAGCTTATGATGCCTTGATTGCGGATTACTTTACAGCGCAAGTTGGTGAAACCAAGCCTGAAAAACTAACCATCACTTACGACCTCAAACAGCCGATGCGCTACGGCGAAAACCCTCAACAGGATGCTGATTTCTACCAGTCAGCGATTCTGACGGAGTATTCTATCGCGTCAGCGAAACAGCTCAACGGTAAGGAACTTTCATTCAATAACATCCGTGATGCTGATGCGGCTATTCGCATTATCCGTGATTTCACAGACAAACCGACAGTGGTGGCGCTCAAGCACATGAACCCTTGTGGTATCGGTCAAGCAGACACGATTGAAGGGGCTTGGGACAATGCTTACGCTGCTGACCCAGTTTCGATTTTCGGTGGAATTGTCGTTCTCAACCGTGAGGTGGATGCGGCTACCGCAGAAAAAATGCATCCGATTTTCTTAGAAATCATCATTGCACCAAGTTATTCAGAAGAAGCGCTAGCTATTTTGACCAATAAAAAGAAAAACTTGCGCATCTTGGAGTTGCCATTTGACGCACAAGAGGCGAGTGAGAATGAAGCGGAATACACAGGTGTAGTTGGCGGAATGTTGGTGCAAAACCAAGACGTCATCAAGGAAAATCCAGCCGACTGGCAAGTCGTGACCAAACGTCAACCAGATGCGCGTGAGCAAGTGGCTCTTGAGTTTGCTTGGAAGGCCATCAAGTATGTGAAATCAAACGGTATCTTGATTGCCAACGACCACATGACCCTTGGCGTTGGCCCGGGTCAGACCAACCGTGTGGCCTCTGTCCGTATCGCGATTGAGCAGGCTAAAGACCGCCTTGATGGTGCAGTCCTTGCCTCAGATGCCTTCTTCCCATTTGCAGATAACATCGAAGAAATCGCAGCCGCAGGCATCAAAGCCATCGTCCAACCAGGTGGCTCCGTCCGCGACCAAGACTCGATTGACGCTGCAGATAAGCACGGTATTGCAATGATCTTTACGGGTGTGAGACATTTTAGACATTAAGGAGAATATATGAAAAATGTAATAAACAAGAAAGTTAATGGGAATGTAAATAACATTGATAATTCAATAAAACAAACAAATAATTATTTTCTTACCAATATAACAACTAATGTTGGTGAGAGTGGCTCATCAAGTGGTGAGGCGGAAATGTTTGGAATTTGGAATTCTTGCACTAGCTGTAATGGCAATTTTAGTTATATTTTTTAATCCAGTCATGGATTTTCTAAATAATAATATCAACTATGTGTGGTCATATCTTGTTGTTGTTTCTTTAGTTCCGTTAATCTATATTGTTATAAAATCAGGTGATTATAAAATAAAAAATACAATTATTGCAGTAGTGCAGATTGTTGTAGTTGTGATTGCGAATATTATTAATCAGAATCTTCATTTCCCAGAGGAATTAACCAATTATTTGAGTCAATATTCTAACGGACAATTAGGAGCAGACAACTTTTCAAATGCTTTTGCTAGTTATTTTAGTGAAGGAAATTCTCAGTTGGTTGTCTATTTATTTTTGTATAGCATATGTTATGCACTTTCTCTCTTATCTCCGGTTGCTATTGCATATGGAACTTTTAGATTTAAAAAGATACCTAATATTTTGCCATGGATAGCTATAATAATTTCACTACTATTCAGTTTTTTTGGACTAAAAATAATTGAGTAGGGATACAAGGATATTGAAATTTTAGATATTTAGCTTTACTTAAACAAGGAAAGCTATACTAGAATCAATCCTAAATAACTTTTCTTTTTTCATAATCTCCTAGAGAATCTCAATTCACAAGAGTTGGGATTTTCTTTTTTATTTTACGAATTAATTATAAAATGACTGCTTTATTGACAAGAGAAGGGAAAAGTTCCAAAATAAGAATCAAAGTATTCAAGAGGTGGAAAATATGGCAACAATGACACTACGTATCAATGATCAAGATGGTGAATTGATTAAGAAATATATCCAAGTAAACGGGTTGACCATTTCAGAATTTGCGCGTCAGGCTATGTTGGAAAAAATTGAAGAAGAGTACGATTTGCAAGTACTTCGTCAGGCGATGGCCGAGGATGATGGGGTGAGAATTTCTCACGAAGAACTGATGAAGGAATTCGGTCTATGAGTTATCAGGTAACTTATACCCAAAAGGCAGTCAAGCAACTTAAAAAATTAGATGCTTTCACTCGTTCTACAATTTTGTATTGGATTGATAAGCATTTAGCGAATACAGACAATCCTCTCCAATATGGCAAAGGTCTAGCCGCTAATTACTCTGATAAGTGGTGCTATCGTGTCGGACTTTATTGTATCCTATCCAACATTTATGACGATGTCATCGTGATTGAAAGTGTTGCAGTCGGATATCGTAAAGAAATCTACTAAAACAAGCTGTCTGGCTTGTTTTTTGCTATAATGAAATCAGAAACTCACAGGAGGTCATTATGACAGAGGGAAAACAGTACAACTGGGCGACATTGGGGACGGGTGTGATTGCAAATGAGTTAGCGCAAGCCTTGGAGAGTCAAGGTAAAAAGCTTTACTCGGTTGCCAATCGGACCTATGATAAGGGCGTAGCTTTTGCCCAAAAATATGGGATTGAGAAAGTTTATCAGAACATTGATGAGGTTTTTGAGGATCCTGAGGTGGATATCATTTACATCTCGACGCCACACAATACCCATATCAATTTCTTGCGAAAGGCTTTGGCTAAGGGCAAGCATGTGCTGTGTGAGAAGTCCATTACGCTGAATTCTGAAGAATTGGCAGAGGCGATTGCTTTAGCAGAAGAAAACCATGTGGTATTGGCGGAAGCTATGACTATTTTCCATATGCCGATTTACCGTAAGTTGACAGAGGTGGTGGCTTCTGGCAAGTTGGGTGAGCTCAAGCTGATTCAGATGAATTTTGGGAGTTATAAGGACTACGACATGACCAATCGCTTTTTCAGCCGAGAGCTAGCAGGCGGTGCTTTACTTGACATCGGTGTTTACGCTCTTTCTTTTGTTCGTTGGTTCATGAGTTCTATCCCAAATCAGATGGCTTCACAGGTCAAGCTGGCGCCGACTGGCGTGGATGAGCAGGTGGGGATTCTTCTGACCAATGCCGAAGGAGAGATGGCGACGATTGCGCTCAGTCTTCACGCCAAGCAACCAAAACGCGGAACCATCGCTTACGACAAAGGTTACATCGAGCTCTACGAGTACCCACGTGGGCAAAAGGCGGTCATTACTTACACTGAGGATGGTCACCAAGAAGTGATTGAAGCTGGTGATACCGCACAGGCCCTTTCTTATGAACTGGCTGATATGGAAAAAGCTGTCGCAGGTATTGAGAATCGTATGTATCTTGATTATACCCGTGATGTCATGGCGATGATGACGCGGCTCCGCAGGGAATGGGGCATGACTTACCCAGAGGAAGAGTAAATAAAATGATTTTAAGAATTTTTAAAGAAAACTTTTAGGAATGCTTAAGGATGACAAGCTATACTATAACCATCCTAAATAAATTTTTTCTTTTTTATAAATCTCCTAAGAAGAAGGTTGGGACATAAATCTCAACCTTCTATTTTTAATGGTAATAACAGATTGACGCAGTGGTTGATTGGAAGTCTCCAACTGGGCACTTCTTCATTTTCAAGTGTCCACCTAAAACAGTTCACCGGACTGTTTTAGTACTACGCAATCGTTAGCGGTCATCCTAATCAACTGTGCGGAGGTGAGATGACAAAATCGAAATCGTCATTTTTTGACGATTTAACGATTTTTGTCCCCCTCTCTTTTTTACGTTTTACATCAGATCACCCAGTTTTGGGTGATTTTTTTTGATACCACCGCATATTATTTTAAAAATAACGAACAAATATGTTATAATGTAACTATATTATTCGTAAGTTAAATCCGTAATCACTGATGTGATGGTTTGAAGGATTAAGGTGAGGTAATCGAAATGAAATTACTTGTTGTTGGTTCAGGTGGTCGTGAACATGCGATTGCTAAGAAATTGCTAGAGAGTCCCCAAGTTACAGATGTCTTTGTCGCGCCAGGAAATGATGGCATGACCTTGGATGGCTTGCAATTGGTTAATATCGGAATTTCCGAACATTCTACGATGATTGATTTTGCTAAAGCAAATGACATTGCTTGGACTTTTATTGGACCAGATGCTGCCTTGGCAGCTGGCATCGTTGATGAGTTTAATCAAGCGGGACTCAAAGCCTTTGGGCCATCACGTTTAGCAGCGGAGCTGGAGTGGTCAAAAGATTTTGCTAAGGAAATCATGGTCACATACGGTATTCCGACAGCAGCCTATGGCACATTTTCCGACTTTGACAAAGCAAAGGCCTACATCGAAGAAAAGGGTGCACCAATCGTGGTGAAGGCGGACGGCCTAGCGCTCGGTAAGGGTGTGGTCGTGGCTGAGACGGTGGAGCAGGCGGTTGAGGCGGCGCGTGACATGCTTTTGGACAATAAGTTCGGCGATTCAGGTGCGCGCGTGGTGATTGAGGAGTTTCTGGACGGTGAGGAATTTTCGCTCTTTGCCTTTGTTAATGGCGAGCAGTTTTACCTCATGCCAACGGCTCAGGATCACAAACGTGCCTTTGATGGCGATAAGGGGCCAAATACGGGTGGTATGGGGGCTTATGCGCCAGTTCCTCATCTCCCGCAAAGTGTTGTGGACACAGCGGTTGAGACTATCGTGAAGCCAGTCCTCAAGGGGATGATAGCAGAAGGGCGTCCTTACCTTGGGATTCTCTACTGTGGCTTGATTTTGACAGCTGACGGACCGAAGGTCATCGAGTTCAACGCTCGCTTTGGAGATCCCGAGACTCAGATTATCCTCCCTCGCCTAACCTCAGATTTTGCGCAGAATATCACGGATATTTTAGAGGGCAAACCAGCCAACATCACGTGGCACGAAGACAGCGTGACCCTTGGCGTTGTCGTCGCATCAAACGGCTACCCGCTCGATTACGAAAAAGGCGTAGTCCTTCCAGAAAAGACTACTGGCGATATCGTCACCTACTATGCAGGGGCTAAGTTTTCGGAAAATAGCAAAGCATTGCTATCTAATGGCGGTCGCGTCTATATGCTCGTCACCACAGCCGATACTGTCCCAGCAGCGCAGGAAAAAATCTATGCTGAACTCACTAACCAAAACACCGAAGGCCTCTTTTACCGAAATGACATCGGAAGCAAAGCCGTGAAATAAAATATAATGTAATCAGAAGAACGAGCGTAAGCGAGATAAACCCGTCAGTTGTTGCCGTTCAGAAAAGCATAAATGAGAAAGAATTTAGAAAGAAATTTGACATTAGAAGGTTTGCGACACGAAGAAGCGATTTCGATAATAAATCGCTGATGAGTTAGTGCAGTGCTTAGGCTATGTCCGATAGGAATAGCCGTAGTTGGTTGAGTGAAGTATTCACCAACCAAACTCAGCACTGCCTGACGTCCCACAGCACTTAAACACCTTATCAAAAAGAAAAAAAGGAATTAAAAAATGAAACCAATTATTTCCATTATCATGGGCTCAAAATCAGACTGGGCGACCATGCAAAAAACAGCTGAAGTCCTCGACCAGTTTGGCATAGCCTACGAGAAAAAAGTCGTCTCTGCCCACCGCACACCAGACCTTATGTTCAAACACGCGGAAGAAGCACGCGACCGTGGCATCAAAATCATCATCGCAGGTGCTGGCGGAGCAGCCCACCTTCCTGGTATGGTCGCAGCCAAGACAACTTTGCCTGTCATCGGTGTGCCTGTGAAATCACGTGCCCTTAGTGGTTTGGATTCCCTCTATTCCATTGTTCAGATGCCTGGCGGTGTGCCTGTAGCAACCATGGCGATTGGAGAAGCGGGAGCAACCAACGCAGCACTAACTGCCCTTCGTATCCTTTCTATCGAGGATGGAAAAATAGCAGAGCAGCTCAGCCATTTCCACGAGGAACAAGGACGCATCGCAGAGGAGTCAACCCATGAACTCAACTAAAACAATTGGAATTATCGGTGGCGGTCAGCTGGGGCAGATGATGGCGATTTCTGCCATCTATATGGGGCACAAGGTCATCACCCTTGATCCAGCAGCGGATTGTCCAGCGTCGCGCGTGAGTGAGGTGATCGTAGCGCCTTACAGCGATGTGGAGGCGCTTCGCCAACTGGCAGAGCATTGTGATGTGCTTACCTATGAGTTTGAAAATGTTGATGCGGATGCGCTGGATGCTGTCGCCAAAGAAGGACAATTGCCTCAGGGGACAGACCTTCTTCGCATATCGCAAAACCGTATTTTTGAAAAAGATTTCTTGGCCAATAAAGCTGGCGTGACCGTGGCACCTTACAAGGTGGTGACTTCTAGCCTTGACTTGGAACATCTTGACCTGTCAAAAAAACATGTCCTCAAAACAGCGACAGGTGGCTATGATGGACATGGTCAAGTCGTTATTCGCTCGGAAGCAGACCTTGAAGATGCTAACAAACTAGCAAACTCTGCCGAGTGCGTCTTGGAAGAATTTGTGAGCTTTGATTTGGAAATTTCCGTTATCGTGTCTGGCAATGGCAAAGATGTCACTGTCTTTCCTGTTCAGGAAAATATCCACCGTAACAATATCCTGTCAAAAACCATCGTCCCAGCCCGAATTTCAGACAAGTTGAGCGTTAAAGCGCAGGCTATGGCAGTGAAAATAGCAGAGCAGCTTAACTTATCTGGCACTCTCTGTGTGGAAATGTTTGTGGCAGGCGATGAGATTCTGGTCAATGAAATCGCCCCTCGTCCCCACAATTCAGGGCATTATTCCATCGAAGCCTGTGACTTTTCACAATTTGACACTCATATCTTGGGTGTGTTAGGAAAGCCACTACCAGCCATCAAACTCCATGCCCCAGCCGTCATGCTCAATGTCCTCGGCCAACACATGGAACAAGCCCAAGCCTATATCGCAGAAAAACCTAGCGCCCACCTCCACCTCTATGGTAAAATAGAAGCAAAGCACAACCGCAAGATGGGACATGTAACGGTGTTTAGTGATGAGCCTGATAGTGTGGAGTTTTAGGAGGTTACTATGGTTCAAGAATTATTTATTGATTTTCGAGACACAAATTCAACTGTAAATATTCCGCTAGGAGAGAATGTTGTGTTATTTGGAGAAAATGGAGCAGGAAAAACTCGTGTTTTGAGAACTATTCATTCAATAATTGAATTATCTAAAGCATCATCAAGTGCAAAATTAAGCAATATTTTAAAAGATTTAAATATAGAAAACTTTAAGTTGAATGGTGTCAAATATGATGAACTGTTCAAAGGAAAAACTCGACTAGTTTCAAGAGAGAATGATAGATTTAGAGAGTATTTTCAAGAGTATAAAGAATTATTCAAAATGTATGTGGAAATGAAAATGGATTTTATTTCTACGGGTTTAGTAATTGATAATTTTTCTAATGCTGATATTAGAAGATGCAGGGAAGCGTTAGATTACTTTGTAAGGAGTGACTTTCCAAATGATTTTTCCCCAAACCTTATAAGAAGGTGGGCATATGATACTAGTCGAGTATCGGTAAGTTTATTGAAAGATGATAGCATTCATTCAAGTAGGATTGAGCGTGATTTATATGAATATGAGCGTATAATTGAACAAGTAATAAATAATTACGTACATAATTTTGGAGCTATCAACGCCTTAGCAAAAACACAAAGGTTAGATAATAAGAAATCTAAACTAAAAAAAGAACTAGCTAGTAAGTCTTCAATAGTTATTTCAACTGGGGAAAAAGATTTTGAATTATTCTTTACAGAAATACGAAAACGAGTGTTGGATTTTAAAACGAGTCTATTTAATTCATTATGGGAACAGAGTGGAACCCCATCTAAAGTGATTGACGAGATTAATTTGTTGAAAAGAAAAGTAATACGTTTTAATGATGTGATCAGCAGATATTTTAATTTAGTGATTGAGCTTGATAGAAGTGGAGAATTTACTTTTTACAAATCAGGAAGTGAACTTGAAATATCAAAATTTTCATCAGGTGAACGGAATATTATATTTCTATTTTTTAATTTAATATTCATAGATGTGGATATATATCTTATAGACGAGCCAGAAATTTCATTATCTTTATCTTTTCAAAAGAGAATAGTTGGAGATATTTTTGATGTAGTTAAAGGAAAGTCTGTAATTATTGCGACACATGCTCCATATATTTACAAGGATTTTAAATCTTATAGTACTAATAATAAGGTGGTAAAAATAGAAAACAATGTTAGATATTGAAAGTGATGAAAGTTTAGAAACTTACGACGAATTTCTTGAAGAAGTTAGTTCAAAACCATTTTGCTTTGTAGAAGGAAATAATAAATTTTTTTATCAGCAAATTAAAGAATTGTATCCTTATGTTGTAGACAATGGTGGGAATTGTATTGATATAATAGAAAAGGTAGAACATGACAAAGATAAAGTAGGAATAATTGACAATGATTATAGAGACAAAACTAAACATTTTGATAACATTGTAAAAATTGACTACTATTCTATTGAAAATATTGCTTTACAAAAGGTTCCTGAATTCACTTGTCTTAAAAATGAGTTAAAGAAGAACCAATTAGAAGAGTTAAAAATCCATGATATAAAGGTTAATTTTTTTCCACAAGAGATTGAAAATGCCAATTTTGAATTACTGCTTGGTAGAAAATATACAGAAGATACTCGTATTAACTACGTTCAGGGAACGATTACATCTGTTGATTCCTTGATTAAGTATAAAAATTTAAAAGTAGCTGTTGAAGGAACGAGTAGATATTTAAAGATGAAATTTCAAAAAAATATACAGTATATTAATGATTTACATAACTATATTAATGATAAATCATTAAAAGAAATTTTATCTAAAGATGAGTACAATCGCTTCTTAGTAATTGATAAATCAGTACGTAAGCAAGTATAGTAAGTGAAATGTAAGGAGTAAAAATGCTAAAACGTTATTCACGCCCTGAGATGGCGAACATTTGGAGTGAAGAGAACAAGTACCGTGCTTGGTTAGAGGTGGAAATCCTCGCTGATGAGGCATGGGCTGAGTTGGGTGAGATTCCCAAGGAAGATGTGGCGAAGATTCGCGCCAATGCGAGCTTTGACATCAACCGCATTTTAGAAATTGAAGAGGAGACGCGTCACGATGTGGTGGCTTTCACCCGTGCGGTGTCTGAGACCCTCGGTGAGGAGCGCAAGTGGGTGCACTATGGCTTGACTTCTACTGATGTGGTGGATACGGCTTACGGCTACCTCTACAAGCAGGCTAACGATATTATCCGTCGTGACCTTGAAAACTTTACCAACATCGTGGCAGAGAAAGCAAAAGAGCACAAGATGACCATCATGATGGGGCGTACCCACGGGGTGCATGCGGAGCCAACGACCTTCGGTCTCAAATTAGCGACTTGGTACAGTGAAATGAAGCGCAACCAAGAGCGTTTTGAGCGCGCAGCAGCTGGTGTTGAGGCTGGTAAAATTTCTGGTGCCGTTGGGAACTTTGCCAACATTCCTCCTTTCGTCGAGGAGTATGTTTGTAGTAAATTAGGCATCCGCCCGCAAGAAATTTCAACGCAGGTGTTACCTCGTGACCTCCATGCCGAATATTTTGCGGTATTGGCTAGCATCGCGACATCCATTGAACGGATGGCAACAGAGATCCGTGGTCTGCAAAAATCTGAGCAACGTGAAGTCGAAGAGTTCTTTGCCAAAGGTCAAAAAGGCAGCTCTGCTATGCCTCACAAACGTAACCCAATCGGTTCAGAAAACATGACAGGGCTTGCGCGTGTCATTCGTGGGCACATGGTGACGGCTTATGAGAACGTGGCTCTCTGGCACGAGCGTGATATTTCGCACTCATCTGCGGAGCGTATCATCACACCAGACACGACCATCCTCATCAACTACATGCTCAACCGTTTTGGTAATATCGTCAAGAATTTGACGGTCTTCCCTGAAAACATGATCCGCAACATGAATTCTACTTTTGGCTTGATTTATAGCCAACGTGTGATGTTGAAACTCATCGAAAAAGGCATGACGCGTGAGGAAGCTTACGACTTGGTACAACCAAAAACAGCCTACTCATGGGACAACCAAGTGGACTTTAAACCGTTGCTTGAAGCAGACGAAAAAGTCACTGCCAAACTTACCCAAGACGAAATCGACGAACTCTTCAACCCGGTTTATTATACAAAACGAGTGGATGATATTTTTAAACGTCTAGGACTAGACTAATCACTAACGAAACTGATGGCAAAAGCTGTCAGTTTTTTGTGTGTGAAATATATAATGTTCGTAAATTACTATTGAAACATTAAGATAATCTTAAGATAACCATAAGATTACATAAATTCTGCTTATTATTGAAAAAAACATTCTGAAATTTGATACAATGTAGATAATAAATATGTGGAGAGCGTGAAATGCTAAATGGTTGTGGTCAAAAAGTAAGAGATTTACGTGAAGGTTTGCATATTACTCGAGAAGAGTTTTGTGGCGATGAAACCGAGTTGTCTATTCGGCAATTAGCGCGTATTGAAAGTGGGCAGTCTATTCCAACGCTAGCTAAAGTAGAATACATTGCTCAACAACTAGGAGTAACTGTAGGAAGTCTCACAGATGGAGAAAACTTAGAATTGCCCAAGAGATATAAGGAGTTAAAGTACCTGATATTAAGAACTCCCACTTATCTAGACGAAGAGCGCTTAAAAGTTCGCGAAGAGCAATTTGATGAGATTTTTGAGGAATATTATGATAAGTTGCCAGAAGCTGAACAAGTGTTAGTTGATATTGTACAAGCAAGATTTGAAGTTTTTAATAGTGGCAATAAAGAGTTCGGATCAAGTATTCTAGAGGATTATTTTGAACAAGTAAAAAAGAAAAAATTTTATGGTATTAATGATATGGCTTTAATTGATCTTTATCTGATTTGTGTGCTTGTTGAAAATTTTGATGTAGAATTTTATGATGAGGTCACTTATAATCAATTTATTCAAAATTTAAGGAATCAAGGATCATATTTAAATGTTGAGGATTTATTTTTCTTAAATAAAATTTATCTTATAATCTGCTCGGTATTGGTCAAAAAAGGAGACTATGCACAATTGGAGGATTATTTAGATGAGTTATATCACCTTATTTTAAAAAGTCAGGATTTCCAACGAATGCCACTTTATTATATGTATCGTTGGAAATACAGTTTATCTTATTTAGATGATAAAAATAGTGCTGAAGAATTTTATGCGCACGCTATTCTTTTTGCAGAGATGACTAGTGATTTGTATTTAGTCAAAAAATTAAAAGATGAGTGGAAGAAGAATATCGGTGAGGAGATGTAAATTTAAGCTTAATTTGCAATATGACATTTTTGTCATGTTACTTCTTTGGTTGATACTGTAGAATAACATTTGTAAATAAAAAATAATATTCATGAGGAGCAATTTACAAATGAAAAAAATCTATTATTACTATCTACTAATTTTACCTTTATTGGCTTGTGTTTTGCAAAAGTTAGGGGAATCTAATTGGTGGGAAGGATTGTAGAGATAAACAATGATTCAACATATTATCAATATTTTACAAGGAGAACAAACATGCAACTTATGATTACCAACAAAACCTTTATTCCACAGCTCATTTGGATTTCGTCACCTGATACGCTCACTGAAGAGGTGGTTCTGTTAAAATCTCGTGAAACAAAGTGTGTGAGAGGAAATTCTTCTTTACGTGATGTAACGGTTTGGGATAGAAGTGTTGACTATCGTTTGGGACAACTTGATAAGAAGCGTATGAGCAGACATTTTAGCATTAAGACGATTGGCTAAATTTGTCTAAAATTTTTTGAAAAGAGCCATTTATAAGGAATTAGAATGCTTCTTTGACCTGATTCCTTGTAAGTGGTTCTTTTATGATTGAATGATAGAGCTGACCTTTCAGAAGAACTTCTATTTTGATTATTGGTAGAATATAGTTTGGAAAAATTATAGTAGTGACTCCATAAACACTAAATGTCGATATCAATCAAATAAGAGTCTTTTTTGTGCCAATGCTCTGCCTTTATTTTTAACTACCGAAGTGATAAAATACTGTTATGACTAGATTTTTAGATGCAGAAACAATGGGTGATGAAGCTACTGTTGAGCGCACGCTTCGCCCGCAATATTTTAGGGAATACATCGGTCAGGATAAGGTTAAAGACCAGCTTTCAATCTTTATTGAGGCTGCTAAGTTGCGTGATGAGGCGCTGGATCATGTCTTGCTTTTTGGTCCTCCTGGTCTTGGTAAGACGACGATGGCTTTCGTGATTGCCAATGAACTTGGTGTTAATCTCAAGCAAACTTCGGGTCCAATTATTGAGAAGGCTGGCGATTTGGTGGCCATTCTTAATGATCTTGAGCCTGGGGATGTCCTTTTTATTGATGAAATCCACCGGATGCCGATGGCGGTTGAAGAAGTGCTTTACAGTGCCATGGAAGATTTTTACATCGACATCATGATCGGTTCTGGCGAGACTAGCCGAAGTGTTCACCTTGATTTGCCGCCGTTCACGCTAATTGGGGCGACGACTCGGGCGGGGATGCTTTCCAACCCTTTGCGTGCTCGCTTTGGGATTAGTGGTCATATGGAGTATTATGAGCTGGATGATTTGGCGGAAATAGTAGAACGTACGGCCGATATTTTTGAGGCGGAAATTACGCATGAGGCCGCAATCGAGTTGGCTAGACGTAGCCGAGGGACGCCTCGTATAGCTAATCGTCTATTAAAACGCGTGCGTGACTTTGCTCAAATTATGGGGGATGGTTTAATTGATGACCAAATGACCGATAAGGCTCTCAATATGTTAGATGTTGACCATGAAGGTTTGGATTACGTTGACCAAAAAATTTTACGTACCATGATTGAGACATATGGAGGAGGTCCGGTTGGTCTAGGGACTCTTTCTGTCAATATCGCTGAAGAACGAGATACGGTAGAAGATATGTATGAGCCTTATCTCATTCAAAAAGGGTTTATTATGAGGACACGGACAGGACGGGTTGCCACAGCAAAAGCCTATGAACATTTGGGATATCCTTATCAGGAAAAATCTTAATTTATCTGAATGTCCAATCTATAACTAATACTTGAAAGCTAGGTTGCTACCTAGATTTTATAGCGTAATCCTAGTGTTACGCTATTTTTCTTTTATGACAATCATGCTATTTTTTGCTACAATAACGGCAAGAATAGGGTAATACTTAACCAAATTCAAAAATTACTTTTTTACTTCTTTCTAAAAAGGTGCGGACGCTCAAAAGGTTCGGGGAACCTTTTGAGGTGGGAAATAAAGCTAACGAAGTCAGTGTCCCAACCTCCTACGGAGTTTCATTGCTACTTTTTGAGCCTAGGTCTCAAAAAGTCCGTTCTTATCAAGAGTAAACTCTCGATAAGAATACCACCATGACGAAAGAAGCTCTGGTAAATCAAGCCATTTATTGGTTCTTGATTTGACTTAAACTGCTAATTTTGATTTTAAATGAATATAAGTATCTTTTTGGTCTTATCCACAGAGAAGGAGATTGCTATGTCAATGTTATTATCACCAGTTGAATTATCTGGTCTATCACTGAAAAATCGTGTGGTGATGCCGCCAATGTGTATGTACGAAGTTAAAGCAGAAGATGGTCTTCCAACAGCTTTTCACCATGCTCACTACGGAGCGCGTGCGATTGGAGGTGTCGGTCTTATCATTCAAGAAGCGACAGCTGTTGAACCAGATGGACGTCTAACTAAATATGATTTAGGGCTTTGGAATGATGAGCAAAAGGACGCATTATCAGCATTAGTAACTGAACTGCATACGTTTGGAGCTAAGGTAGGTGTTCAGTTAGGTCATGGTGGCCGTAAGTCTGCGGATGCACCAAACCCCTATGCTCCAAGTGCCATTCCTTTTGATGATAGCTACCATGCTCCTCAAGAGATGACTCGTGATGATATCGAGCGTATTAAAGGGGCTTTTGTTGCGTCAGCTATTCGTGCCGACCAAGCAGGATACGACATGATTGAGCTTCACGGGGCTCATGGTTACCTCATTAACCAATTTTTAGAACCAATAACAAACCAACGTACAGATGCTTATGGAGGTTCTTTGGAAAATCGCTTCCGCTTCTTAAAGGAAATCGTTGAAGAGATTAAAAAAGTCTTTTCAAAACCTATCTGGGTTCGCCTATCTGTAACATCATACGATGAAAATAGAAATACACTTGAAGATTATCAGCAAATTGCAAAGTGGTTAGAAGAGTTAGGCGTTGCAGCGCTTGATATTTCGACAGGAGGCCTTTTACCAATCAGACCGAATATCCCAATTTACGGTGGATACCAAGCAGGATTTTCAGCAAAAATCAAGGAAGTTGTCACAATTCCAGTGACAGCAGTTGGACGAGGTCTGATTCGTAATACGAATTGGTTAGCAGATGCAGCGGAAATCCTCCATGATCATGATTATAACGTTTATAATAATTCATACAAACGTGGACAGGTCAGATAGGATTAAAAGATTTATTAAAAACATAGCGCTTCAAAAAAAGTGCTATGTTTTTTGATAATTGTTCCTGCTAGATAAAAAGGTATAAATTTTTGTAATGAGGAAGTTATCTTTAAGTTAAACATCAAGTTTTGTAAACAAGACTTGCAACATATTGTAGCAAAAACAAGTGGGTAATAATAAAAATAGTTATCCTATCTAATTGACAATACAAAGTAGATGGATTATGATAAGGATATAAAATCTACTTGGTATTACAAAGTAGTCAGAAAGGAGGAGGAGATGGCTGTTGACACGCAATTACTAAAAGGTATTTTAGAGGGCTGTGTATTGGGGATTATCGTGCGTGGGGAAACCTATGGTTATGAGATATTGTCTGAATTGGAAAAGACAGGACTAGCTGGCATTGGTGAAGGAACCCTCTACCCCGTCTTGACGCGTTTGGATAAGCAGGGCTATATCACTTGTCGAAGAGGCAAATCTCCTCTTGGTCCTATCCGAAAGTATTATAGCATTACTCCAGAAGGTCGTGAAAAATTGCAGAGCTTCCAAGCTGATTTTCAGACCATAGTAGCCAGTGTGGAGCAGATTTTAGAATCGAAATAGGAGGTTTTATGAGTTTCTTTCAATTAGCAGAGCAGTTATCAGATCCTTACAAGGCGGTATTTAATCGAGTATATTTGTATGCAACTATTCAAGAAATTCCTGATGACGTATGCAATGATGCCATGCTCAATTTATACGATGTTTTGTATACAGCACAGGCGGAAAAGAAGCCAATTGAGCAGATTGTTGGAGATGACATTGAAGCTTTTTGTCAGTCCTATTTTGATCAACGCAAGCTTCACCGTTTTCTTACCTCTTTACCAGATCGTTTTTTCCGATGGGGAAAATGGATTTTGGAGTGGAAGTCTTCTTTATGGCGGGGGATTGGTTGACAGAACAAAATGTTGAATCTTTGAATCTTTCTACCTACCTTTTTGGTATCCTCGCGACTCTTCTCATCATTCCTATTGCCCATTTTCTTTATTATTTTCTGATTCAAAAAGGGAATCGGAAAGTTGGGTTCTTTTATGTAGTGATTTTCCTTATAACACTCTTTTTGCTGGTGGGAATTTATTTCTTCGGTCGGAAATTTGTATGGATTGTCCCTCGTTTTTGGACCTTGGGACTTGTGGGGGCTTATATTCTCCCCTATCAACTCTTTCTTTTCTATCGAAACCGTAGAAAATTTGGAACATGGTACAATCCAGATGACAGACTGTTAAAGCAGGAAATGAAAGCTGCTAAGAAGACAGTATTTTCAAATCAACTAAAAAAAGAATTGCACAAAATTTATGCGAGACGTTTCCGAAAACACTTAGCCAAAGGCAACTCATCAGAAAGCTTTTACCAGAAGTTGGAAAAGGATTTGCGACGGGATAAAGTCATTGCCAAGTGGTATTGGTTGCTAGGAGTAGTGATAGTTCTATTTTTTGTTATTTCTATCTATCTGAAGGATTCGCTGGTGGAGAGCCTCATTTTTACAGCGATTGAGGTAGCGGTTGTTTTTCCTATTGTATTTTATGTCCGGCGACTCACAACAAGTGGTTTTCCATTAAGAGAGCGTTGGCTGGAAAAAGCAGCGCCTTATCGAGCAAACTTACAGGAATTTTTTGACCAGAAGGAGGGTGACAAATGATTGAATTTTTCTTTGAACTATTAGGCATGTTGGTCTTTGAATTTGCGGATTTTGTAACAGAACAAAAAGTAGCCAAGCAAGCTAAATATCGTCACTTTTATTTCTGGGGTGGGTGGCTAAGTTGTCTAGCAGTTCTGATAATGACAGGTATCGTTGGCTTAACAACATGGGCAATTGTTGCTATTTCATTGCGAGATGATAATTTTAGATGGATGCTGTTGCTGGGCTTTTTTTTACTAGGGTTGTTACTCTTTAGTCTCAGACGCTTTTGGCGTAATTTAAAAATCATGTGGCACTTAAGAAGAGTCTATTTCAATTTGTGATGTCAGGGCATGCAAAAGGATATCATAGTTTAAGCTGGAATTTCTCCAGCTTTTATTATCTGGACGTATCGTTATACTTAACAAACATCAAAAATTACTTTTTTGTTTCTTTCTTAAAAGTGCGGACGCTCAAAAGGTTTGGGGAACCTTTTGAGGTGGGAAATAGAGTTGACAAAGTCAATATCAAAACCTCCTATGGAGTTTCATTGCTACTTTTTGAGCCTAGGTCTCAAAAAGTCCGTTCTTATCAAGCAAATTACCCTCGCTTTTTTATTTCTGAGCTTGGGCTAAAACTGTCCACTGGACAGTTTCACTAATAAGAATACCACTATAGCGAAAGAAACGTTTTAACCTCACTTCGTTCGGTGGTCTATCAATAATATTAGAAGTTCTAAAATGCTAATTTTGATTTTGGATGAGTATTAAAAAATGTTCACCGTTTTAAAAAGACAACTTTCTTCCTATTTAATTATATGTTTTTTAATGAATGGTACTTTTTAAATATTTCTAAATTGAAAAAATTTTTTTAGTGAATAGTAAATAGGAAGAAAAGGAAAAATGTGATTTCCACATTAAATTTTGAGTGTACCTTTTGTGAAAAAAGTGCTATGATAATTCCTAAGGAGGTGGACTATGAGTCTTGCATCACAAGCTATTTTAGAGGTCGAAGGAAAAATTTCAGATCGTCTAAGAGAGCATGAGGAGGCAATTTCAGCCCTTAGTCATAAGACAGACCAAGATTTAGCAGCTGCGGCAGAAGCTAGTGGCAAAGCGATTTTAGCATATCAAAAAGCTAAAGAGTCTCAGTTGACTGGCGAAATTGCCCAAAAAGAAACGGCATCTCAGCAACAGATTTCAGAAGAAGTTGCGAGATTAACAGACAAGGTTGCTCAGAAAGAAGCTGAGCTCATTGCTAGCATTTTAGAGGAGGTAAGGACGCGGTATGGCGGTATCTAAAATGCAAAAACTTCTCATTCTGACGGATTATCAGACGAGAGGTGAACTTTTAAAATCCGTCCAAGAATTTCAAGCTTTTGAGCCGGCTGCGGTAGAGGATATGCGTTGCGGGGACAAGACATTGAGTGAGTTAACAACTCAAATACAGTCCCTTGAAACAGAATTAGCTCAAGTAGCGCAGGCTCAGACCTATTTGAAAGCTGTCACCCCGAAAAAAATTTGGAGTGATCGTTTCCATTTAACTGCGCAAGCTTTTGCCAAAAAAATGACAGAGGTAAAAGAACGTGACCTTTTAGGGCAAGTTCTGGCTCTTCAGCAAAAGTCCGGTTTGGTGCAAAAGCAACTGGATGATTTGGATGAAAATATCGAGCTTGCCAATAAGTGGAAGACACTTTCTTTTTTGAAAAAAGATCGCAGAGCATTGAAGGCAACTTATGCTATCATAGGGACTTTGCCTGAGGATCCAAATCAAGAAAAGCTAAGTCAACTTTTGGCGCGTGATGATTTCTATGTGGAGCGTTTGTTCCAAAATGATTTGGAACAAGGCTTAGTGGTCTATGCGAACCGTGCTGCCAAACATGAGCTCAAGGAGTTTTTGGACACTCTTCACTTTGATCAGTTTGATTTTCCTTTTGGAAAATTACCTGCTGAGCAATTGAAAGATTTCAAGATTGAACGTTCAAAGCTACTGGATGAACAAAAAGCAGTTGCTGCTAAATTAAGGGTTCTCAGTCAAGATTATGCAGATTTGATGTTCTTAGAAGAAGACCTTTACAATCAAAAGGAGCGTCTTCGTGCAGAACAATTACTGGCATCTGGTCAAGAGCTGGTTGGTTTATCTGGCTGGGTCAGAGAGGAAGACATTTCTCATTTGAAGGAGCTTTTAGCAGAGACTCTGCCATCAGGATCTTACATCAGTTTGGTTGACGATACAGAGGTTCCTGAAAAAGAGATACCAACGCAATTATCTAACCATCCTTTAGTTGAACCATTTGAACTTTTGACAGAGATGTATAGTCTGCCTAAGTATTCTGAGGTTGACCCTACTCCATATATGGCTCCTTTCTATGCTGTCTTCTTTGGGATGATGGTTGCTGATATTGGGTATGGGTTACTTATGCTCTTAGGGACTGGTTATGCCCTAACGAGAATGAAGCAGTCCAAAGGGATGCGTAAAAATATGAAGTTGTTTCATATTTTGTCTTACCCAACCATTTTATGGGGAGTTTTCTTTGGTTCCTTCTTCGGGATTGAATTACCTTTCCACGTCTTATCAACATCGACAGATGTTATTTCGATTTTGATTTTGTCAGTGGTATTTGGATTTATCCAATTGATGTTTGGTTTAGCCATCAATACAGGCTTACAAATTAAGGCAAAAGATTACCCAGCTGCTGTTTCAGATGGTATTGGTTGGTTAGGATTACTAGTAGGTGTTATCTTACTTGTTTTACAATCAGTAACTGGACAGGCTATTCTTGGTGAAGTTGGGAAATGGGTGCTTATTGTCAATGCTGTGCTTATTGTTTTAGGTACTGCAGCAGGTGCAAAAAATAAATTCCTAGGTCTTGGCTCAGGTCTTTATAAATTATATGGGGCAACCTCTTATATTGGTGATGTGGCTAGTTACACACGTTTGATGGCACTTTGTGTGTCAGGTGCAAGTATTGCTTCTTCCTTTAACATGGTTGTTGGCTTATTACCGCCTCTGGCACGTTTTTCAGTCGGTATTCCCTTAATTCTTGCTTTACAGGCACTAAACCTAGGGATGTCACTACTGGGAGCTTATGTTCATGCGATCCGTCTTCAATTTGTTGAATTTTTTGGCAAATTCTATGAAGGTGGTGGGCGTGCTTTTAAACCACTAAAAACTTACGAAAAATACACAGATTTAAAAACTAGAAAAATGGAGAAATAATAACATGAAAGCATTTTTAGAATTTTTGACATCAGCTAACGGTGGTGTCCTTATGGCTGTAACAGGTATGGCGATTTCAATGATTTTTGCAGGAACTGGATCAGCTAAAGGTGTTGGTATGACAGGTGAAGCAGCAGCTGCACTTGCAAAAGAACAACCAGAAAAATTTGGTAAATCATTGATTTTACAATTGTTGCCAGGTACACAAGGTTTTTACGGCATGATCATCTCATTGATGATTTTCTTGAAATTAGGAAGCGAGATTGATTTCCAACTTGGTGCGAAGCTTTTGGCAGCAGGCTTCACAATGGGATTCACTGGATTAACATCAGCAATTGCCCAAGGCCGTGTTGCTACGACTGGTATTCAAATTTTGGCTAAAAACGAAGAACACTTTATGAAAGGTGCTATCTACGCAGGTATGGTTGAGATGTATGCCATCCTTGGTCTCGTTATTGCCATCATGATTCTTGTCTAAGCGGGTGGCGCTTATGGCAGAATTACAGGAATTTACAGCTAATATTTTAGCTCGTAAAGAGGAAGAATTGTCGCTTTTATTAGAAAAAGCAACAGCTGATGAGAAGGCTAGACTAGAAGCAGGTTTAATGGCTATTTCTGAAAAAGAAAGAGCAGAAAAAGCAAAGCTAGATAGTAAATTTGCTTTAGAGACGGCAACGGCCTTGCAAGGTATTGACAATAAAAGCCGTAATACCATTCTTTCAAATCGACAAGAGCAGTTGCGTAGTTTGTTTGACAAGGCCTATCAAACCATGGCAAATTGGGATAGCCAAACTTTTAATGGTTTCTTACAAGGTGTCTTGGAGCAGTTGGATAAAAGTAAACACTACCGTTTACAGCTAGGTGAACAGAGTCAACATGACCTGAATTTACCATCTCATGTGAGTTTAGATTCAGAAAGTATTCCAAACGAAGCAGGTTTTGTTCTTGAAGCTGATGGTGTGCGTTACAATTATCTTTTCCGTGCCCTTTTAACTGATTTGACCCAAGACATGATGGGACGTTTGTCACGTCAACTTGGATAGCAAGGAGGTTGCTATGCTAGATATTGACTATGCAAGTATCAATACGGCTGTCCGTATTCGTGAAAAGGACTTATTGAGTCGAGATACCTTTGAAAGTCTTCTAAAGGCTAAGGACTTCGTTCAAGCTCAGCAACTGTTGAAATCAACTCATTACCATGATCTTACTGAGGATTTTGAACCACTATTAATGACAGAGTTGGCTAAAACGGCTGAATTTGTGACAGAACAAGTTGAAGATGCCCCAGTAGCTCAGATTTTTGCACTGATTTATACTTATCATAATCTAAAAGTGCTTTTAAAAAATCATTTGGCAGGTTTGGAGTTAACAGACCTCCTCTTACCCATGGGAGCATATCCTATTGATGAGTTGAAAAATCTAGTCAAGACAGAACAATCTGAAACCTTACCAGAAGTTTTGGTACAAGCGGTGCAAGATACCTGTCAAGATTATCGTGAGTATGGACGCCTAGAAAGTGTCGATGTCCTTCTTGACCGTCGTTACTTTAAGCATTTAGTAGCTGTTGCAAGAAGTTTAAACGATTCAACTATTCTGAATATGGTTCAGGCTTGGGTGGACCTTTATAATTTGAATTGTATTTTCCGTTTACGGGATAAAAAGCTGTCGCGAGCCTTTCTGATGACCGTTTTGTCAAACGAAGGTCAACTTAATCAACTAGAACTTATTGGGCTAGCGCAAGCCAATCGGTATGAAGAGATTCTTAACTTGTTGAATGAGACAGCCTATGCTAGTGCTTTAACAGGTATGATTGATCAAAATGGAAACTTAAATTTATCGCTAGAGTTAGCACGTGATCGTGTGTCTCATGCCTATTTAGACGATGCTCGTTTTGAAGCCTTTGGCTATTTACCCTTACTAGCTTATCAATATTATAAAGAGATGGAAGTTAAAAACCTGCGCTTGATTTTAACAGGTAAGGTGAATGACTTTGACCAATCCATGTTAAGAGAAAGGATGAGACCAATTTATGACTTATAAGATTGCTGTTGTCGGTGATAAGGACTCAATCCTACCTTTCAAAATGATTGGCTTTGAGATTTTTGATGCCAAAACGAGTCAGGTGGCTCGTCAAACGATTGATCAGCTTGCGCAGGACGACTATGGTATTATCTATGTGACAGAGAGTCTTGCTCAAGAAATCCCTGAAACGTTAGAGCGCTACCGCAGTCAGGCAGTGCCGGCGGTTATTCTAATTCCTAACTACAAGGGGAGCCTAGGTCTTGGCATGCAAAATATTCAGGATAATGTCGAAAAAGCCATTGGGCAAAATATTCTCTAGAAGATAAAACACGAAAAGATCTTATGAAAGGAGCTCGTGTGAAAACTGGAACAATTATAAAAGTATCTGGTCCACTGGTTATGGCTAGTGGCATGGAAGATGCTAATATTCAAGATATCTGTAAGGTTGGGACAATCGGCCTTATCGGTGAAATTATTGAGATGCGTAAAGATGTCGCATCTATTCAGGTTTATGAAGAAACATCAGGTATTGGTCCTGGTGAACCAGTTGTGACAACTGGTGAAGCCCTTTCTGTAGAGTTGGGTCCAGGTATCCTCTCTCAGATGTTTGATGGGATTCAACGCCCTCTAGATACTTACCATGAGGAAACAAACAGTGACTTCCTTTTGCGTGGTGTTGAGATTAAACCATTGAGCCGTCAAAAGGTATGGCACTTCACCCCTGCAGTAGCTGTTGGTGACAAGGTAGTTGCTGGTGATATTGTCGGAACGGTTCAAGAAACTTCTGTTATTGAGCATCGTATCATGGTACCTTTTGGTAAAGAAGGAGTTATTAAGTCTATTGAAGAAGGTGACTATACTCTCAACGATACGGTTTATGTCCTTGAAACAGCGACTGGTGAGGAAAGCTTTACCTTGATGCAAAAATGGCCAGTTCGTCGTGGTCGTCCATTTGCTCAAAAATTAAATCCAAAAGAGCCGATGTTGACTGGTCAACGTGTTATTGACACTTTCTTCCCAGTTGCTAAGGGTGGTGCTGCTGCGGTACCTGGTCCGTTCGGTGCTGGTAAAACCGTTGTGCAACACCAAGTGGCGAAATGGTCTGACGTGGACATCGTGGTTTACGTTGGTTGTGGGGAACGTGGAAATGAAATGACAGACGTTCTGAATGAGTTCCCAGAATTGATTGACCCAAATACAGGTCAGTCGTTGATGAACCGTACCATTTTGATTGCAAACACGTCTAATATGCCCGTAGCGGCACGTGAAGCATCTATTTATACAGGTATTACCATTGCAGAATACTTCCGTGATATGGGCTACAATGTGGCAATCATGGCTGACTCAACTTCTCGTTGGGCAGAAGCGCTTCGTGAAATGTCAGGACGTTTGGAAGAAATGCCTGGTGACGAAGGGTACCCTGCCTATCTTGGTAGCCGTATTGCGGAATACTATGAACGTGCAGGTAAAGTGATTTCACTTGGTAGCACAGGGCGTGAAGGGTCTGTGACGGCTATCGGTGCGGTATCACCTCCAGGGGGGGATATTTCCGAGCCTGTTACGCAAAATACGCTTCGTATCGTTAAAGTGTTCTGGGGCTTGGACGCTCTCTTGGCACAAAAACGTCATTTCCCATCAATGAACTGGTTGTCATCTTACTCGCTTTATTCAGATGAAATTGGTGAGTATCTTGATGAGAAGCTTGGAACAAACTGGTCTGAAAAAGTGACGCATGCCATGAAAACTCTTCAAGAAGAGTCAGAATTGGAAGAAATCGTGCGTTTGGTTGGTCTTGATTCGTTATCAGATAAAGACAAGATTACCATGTTGATTGCTCGTATGATCCGTGAAGATTACCTTCAACAAAATGCCTTTGATGAGATAGATACCTTTACATCATACGCGAAACAGTCACTCATGCTTGACTTGATTAGTAATTTTGAAAAAGAAGCGCGTAAAGCGTTAGAGCTAGGTGCCTACTACAATGAAATTTTATCAGGGACAGTTGCCTTGCGTGACCGCATTGCGCGTGCCAAGTATGTTGCTGAAAAAGACCTTGATCAGTTAGAAGCTCTGCTATTGTCAATCCCAGAAGAGCTTAAAGCTATCGTTGGGAAAGGAGGAATGACTGCCAATGATTAAAGAATACAAAACGGTCAGTGAAGTTGTCGGCCCTCTGATGATGGTCGAAGGTGTCGAGGGTATCAAGTTTGATGAACTGGTTGACATTCAAATTCAAGATGGTTCAACCCGTCGTGGTCAGGTCTTGGAAGTTCAAGAAGATAAGGCTGTTGTGCAGCTCTTTGAAAGTGCTGCAGGAATTAACTTGCGTGATACGAAAGTTCGTTTCCGTGGAAAACCGCTAGAACTTGCGGTGTCAGAGGATATGCTTGGGCGTGTCTTTGATGGGATGGGTAAAGTGAAAGATGGTGGTCCAGAGATTTTGGCGGAGCAAAGCCTTGATATCAATGGTCAAGCCATTAACCCAATTCGTCGTGACTATCCAGATGAATTTATCCAAACAGGTATTTCTGCTATTGACCATTTGAACACGCTGGTGCGTGGTCAGAAATTGCCAGTGTTCTCTGGTTCAGGTCTGCCTCACAAGGAATTGGCGGCGCAGATTGCCCGTCAAGCAACGGTACTTAATTCAGATGAGAAATTTGCCGTTGTCTTTGCAGCAATGGGGATTACCTTTGAGGAAGCCGAGTACTTCATGGAAGATTTCCGTAAGACAGGTGCCATTGAGCGTTCAGTCATGTTTATCAACTTGGCCAATGACCCAGCGATTGAGCGTATTGCCACACCGAAAATGGCTTTGACAACAGCTGAGTATTTGGCTTACGAAAAGGACATGCACGTTTTGGTTATCATGACAGACATGACGAACTACTGTGAAGCCCTTCGTGAGGTCTCAGCAGCTCGTCGTGAGGTTCCAGGTCGTCGTGGTTACCCAGGTTACCTTTATACTAACTTGTCAACGCTTTACGAGCGTGCAGGACGTTTGGTTGGTAAAAAAGGATCTGTGACTCAGATTCCAATTTTGACCATGCCAGAGGATGATATCACTCACCCAATTCCTGACTTGACTGGTTATATCACAGAAGGTCAGATTATCTTGGCGCGTGATTTGTACAATGCTGGTTACAAACCACCAATCAATGTGTTGCCATCTCTTTCTCGTTTGAAAGATAAAGGAACTGGTGAAGGCAAGACACGTGCTGACCATGCAGCAACCATGAACCAACTCTTTGCGGCCTATGCCCAAGGGAAACAGGTTAAGGAATTGGCAGTGGTGCTTGGGGAATCAGCTCTCTCTGAAACGGATAAATTATATGTGAAATTCACGACCCGTTTTGAGGAAGAATACATTAACCAAGGCTTCTATACCAACCGTAGCATCATTGATAGTTTAACCCTAGGTTGGGAACTCTTGTCAATCTTGCCACGAACGGAGTTGAAACGGATTAAGGACGATATGCTGGACGAATACCTTCCAAAAACGGAGGGCTAGTCTATGGCAAGACTTAATGTAAAACCGACTCGTATGGAGTTGTCAGTCTTGAAAAAACGATTGAAAACCTCTACCCGTGGTCACAAATTACTCAAGGATAAGCAAGATGAATTGATGCGTCGCTTTATTGACTTGATCAAGCAAAATAACCTGTTGCGTCAGTCAGTTGAAGAACGCTTGACGCGTGCGATGCAGGCTTTCGTCCTTGCCAAGTCAACCTTGTCAGAAAGTTTCATCGAGGAATCGTTTGCTTTGCCAACACAGGCTGTCAACTTACAGATTGATCAGAAGAATATCATGTCCGTGAATGTTCCTCAGCTACACGTCCAGTTACCTGAGAAGGCAAGTGAGTTCCAATACGGTTTCTTAAACTCCAATAGTGAAATGGATGATGCCATTGATACTTTCCAAACCATCAGTCAAGACTTGTTAGAATTGACAGAGATTGAAAAAACCTGTCAACTCTTAGCAGATGAAATCGAAAAGACGCGTCGTCGGGTTAATGCCTTGGAACACATGATTATTCCTCAGCTGAAAGAGACGATTGATTACATCCAGATGAAGCTGGAAGAAAATGAACGGAGTAACATTATCCGTATGATGAAAGTTAAAGATATTCAGTAAGGAGTGTTATGCCAAGAAGGGAGCAAGCGATTATCACAAACATGTGCTTGATTGAGGATGGTCAAGGCAACCTTGTCATGCAACGGCGAGATCCTAACCGTTATCGCTGGAGCGGCTGGTCTTTGCCTGGCGGACATGTTGAACATCAGGAGAGTCTTCATGATGCAGTCATCAGAGAGATTTTTGAAGAGACTGGATTGACGATTAGTCAGCCTAAACTTGTTGGTGTGAAGCACTGGCAGACTCAAAACGACGAGCGCTATTTAGTCTTTTGCTACAAGGCAAGTCACTATTCAGGAGAGTTACAGTCTTCTGAAGAAGGAGAAGTCGCGTGGATTTCTCGTCAGGAGTTGCCTCAGCTAGACCTTGCTTATGATATACTGGCGATGCTCCGTCTCTTTGACGAAGAGAATCTTTCAGAATTTTATTACCCACCCGAAAAGGAAAACGGAGACTGGGTGAAACGCTTTTATTAAAAAATAGGACTGAGTACAGAGGTACTTGGTCTTTTTTGGTAAGATGGGAAGATGTCTTATATCTGAAGTGAATGTCTTCTGTGGGTATCTGCTACCGGTGAACCCAATAGCGATTCCCGAGCCTGATTATCGTGAGGTAGTGGGTTAATGAACATAGCGAGGATAAAACGCTTCTTTTGCCATAGTGGAATCCTAAGGTTTACCCAGAAAAAAACTATAACGCAAAATAGGTTTAGATATAATGCTAAGAAAGCCCAGTAATGAAAACGCTTGCTGCAAAAAACAACAGATTTTTGAAAAAACATCAAAAAATTATTGTGAAACTATTTACAAACTTAAAATATATGCTATAATAAAACCATATCACAAATGTGAAAAACTTAACAAAGTTTTTTAAAAAAGGAGACAACATGGCGGGAAAAACAGTAACCCCTGAAGAAAAATTAGCAGTAGCACAAGCTCACGTTGATGAACTTGTTAAAAAAGGTCTAGTAGCCCTTGAAGAGTTCCGTAAACTTGATCAAGAACAAGTGGACTACATCGTTGCCAAAGCCTCAGTAGCTGCTTTAGATGCACATGGTATTCTTGCTGACCATGCGGTTCGTGAAACAGGACGTGGTGTTTTTGAAGATAAAGCAACTAAAAATTTGTTTGCATGTGAACACGTTGTAAATAATATGCGTCATCAAAAAACAGTTGGTATCATTGAAGAAGATGATGTTACTGGATTGACCTTGATTGCAGAACCTGTGGGAGTTGTTTGTGGAATCACGCCAACAACTAACCCTACATCAACTGCTATTTTCAAATCACTGATTGCTTTGAAAACACGTAATCCAATCGTTTTTGCTTTCCACCCATCAGCTCAAGAATCATCTGCTCATGCAGCGCAAATTGTACGTGACGCGGCTATTGCAGCTGGAGCTCCTGAAAACTGTGTCCAATGGATTGAAAAACCATCACTTGAAGCAACAAATGCGTTGATGAACCACGACGGTATTGCAACAATCCTCGCGACTGGTGGTAATGCTATGGTTAAAGCAGCTTACTCATGTGGTAAACCTGCACTTGGGGTAGGTGCTGGTAATGTCCCTGCCTATGTTGAAAAGTCAGCGAATATCCGTCAAGCAGCTCACGATATTGTCATGTCTAAATCGTTTGATAACGGTATGGTTTGTGCCTCTGAGCAAGCCGTTATTATTGATAAAGAAGTCTATGATGACTTTGTAGCAGAGTTCAAATCTTACCACACTTACTTTGTGAATAAAAAAGAAAAAGCGCTCCTTGAAGAATTCTGCTTTGGGGTGAAAGCTAACAGTAAAAACTGTGCTGGTGCGAAATTGAATCCAGACATTGTTGGTAAACCAGCAGCATGGATTGCAGAGCAAGCAGGATTCACCGTTCCAGAAGGAACAAATATTTTAGCAGCAGAGTGCGCTGAAGTAGGTGAGAAAGAGCCATTGACTCGTGAAAAACTGTCACCAGTTATTGCAGTATTGAAATCTGAATCAACAGAAGACGGTCTTGAAAAAGCGCGTCAAATGGTTGAATTCCACGGTCTCGGTCACTCAGCAGCTATTCATACTAATGATGAAGCCCTTGCAAAAGAATTTGGAACACGCGTTCGTGCTATCCGTGTCATCTGGAATTCGCCATCTACGTTTGGTGGTATCGGTGACGTTTACAATGCCTTCTTGCCATCATTGACATTAGGTTGTGGATCATACGGTCGCAACTCAGTTGGTGATAACGTTAGCGCTGTCAATCTCTTGAACATCAAAAAAGTAGGAAGACGTAGAAATAATATGCAATGGTTTAAAGTTCCTTCAAAAACATACTTCGAACGTGACTCTATCCAATACCTTCAAAAATGTCGTGACGTTGAACGTGTCATGATTGTTACAGATAAATCAATGGTAGAACTTGGCTTCTTAGATCGTATCCTTGAGCAATTGCACCTTCGTCGTAACCATGTAACTTATCAAATCTTTGCAGAAGTAGAACCAGATCCAGATATTACAACAGTTCAAAAAGGGACAGAATTGATGCGTCAATTCAAGCCAGATACTATTATTGCGCTTGGTGGTGGGTCACCAATGGACGCTGCCAAAGTGATGTGGCTCTTCTATGAACAACCAGAAGTGGACTTCCATGACTTGGTTCAAAAATTCATGGATATCCGTAAACGTGCCTTCAAATTCCCAGAACTTGGTAAGAAAACGAAATTTATCGCCATTCCAACAACTTCAGGTACAGGTTCAGAAGTGACACCATTTGCGGTTATTTCAGACAAAGCAAACAACCGTAAGTACCCAATTGCTGACTATTCATTGACACCTACAGTGGCAATTGTTGACCCGGCGCTTGTAATGACAGTTCCAGACTTTGTTGCGGCAGATACTGGTATGGACGTCTTGACACACGCAACGGAAGCTTATGTGTCACAGATGGCTAATGACTTTACAGATGGTCTTGCTCTACAAGCGATTAAGATTGTCTTTGATTATCTTGAAAAATCAGTAAAAGATGCTGATTTTGAGTCTCGTGAGAAAATGCATAATGCTTCAACAATGGCAGGTATGGCCTTTGCGAATGCCTTCCTTGGTATTTCACACTCAATGGCTCACAAAATTGGTGCGCGCTTCCATACGGTGCATGGTCGTACCAATGCTATCTTGTTGCCATATGTCATTCGTTACAATGGTACTCGCCCAGCTAAAACAGCGACATGGCCTAAGTACAACTACTACCGTGCGGATGAAAAATACCAAGACATTGCAAGAATGCTAGGTTTACCATCATCAACACCAGAAGAAGCTGTTGATGCCTATGCTAAAGCAGTTTATGATCTTGGATGTCGCCTCGGCATTAAGATGAACTTGCGTGACCAAGGTATTGATGAGAAAGAATTAAAAGAATACTCTCGTGAACTTGCACTTCTTGCCTACGAAGACCAATGTTCACCAGCTAACCCACGTCTTCCAATGGTTGACCACATGCAAGAAATCATTGAAGATGCTTACTATGGTTACGAAGAACGTCCAGGACGTCGTAAATAATAAGATTTTATGTTAAGCAAATGAGCGGCTGAAAGGCCGCTTTTTATAGTGTTTGGATGTTACTAGGGTAAATGGAATAAAAGATAGGTCAGTTCTAATCCCCTCTAAGACTTCCAGTTTTATCTGCATCATTTTGTTTTGGTGGGGATATGGCGTTGTCCAATAAATCTTTTAAGGAAATATATAACTGGTTAAATATATTTTCAGAAAAAACTTTGAAAATTACCTTGACATTTTTTGTGAAATGGCTTACAATTTATATGTAAACGATTTCAAAATCGAAAAAATATTATTTGGAGGCTTTTATGAAAGCAGTAGTAGTAAATCAAGCAAGCACAGGTGTTGAAGTTGTTGACCATGAACTTCCAAAAGTTGGTCATGGTGAAGCCCTAGTCAAGGTAGAGTATTGTGGTGTTTGTCACACAGACCTCCATGTGGCTCACGGTGATTTTGGTCAAGTACCAGGCCGCATTCTTGGTCACGAAGGTATCGGTATCGTGACAGAACTTGGTGAAGGGGTAACCTCTCTTCAAGTTGGTGACCGTGTCTCAATTGCTTGGTTCTTTGAAGGTTGTGGTCACTGTGAATATTGTACGACAGGTCGTGAAACACTTTGCCGTTCTGTAAAAAATGCTGGTTACTCAGTTGATGGTGGGATGAGTGAGTATGCTGTTGTGACAGCTGATTATGCGGTTAAAGTTCCAGAAGGACTTGATCCAGCGCAAGCTTCATCAATCACTTGTGCAGGTGTTACTACTTACAAAGCTATCAAAGAAGCTGGTGCGGCACCAGGTCAATGGATTGCTATCTATGGTGCTGGTGGTCTTGGAAACCTAGCTGTTCAATATGCGAAAAAAGTTTTCAACGCCCGTGTTGTAGCAGTTGATATCAATCAAGACAAACTTGAACTAGCAAAAGAAGTAGGTGCTGATTTAATCGTTAACGGTAAAGAAGTTGAAGATGTTGCAGCTTATATTCAAGAAAAAACGGGTGGTTGCCATGGTGTTGTTGTAACAGCAGTTTCTAAAGTAGCCTTTAACCAAGCTGTTGATAGTGTCCGTGCTGGTGGTACGGTTGTTGCTGTTGGATTGCCATCAGAATACATGGAGTTGTCAATCGTGAAAACAGTTCTTGATGGTATCAAGGTTGTTGGATCACTTGTGGGAACACGTAAAGATTTGGAAGAAGCTTTTGATTTTGGTGCGCAAGGTTTGGTGGTACCAGTAGTTGAAACTGTGCCAGTTGATAGTGCTCCTCAAGTTTTCCAAGAAATGGAAGAAGGTAAAATTCAAGGACGTAAAGTACTTGACTTCAGTAAATAATTAGTATTAGAGTCATGCAAAAGAAGAGGTTGGGGTGCCAACCTCTTTGTTTATGGTTTTGAGTGCAGGATTTGACCGATGGAAAGTGATAAGATTTTCAAGATGCACGACAATCGCATGAAAGATTTTTAGCAAGAAAGCAAAGTTTTTTGTATTTCAATTTTCGGCTTTTTCAAAAATACGTTTTATTATTGAGCTGTTTTGCTATAGGAAAAGCATTGAGAGTATCTACTTTAAACTGTACTATAATTCGGAAATAACTGTTTCATGCGTTTGTCCTGTTCAAGATGGTCAGTTGTGTAAATTTTCTGAACATTGTGCTATAATAGATAAAAGATTATCAAAAAATGAGGATATCCCATGACCCTAGTTTACCAATCAACTCGAGATGAAAAAAATACTGTCACAGCTAGTCAGGCTATTTTACAAGGTTTAGCAACAGATGGTGGTTTGTTTACCCCTGTGAATATGCCTAAGGTAGCTCTTGATTTTGAACAACTAAAAGAGGCGTCTTATCAAGAGGTTGCTAAAATCGTTTTGTCAGCTTTCTTAGATGATTTCACGGAAGAAGAGCTTGACCACTGTATCACATCAGCCTACGATGACAAATTTGATACGCCAGCTATCGCTCCTATTGTTAAATTAGGGAACCAGTACAACTTGGAACTTTTCCACGGCTCAACGATTGCCTTCAAGGATATGGCTCTGTCAATTCTCCCTTATTTATTGACGACATCAGCTAAAAAACAAGGTGTTGACAATAAAATCGTTATTTTAACAGCGACGTCTGGAGATACTGGTAAGGCTGCTATGGCAGGCTTTGCTGATGTCCCTGGAACAGATATTATTGTCTTTTATCCAAAAGACGGCGTGTCAAAAATCCAAGAATTGCAGATGACCACACAGACAGGTGCCAATACGCATGTGGTTGCCATTGATGGAAACTTTGATGATGCTCAGACCGATGTGAAACGCATGTTTAATGACGCTGATTTGCGTGAAAAACTCTTAGCTAACAAGGCGCAATTTTCATCAGCTAACTCAATGAACGTTGGTCGCTTGGTACCTCAAGTCGTTTATTATGTTTATGCTTATGCACAAATGGTTAAGGCGGGGCATATTTCTAACGGCGATAAGATTAACATTACGGTGCCAACTGGTAACTTTGGGAATATCTTAGCGGCCTACTATGCGCGTGAAATCGGTGTCCCAGTTGGGAAACTCATCTGTGCCTCAAATGAAAACAAGGTTCTAACAGACTTCTTTGCAACAGGGACTTACGACAAAAAACGTGACTTTAAAGTGACAACAAGTCCGTCAATGGATATTTTGGTATCGTCAAACTTAGAGCGCCTCATTTTCCATTTGGTGGGCAATAGCGCAGCGAAAACTAAGGCTTTAATGGAAAGTTTGACGACAGCAGGAGAATACACGCTCTTGGATGTTGATCAGTCTATTCTTGACCTCTTTGCAGCAGGTTATGCGACTGAAGAAGAGACAGTTGCTGAGATTAAACGTGTGTATGAAGAAAGTAAGTACATCGAAGATCCTCATACAGCCGTAGCATCTGCAGTATATCAAGCTTATGTTGCCAAAACAGGAGATAAAACGCCAACTGTTATTGCGTCAACGGCTAGCCCATATAAATTCCCACGTGTGGCTGTTGAGGCTGTGACAGGGGAAGATTCAGGTGATGATTTCACAGCGGTTCAAGAATTACATGACCTATCTACTGTTGCTATTCCTTCAGCGGTAAATGGTCTTGAAACAGCTGACGTTCGTCACAAAACAGTCGTTGCGACAGCAGACATGCAAAAAGCTGTGGAAAGCTATCTAGGCTTGGTGTAGAGCATGTTAAATATCTTTATTCTTGAAGATAATCTACAACAACAGTTTCGTTTGGAAAAAATTGTAGCGGGAATTTTAACGAATAGAGGTATCAAGGCAAGACATCTGAATGTTTTTGAAAAACCTAGTCAGCTATTAGACAGTATTTCTGAAAAGGGTAGTCATCAACTCTTTTTGCTAGATATTGAAATTAAGGATGAGTTACGCAAAGGACTTGATTTGGCTAAAGAAATTAGAGCCTTGGATCCGTTAGCACATATTGTATTTGTGACGACTCATTCTGAATTTCTAACCTTGACCTATCGCTATAAGGTGTCAGCCTTGGATTTTATTGATAAGGGGCAAAATGATGCAGAGCTGACCGAATGTTTGGAAGAGGTTGTTTCATACGTTCTTGAGCAGTTAACAGGGGTTCCTCAGGAGGATATTTTTCTATTCAAAACAGCTTACGCTCATATTCAGGTACCCTTTCGTGATATTTTTTATTTTGAGACCTCGGAAAAATCCCATAAAATCAATCTTCGGACAAAGACAGAGCGTTTAGAATTTTATGGAAAACTGTCAGATATCATCGCCTTAGATAAACGACTTTATCAGAGCCATCGCTCCTATGTGGTCAACCCAGAAAATATTTTAGCGTTGAACTATAAGGACAATGTAGCCGTCTTTCCAGATAAGGAGACCTGTCTGGTGTCACGTCTCAAGATGAAGGGGCTGAAACAGCGCATTTTAGAAAGCAGTACTAAGAAAGGTTGAGAAGCATACTCTCAGCCTTTTAGTTATCTGTTAATACTTAACAAAAATCAAAAATTACTTTTTGTTTCTTTCTTAAAAGTGCGGACGCAAGCAACCTCCTACGGAGTTTCATTGCTATTTTTTGAGCCTAGGTCTCAAAAAATCCGTTCATATCGAGGGTAAACTCTCGATATGAATACCACTATATCGAAAGAAACATTTTAGCCTCACTTCGTTTGGTAGTCCATCAAAAGTATTAGAGGTTCTAAAATGCTAATTTTGATTTTGGATGAGTATAAATCAACCATTCAGGGTGAAAAAAAGACCGTTTAGGGAAAGGTAGCCAGTCAAGAACTGGTTTTTGTTATACTTGGACCATAAAGTTTAGGAGGTAAATAATATGAAAAAAGAATACCAATCAAAGATCTATTATCGTTTTTTGAAATGGTTCTACGGGATTGAAGGAGATTTTACGACTGACCATGAGCTAGAGATTCAGAAATTGTCATCAGAAGTTTATCCTTTTATGATAACAGTCTTAATCGGAGGTTTCTTATTATCTATGCTATTTTATACTGACTTAACCAGTTGGGCATATCTGATAGCTGTTGGGTATCCGTTAGCCTATCAAGCGACTACTGCCCGAAAATTAGGTTGGGACAAGCTTACAGTAGTTCCTTCTCAGCTGAAAGAGGCTCGTCGTAAAATGTTTCGTAAAACACTGAGAATGGCCCTGTTTTATGTTATTGTTCTCCTTTTAACAACTGTTTGGCTCTGGCAATCAGGGATTCCACAAGAAGCTGGAACCACTTTTGAGGTTTATTGGAAAATCGCTGTGCCGGGCGTTATGGTGCTGTACACACCGATTATATTTATGATAGCCTTCTTCAGTAATCGTCGAAAAATTAAAGTAATCAAAGAATAGGAAAAATGGATATGTTACAATTAATAAGAAGAATTGATAAACAAATTGAAGTTAGCTTTAATCACCTACCTTGGTTTTTACGTTATACCGTTGGGATTTTGTTTTTCTTAGCTATCATGTGGTTTATATCAGAATGGTGGCCAAAAATTTATGAAGTTGGCAATGAGTTTGGCAGAGAACTTTATCGCTATTTTCATAAATAGGGTGGTGGGTGACTAATAGCAAAGGAGACATATGGACATTGTTTTACACCTCTTACTTATTGCCATGCAGATTATTGGTTTGAACTACCTGCTAAAAGCAATTAGTGGGATTACAATAACCTGGCAACAGAGCATCTTTCTAGTTCCTATCTGGTATATTTTTGACGATTTTGCCCTGTTACTTGTTTTTGGTTACTGCTGGCTCTTGGTTCGCCAAAAGCTCCCTTTTGAAACAAAGACACGGCGATTCTTCTATGCTGCCACTCCTTACACGATGATTTGTCTCTTTCAGATTAGCCTAGAGGTTTATTTCAAAATGCTTTTCGGAGAAGCAATAGTTAATTCCTATAAGGATTGGTTTGCGCTATTGAGCTACGTGTTGGTCTTTGCGTTATTCAAAGGATTAACGAAATGGTTGAATATTGATTATGCCTTGATTAGGCGTTACACCTCGCAAGCCTTATTAGACAAGCTATTAGTACCGATTAATATATTGACGGTATTTTACTGGTCTTCGACAGTTATTAGCCTATTTGTGCTAGGCATGATACAAGGCATGGTTGAAGCAGGTCTCACACTATCAGTAACGATTTCAGAGCAATTGGCTTTTCACATTGCAGAGCAGATAGCAGTGATTTGTTGTGTGATGTATATCGCAGCGATGCTGTCACTGAGTTATCGCATCCGTATCAACCAAGAAAAAGAATCGCGTGACCGTTATGAACACCAGTTGCGTTCCTTATCAGATTATAGTCGGCATATTGAACAGTTGTATCAAGAAATTCGTAGTTTTAGACATGACTATGTGACGATTTTAAGTAGCCTATCCAGTGCTATTGAGGATAAGGATATGGAAATGGTTGAGTCTATTTATACCAGTGTCTTGGCGGATACAGGGAAGTCTTTCTACCAAGAAAAATATGAAATTGGCAACCTTTCACGCATAGCTAATACCGCTATTAAAAGTGTGATTTCTGCTAAATTAAGAGAAGCCCAGTATGAAGGCATTGCTGTAACGGTAGAAGTAGAAGAGATGATTGATGAACCACCAATGGATTTATTAGATTACATTACGTTGTTATCGGTATTCCTAGAAAATGCGATTGAAGCAGCTAAAGTGAGTGACTCTCCTGAGTTGATACTGGCCTATTTTATGGAGAACGGTACCTATCATCTCATTATTGAAAATAGCACAGCAGAGGAAAAAATTTCCATTACTAAGGTGTTTGATAAAGGTTATTCGACCAAAGGAGAAAATCGAGGGCTAGGTTTATTTAAAGTAAGAGGCATTTTGGATAGGTATCCTCAAATATCATTGAACACAAAGAGTGATGCTTACCGTTTCAAACAACGTTTGGAGGTGAATTCCTAAACACTGAGAGTTGCTTTCTCAGTGTTTTTTTCTATATAATAGAAGAATGTTCAAGTATTCCAAAAAAATCCTCTCCATTGCTTTACCAGCGATGGCGGAAAATATTCTCCAAACCCTTATGGGAGTTGTTGATAGTTATTTAATAGCTCAGCTTGGTCTTATTGCTATCTCGGGGGTATCGGTAGCTACCAATTTACTAGCAATTTACCAAGCCCTTTTTATCGCATTAGGAACAGCGATCTCAAGTCTGATTGCCCGTAATAGAAGAGATTCTAAAAAACTACTTTTCTATCAAAGGCAGGCAGTTATATTGACCGTTTTGCTTAGCGGTTTTCTTGGTATCTTAGCTATATTTGGAAGTCATTTTATCTGGCCGTTATTAGGTGTCAAGGGAGAGGTTCTTTTAGCTGCGAATCGGTATTTTGCTATTGTTGGGGGTGGGGCAATTAGTTTAGGTTTGCTGACTAGTCTTGGAGCTATCCTGCGTTCTCAAGGAAATCCCAGAATACCGATGTATGTTAGCTTGACAACGAATATTTTAAATGCTCTTTTATCAGCTTTATCGGTATTTGTTTGGGATTTTGGAATTACTGGTGTTGCACTAGCGACGGTTCTATCGCGTTTTATAGGGATTATAATTATCACTAAACAGCTTCCAACTCTCTGGTCTGCTCAGCCTTGGTCTTGGGGAATCAATAGAGAATTACTGAGCTTAAGCCTACCAGCGGCAGGGGAGCGCTTGATGATGAGGGCAGGAGATATTGTCGTTCTTTCGATTATTATCCCCTTAGGAACGATAGTAGTATCTGGAAATGCAATTGGAGAAACCCTTACTCAGTTTAACTATCTACCAGGTGTTTCGATTGCAACAGCTGTTGTTATTTTGATAGGAACATTATCTGACGCAGATAGAAAACAATTGATAAGGACATCCTATGTCCTAGCTTTGATCCTTATGCTGTTGGTAAGTGGTTTAGTCCTAGTGTTTGGGCCAACTCTTATTGCATTTTTTACGGAAAATAGCAGTGCCTCAGAAACCAGTGAGTTAGTATTACTAGCGTCGTTTCTAGGAACAACGGCTACTGCAGGGACTTTAGTCTATACAGCAGTCTGGCAAGGAGTAGGAAATGCCAAACTCCCATTCTATGCCACAACTATAGGAATGTGGTGTGTCAGAGTCTTATTTGCCTATCTAATCGTTATTGTACTACATCAGGGATTTGTGGGTATCTGGATAGCAACGATTTTGGACAATCTCTTTAGATGGCTAGTATTAAGTTATATCTATAGAAGACAGGGATATCAAAACGAACACTCGAAAAATTGATTAAAACGATGAGTTCAGTTTAATACATTTGAACAAATCACACGAAAATTTTCGAAGATAATTCTGACTTTTTAAGAGAAGTGAGAGCAAGGTTAAAAAATGGAAAGTTCTAAAATGAAGTTAGCCACCTAAGGGTATCAAAAAACATCTCAGAGAGATATAATTGTAATCACCACAACAACAATTAGAAAGATTCTGAGATGCAAAACTATTATACACCAAAAAGTAAACATTTGACACTAACTGACACGACAAACGCATGAAGAAAATATGGCTTACAGAAAAGACTTTCATGGATGAATTCAAAATCCTTCGCTATAATAAAAGTGGAGGATTTTGTTATGGAAGACCTTTTAAATTTCTTGATTACTGTT
>NZ_RCVM01000014.1 GCF_003686955.1 Streptococcus hillyeri
GCAATAAAATCAACCATTATAAAAACCAGTGGAACTTACCCTGACACGGATTTCCACTGGTTGTTAGAGGTTTTATCAGATTAACTTCCACTTTAACAGACGGTGGAAGTTAGTTTGGGAATTTAGCGAAAAATCGTTTTCATAACAAATGGTTTGAGCTCTTCGATTAATTTTTGAGATTTTCGGACACGGTAAGCATTACTTTGCAAGGTTTTTTTACTGTCAACGTAATGAAGAACGACTGGTATTTCACCTTCATATTTGCTCAAAATTTCTGAAATGTGCTTATCCTGTTCATGATTGGCAATCTGGAGCCAACATTTTTCAAGACTAGGTGGATTAAGGCTCTGCAAAATCATTTGTACCCTGTCGTCACGGACTTGCATGCGTCCTTTGAAAAGGAAGATTGCTCCTTCTTGTAAGGCGCTCTGCCATTTTCCATAAGTCTCAGGAAAGAGAGTAATATCGAGCTTATGGCGGGCATCGCTGACTGTGAGAAAGGCCATCTGCTCACCTTTTGTCTTGGTCCGAATAATGCGAATGGTCTCAATCTGAGCGAGGACTGTCCCTTCAGTGTCTGCGACTAATTGCTCAATAGGTGTAAAACTTCCCTGTAACTCTCTGCGCAAAGCATCAAGCGGATGAGGGCTAATCCCGACTCCTAAAAGCTCTTGCTCCATACGGTATTTTTCAGTGACAGAATAATCCTCAGCTATCAACCAAGAATAGGAAGAATCCGCAAAGAGACTACCCAATTCGTTGACAAAGGTAAAGAGGTGTTCCAAATTCACTTCAACTTTACGACGGTTAGGTTCAAACTCATCAAACAGACCAATATGAACTAAAGGCAACAATACTTCTACCTTCTGATATTTGCTCGGTAATTTTTCTAAAAAGTTTTCAATACTCTGATAAGGACGATTATCAACAATCCAAAGGGCTAAATCTCTTGGAATTCCCTTGACTGTTTTTAGTCCCAAAATAATTTGCCCATCCGAAATTTTATCGTGATAAGGCGCTGAGTTAAGCGATAATTTTCCAAGTTTAAAATCGGCTTGGAGAGCATCCGTGATATAATCACTGCTTGAATAATTCAGCATCACATCATAGAAAATATCTGGGTAATGCACCTTGAAATAAGCCAGTTGAAAAGCAAGAGCTGAGTAGGCATAAGCGTGACTGCGGTTAAAACCATAGCCAGCAAATTTTGCCATTCGTTCAAATAACTCACGCGCCACCTGTTCAGGTCTACCCAGTTCTCTCGCACCTGCTAAGAAATCAGCTTCCATTAGCTGCATCTCATTTTTATCCTTTTTAGACATAGCACGGCGCAACAAGTCTGATTTTCCTAGCGTAAATCCTGCATAAACCTGTGCAATCTGCATGACCTGTTCTTGATACAGCATGATACCATAGGTTGGTTCTAAAATAGGAGCCACAATCGGGTCAATCAAGTCTACCTGTTCACGACCAAACTTTCGCTTGATAAAATTATCAATATAGTCACTAGCTCCTGGACGGTTCAAACTGGTCGTGGCAACCACTTCCTCAAATTTTTCAGGCTTAACCCTCTTCAAGAGCGAAATAGCTCCTGGTTGTTCAAATTGGAAAATCCCCTTGGTCTTACCAGCTGCAAACAATTCTAGCGTTGCTTTATCTTCAAGGTCTATGGCTTTGATATCAATGTCCTGACCATAATCTGACAAGACTTTTTCCTGCATTTTTTGGACAAAGGTCAGATTTCTCAGCCCCAAGAAGTCCATTTTAAGCAGTCCATTGGCCTCAATAGATGGCGCATCATACTGCGTAATCATCATATCCTCGCCAGATTTCAGCGGAATGTGATTGGTCAAATCATCGTCACTCATCACGATACCCGCCGCATGGATAGAGGTCTGTCTAGGCTGTCCTTCGATTTTTTTGGCAATGGCAAAGCTTTTAACATATTCTGCCTTACTATTGATCAATTGTCTGAAAGACATATTTTTTTCATAGACACTTGTCAAGGTATCTCTGAAACCAATTTTTTTAGTCACATTGGACAATTCGTATTCTGGCACACCGAATCGTTTTAAGACATCGCGAATGGCCTGCTTAGCACCAAAGGTTGAAAAGGTCACAATCTGGGCAGAATGTTGACTACCGTAACGGTCACGAACGTAATGTAAAAATTCAGAGCGATAAATATCTGGCAAATCAATATCAATATCAGGCATAGAATAGCGTTCTTCATTGAGGAAACGTTCAAAAAGAAGGTTATTTTTAACCGGATCAATCCCTGTGATGTCTAAAGCAAAGGCAACAAGACTACCAGCTGCAGACCCACGCCCCATCCCCATATAATAACCTTGACTACGCCCAAACCACAGAAGATCCCAGACAATCAAAAAATAGTCGTCAAAGCCCATTTTATGAATAATGGAAAGCTCTTGGTCTAGACGTTCTTGGTAAATCGAACTGATCAAACCTTTCGCCACTAGACCAGCTTCCGCACGCTCACGTAGTTCTTCTACTGCTGCTCGTTCACGATTAAACCGTGGCAATTTGAGATTTCTATCAAACTCATAGGAAATATCCTTGACTAATTCTGATAAATTCTCCAATGCCGTTGGAAAGCGTTCCGCAAAAATCTGTTCCATGGTCTCTGGAGCGTATAAGCATTGATTGGCAGCTGGCGGTTCCACATCTTTTAGGGCAACATTTTCCCTAATCGCGTGTAAAACTTGTAAGGTTTCACGGTCTTCATTTGAAAAATAGCGAACGGTATGAAGAGGGATAAGTGGTTTTTCATAAGTCACTTGAGGACTATCCGCGTCCACACCAATCATATAGTCACAATTTAAAGAGGCACCAACATCCAAAAATGCCACTGGTAGGATAACCGTAACTCCCTGCAATAGCTCTGAAAAAACAGTCCAGTCCGTTTCCCCCATCATCCGCTGACTGGATATTTTCAAAAGACTATGATAGCCCGCAGTATTTTTAGCAATGAGCTTGAGAGAAATTTTCTGCTCTGCTATGACCACGGACAAGTCTAATCCTAAAACGGGAGTGAGGCCCGCTCTTGTTGCCTCCTGTATAAAAGAATAGGCACCATAAAGGCTATCTTTATCCATGACGCCGATGTGCGTATAGCCCAGTTCCTTGGCTTTACGAATGTAAGTTGGCAAGTCAACCAAACTATCTAAAAAACTATAAACGGTTTTCGTATCTAAAGGGACAAACATGCCAACCTCCTCTTTGTTTTTACTTCATTATACTACAAAGCAAGCCCCTCATAAAGTAATAGCTCACCCGTTTTGGAGCAAGACGCCACAATAGCAGTCATTTCCCCACAACTGATAATAGCCGTTCAAATAACTAGTACAATAGCGATATTATATTTGACAAATGCACTCCTAATACGTATTATAGATATAGTACAAAAATAGTTTCACTAACCCAATTATTTTATAAAAATCTAATAGAAAGGAAAGAGACTATCATTGTCTTAAGACTTGAGATTTTGAAGTATACACTTCTTATCACACAATCCCTAGACAATTTAACCATCTCTTTGTGACTTGCTTTATGGCTTGGAAATTCGACGAAAAGTCTCCTATCTATGCCCAAATTGCTCAGCATGTCAAAATGCAAATCATCAGCAATCAGGTTAAAAGTGGTGACCAACTCCCAACTGTCCGCGAATATGCTGAAGAAGCTGGGGTTAATCCTAATACTATGCAACGCGCTTTTACAGAATTAGAACGTGAAGGTATGGTCTATTCGCAACGCACTTCTGGACGCTTCGTCACCGAAGATACCGATCTCATTGCTGAAAAACGGTTAGAAGTTGCTCAATTAGAATTGAAAAACTTTGTCAATAACATGCAAAAAATCGGTTTTTCAACAGAAGATATTGTCCCTGAATTAACGCGTTTTTTGAAGGAGAATGCATATGAGTGATTTATTAAAACTACACCATGTTACAAAAACATATGGTTATCAGGTTGCTTTAGACGATGTGACCTTTAGCCTACCAGCAGGAAAAATCATTGGACTTCTCGGGCCAAACGGTAGTGGGAAAACCACTCTCATCAAACTCATTAATGGCCTACTGCAACCGGATAGCGGTGAAGTCGTGATTGACGGATACCATCCTTCAATTGAAACTAAAAAGATCATCTCCTATCTTCCTGATACGACTTATCTTGATGAAAATATGACTACCAAAGCAACACTTAATCTCTTCCAAGATTTTTATGCTGATTTTGACCGCGAGCGTGCTGAAAAACTGTTGAGCGATTTAGGGATTGATCCTAATAAACGCATTAAGACACTCTCTAAAGGAAACAAAGAAAAGGTTCAACTCATCCTTGTCATGAGCCGTCGAGCAAAACTTTATGTCCTTGATGAGCCAATCGCAGGTGTTGACCCTGCTGCTAGAGATTACATCTTGCGTACCATTATCAATAACTACTCTGAAGAAGCTTCTGTGATTATCTCAACACACCTTATCGCAGATGTGGAACAAATCCTTGATGAAGTGGTCTTTCTACATAATGGTCAAATCACCTTACAAGGAAATACGGACGATCTCCGCTTTGAACACGGTCAGTCCATCGATGCTCTCTTTAGAGAACACTTTAGAGCTTAGGGGGTCACTATGTTTGGAAAACTATTAAAATATGAAATCAGATCAATCAGCAAATGGTACCTCGGGTTACTATTCATCACCTCTTTAGTTGCTATTGCTGCAGGCAATTACTTGAAAAATTTTATTACCACTATCACCAATGCTTCTACTAACTATAGCGTTGGTTATCAATTTGGAAGCTATTTAAGAGATGAGGTCATGTTTCTTCTCTTATTAGCTACTTTATTTGGTTTAGTGATTGCAATCACGATAGCGTCTTATGTGATTATCATTCGTCGCTTCCACGCCAGCATTTTTAGCAGACAGGGTTATCTCACCATGACACTTCCTGTCTCTACCCATGCCATTATTTTAAGCAAATTACTAGTCGCAACACTCTTATTTGTCTTCTCTTATCTCATCTTTGCTATTATTATTTTAGCATTCGTCATCCCAAATATTGGATGGAATAATATTATAGAAGGATTCAAGGAAATCATGTCTCAAATTCTTCCATATTACTCCCCTCTCTGGGTTGCTCTTTGGAATCTGGATGCTTTCCTATCTACCATTGCGGCTGTTTTATTAATCTATCTTGCTATCTCTATCGGGCAACTCTTTAATAGCCATCGTACTTTAATGGGATTTGTTAGTTATGGTGTTATTATGCTAATTCATACACTCATTTCTCTTCTTCTCTCATTTACGTTCGCTGGTACCAGCTTGATTTTAGCTCAACTGGTTTTCACGATTGCACTAATGATTAGTACATACTTTGTGACACACGCTATTGTCAAATACAAACTCAATCTTGAGTAATAAACTTAACAAGCTAATAATAAAAGGCCTGTGGTCAATGTTCAAAGAAACAGTGACCATAGGTCTTTTTATAATATAAATTGTTGTTAAACTTATTTCTGACTGTCTTCTTCCAAAACTTCAATTTCGGTTAAAATCAGTTTCAACTTGGTAACACGGCCGTCTTTAACCTTATCGTTAACCAATATTAAATGCCTATTGCCGTTATCTAATTCGTAGATTTCTTTGCTCTCTTGACTTGGAATAGTTCCAACACCAGTTAGGTAGAAGCCAGCAATAGTATCCACACTATCACTCTCAAGTTCTGTTTCAAAATATTCATTAAACTCATTGAGTGTCATGTTTCCTTGAACAATGTAGGTATTTTCAGCAATTTCACGGACGAAAACTTCAGATTTATCACTCTCATCATCAATCTCACCCACAATTTCTTCTAACAGATCTTCTAAAGTCACCAAGCCAGCCACTCCACCATATTCATCTAATAAAATAGCTAACTGCCTCTGGCTATTTCTAAAAGCCGTCAAAAGATCATCAATGAAAATCGTTTCAGGGACAAAGAGAGGCTCCTGCATGATGCGACGAAAATTCAAGTTTTCAAATCCTTGATTAAACGCAGCATTGAGAAGATTTTTAGTGTGAATTAGACCAATTACCTTGTCCTTATCACCATCGTAGACAGGGACGCGTGAAAAGTTTTGCTTGAGAATTTCTTGAATGCTTTCTTGAGTGTCCGCATTAATATCAACCATGAAGGCATCCGTACGAGGTACCATCACCTCTCTTGCCAACATTTCATCTAACGAGAAGACCCCTTGAAGCATTTCAATTTCATCAGCATCCAAACTTGCCTCACTTTTAGTCAATATGTACTCAATCTCATCACGGGTCATCTGCTCATCCGCATCATCAAAATCCATCGGAGTAATACGACTTAAAAGATTGGTCGATGCCGACAAGAGCCAAACAAAGGGACTCACAATTTTACCGATAAAAAGGATAATCGGTGCGGAAATCACCGCCAGATTTTCCTTTAAATTCATGGCGATACGCTTAGGATAAAGTTCACCAAGAACGATTGAAATATAGGTTAAAAAGATAAGCGATATCGCAGAACCAAGCGGTGCAGCATATTGAAAATTCCCCAACCATCCTGCAATAACTTGACCAAGAGAGGCTGACAAACTAGCCCCTTGTAAAAGCGAAATGAAGGTAATCCCGACTTGAATGGTCGATAAAAAGTTATTCGGATTTTCCAAAACCTTGACAAGACGGATATACTTCGCCTCCCCCTCTTCAGCTTTCTGTTCAACACGAGAGCGATTAAGAGAGACTAGCGCCATCTCAGAAGCTGAGAAAAAGGCATTAAGAAATGTTAAAAAAATCAATAAAATAAATTGAATAACTAAGGACTGACTACTAGGGTCTTCCATGAAAACTACTCCTAAAAAATAATATAGTATTGTCATTATAGCATATTTCTACTATTTTTGATAATTTTTCATAGCAATAATCAGCAAAAACAACTTTTCCTTAGAACATAAATGAAACATGTAAACCACCATTAAGTGTGATATAGTGTTTTAGCTTTAAAATAGTAAACTCGTTTAAGATAAAATGTCTCAGTCACAATGAATTCTTCTTCAATATATGGTTGCTTTATAATATTTTATTGCTGATATTTTCTGCAATCATTACGAGCGACGAAGTCGCCACAACTAGCACTTTCCGCAGTGGTGATAACACTAAAACTAATAAGTTTTAGTGTGAAGGGGTTGGCAAGACCTAGGCTTGCCAAGAAGGAATGGAACTCTGTAGGAGGTCGCTTCCGCCCCACACCACATTAGGAGAAGTGCTAACAAAAATACTAAATAAAAACTAATTGACTTTAATCCCCGTTAGAAGGTACTTGTTTTTATTCTAGTGTACAAGCCAAACACAAGTTCTCAACTACGGGCTCTACCTATTGCCTCTAGCAGTCTTACTCTAAGGAAGAATACTGCTACATCAAATTGTCAAATATCTAAAAGACTGAATATTATTTTTCCCGCTTCAAACTCATCATAAAAGAGCTCAGAATTTTCTAAGCTCTCTATTGATTATTTAGCAATTTTAGTGATATTAACAGCTTGCAATCCACGTTGCCCTTGCTCAACTTCAAACGTCACTTTTTCACCATCTTCTAGGAATTTAAAGCCATCAGTTTGAATTTGTGAGAAGTGTGCAAAAACATCTGCTCCCTCTTCTTGTTGGATAAAACCAAAACCTTTTTCTTTATCGAACCATTTTACTGTACCATTTACCATTTTGAGTTACCTCTTTAAAAATTATTTGCAAAAATATTTAAGAGGAAAAACAAAAGATAACTAATACTTAAACTCAAAAAAATTATTTACATCCTCTAGTATAACGGTATATTATTTAAAAGTCAAAGATTTTACCTGTTGTGCTAATTATTTTCTTTTTTAGCAATTATCTTTGTGTGATACGGGGCTCTTCAAAGATCTGGAAGACCTTTGAAGATGGGAAATGAAGCTGGCAAAGTCAACATCAAAACCTCCTACGGAGTTCCATTCCTTTTTAGCAAGCCTAAGTCTCCTTCGCTCTCTTGTTTCTAAGCTTAGGCTGAAAGTGATGAGTGTGGCGATTTTGTCGTCCTTGATTACTACTTCTGCATATAGCTATGCTGTTTAAGTGATATCTATGTAAAATAATAGTGTTCGGCAGCTTCAGATACCTCTATTATTTGTATCGCAAGTTTGTTAAAATCAATTAAACTAGCACAATAAGTAGATTTTATCTTTATCATCTCATACTCCATTAAATAGCAATTTCTCAAATTATGAAACAGCAATCAATAATCTTTAATTATTTGACAAATAAAAGCCTTGTGGGGTATAATACAGATAAGAAAGTTGTGAAGGACGTTCTTATATAACTCAAAAAACCCCAACGTTGCAGCGTTGAGGGTTTTATTTTTGCCCCTAAGGGTTACTTGTCACGGTTATTTAACCAGTATTCAAACAGTACAATAACAATACCGCTTGATACGGTGACAAGAAAGGATGTGAAGGCATCCATATATAACTCACCTCCCTTCTAGTTTGAGGGGGCAAGGCTTATTATAACAAAACACTAACCATTAAACAATATCATATCAAGGGGGGCTTAGTCTAAAAGTTACCCTCTTACTATACCCAATTTTCGTTAGGGGTAGTAAAAAGGGTAGTAAATTATAAAAAACACCCTAGGATGACGCCCTAGAGTGTTGATTTATCAAGTTTTCTAGCCCTTTTTTACTATTCCTCACTCGCTTATTTTCAAGCTCGGGATAAAATAGTCTAACAGACTATTTTATTTTTTAAGGTTGTAGAATGATTTGATTCCTTTGTATTGAGCAACTTCACCAAGTTGATCTTCGATACGAAGCAATTGGTTATATTTAGCAATACGGTCTGTACGTGACAATGAACCAGTTTTGATTTGTCCTGCGTTAGTTGCAACTGCGATGTCAGCGATTGTTGAATCTTCAGTTTCACCTGAACGGTGTGATACTACTGCAGTGTATCCAGCTTCTTTAGCCATTTCGATAGCTTCAAAAGTTTCTGTCAAAGTACCGATTTGGTTAACTTTGATAAGGATTGAGTTAGCAGCATTTTCTTTGATACCTTTTGCAAGGTATTCAGTGTTTGTAACGAAGAAGTCGTCACCAACCAATTGAACACGTCCGCCAAGGCGCTCAGTAAGAGCTTTCCAACCATCCCAGTCGTTTTCATCCATACCGTCTTCGATAGTGATGATTGGGTATTTGTTAACCAATTCTTCAAGGTAGTCGATTTGTTCTGCAGATGTACGAACAGCAGCGCCTTCACCTTCGAATTTAGTGTAGTCATAAACACCACGCTCTTTGTCGTAGAATTCTGATGACGCACAGTCAAATCCGATCATGATTCCGTTTTCGCCAGCTTCGTAACCAGCAGCTTCGATAGCTTTAAGGATAGTTTCTACACCGTCCTCAGTTCCTTCAAATTTAGGAGCGAAACCACCTTCGTCACCAACAGCTGTAACAAGTCCGCGTTCTTTAAGGATTTTCTTAAGAGCGTGGAAGACTTCAGCACCCCAACGAAGACCTTCTTTGAAAGTAGGTGCACCAACTGGCATGATCATGAACTCTTGGAATGCGATTGGAGCATCTGAGTGAGATCCACCGTTGATGATGTTCATCATAGGAGTTGGAAGAACTTTAGTGTTGAATCCACCAAGGTAAGTGTAAAGTGGCACTTCAAGGTAGTCAGCAGCAGCACGAGCTACAGCGATAGACACACCAAGGATAGCGTTGGCACCAAGTTTACCTTTGTTTGGAGTACCATCAAGAGCGATCATTGCACGGTCAATACCTTGTTGGTCGCGAACATCGAAACCGATGATTGCTTCAGCGATAACGTTGTTTACGTTGTCAACTGCTTTTTGTGTACCAAGACCAAGGTAACGTGATTTGTCACCATCGCGAAGTTCAACTGCTTCGTGCTCACCAGTAGAAGCTCCTGAAGGAACCATACCGCGTCCGAAAGCACCTGATTCAGTGTAAACTTCAACTTCAAGTGTAGGGTTACCGCGTGAGTCTAGGACTTCGCGAGCGTAAACATCAGTAATAATTGACATGTTATTACTCTCCTTATAGGTTTTTATTTTACTTGCCTATTTTATCATAATGTGAGACTTTTAGCAAATTAAAAAAACTAGCGATAAAATTCCTGTATTTTATATTTGCCTTATTTCCCAACCTTTTTTCTGGATTATGATACAATGAGAATCAATCTATCTGAGATTTAATAGGGGTGTTTTATGGCAATTATTTCATTTGACAATGTCAGCTTTAGACAACAAGGAAAAACTATTTTAAAAAATATAGACTGGCAAGTTGAAAGCGGACAAACATGGGCTATTTTAGGATTAAATGGTTCTGGTAAAACAACTTTACTCAAACTACTTATGGCTGAGCACTGGGCTAGTCAGGGGCAAATCAGTGTTCTTGGAAAACAATTTGGTAAAGAAGATATGACTGCTATTCGGACTAAAATTGGCATTGTTGGTTCTTTCATTTCTGAGCGCCTTCCGAAACACATGATGGCCGAAAAAATTGTCTTGACAGGTAAGTACAAATCTTCTATCCTTTACAAAGCCTATGAGGATAGCGACCTTGCAGAGGCGAGAGATATGTTGATTTCGCTCGGCGGTGAGCACTTATTGGGCCGTATCTACGCCAGTCTGTCTCAAGGTGAGAAACAATTGTTACTCATTGCACGCAGTCTAATGGAAAACCCTGACATTATCATCCTAGATGAAGCGACAAGCGGTTTAGATCTCTTTGCTCGTGAACAGTTACTAGCGCAGATTGGCAATATTCGTCACCTGCCTCATGCCCCAACGATTATCTACGTGACTCATCACGCGGAGGAAATTACTCATGATATCAGCCATGTCCTTCTTTTACGTCAAGGACAGATTATTGCCAAAGGTTCAAAAAAAGATATCCTCACCGAAGATATCTTATCCGATTTTTATCAAAATCCTGTCCGTGTTATTCCTATTGATGATAGCCGAGTATATATCCATCCTCAAAAAGGTTAGGATTAGCACATTTATAAATCTTCTAGACCTATCGCAAACAGACGATAGGTTTTTTCTAATTCCAGTAGATAAGTTGACAGATTAACCAATTCCTTAGGAGCTCGTGAACCAAAGGAAAGCAACTCAGGAACGGTATAGCGATTCACACGACTGGCTAAAAGATAGAGATTCTCTTCCTTTTCTAACCCTTTGGCAAACTCTAAAATCATCTGCTTAAGTTCCTCTGAAATTTGTCCTTTAGGTAAATTGTAAACCGCACTAAGGTGTTTATAAAAATCATCTTTAGTTGCTTTAATCATAACCGTTATTCTCCTTTCAACTTCTCAATCATCACCAAAAACGGTGGGGTATTGATTTGATTTAGTGGCTGATACAGCATAGCAGTAAATGCTGTCTGGTCTAGTGTCTGCACATAATCTAGCACCGCATCTTTTTCCATATCGCCACCTTCATGACCATAATAAATCATAATCGCCACGCGCCCACCGACTTCAAGTTGTGCTAGGATTTTTTCGATGGCTAACAAGGTCGTATCAGGTTTGGTAATGACTGATTTGTCTGCACTTGGTAGATAACCGAGATTGAAAATGGCAGCGCGGATAGGTTCGGATACATAGGTGTCTATATGCTGGTGTCCATCTAAAATCAATTCTGCATTATCTAGTCCAAGCTGCGCCAAGCGCTCAGTCGTTTTCTGCACCGCTTGTTCCTGAATATCAAAAGCATAGACTTTCTTAGCTAAACCAGCAAGAAATGCTGTGTCATTGCCATTTCCCATGGTGGCATCTACTGCAATGCTATCTTTATCTAGCACCTCTGCTAAAAAATCATGCGAGAGGTGAATGGGGCGTTTTATCATCATTGGTTTCCTTAACTATTCTATATTAAAAATTGTCCCTTAAATGTCTCAGTCTTGTGAACTCAGCGACGTCTGCTGCCATAAGAAGGCGATTGACTTGTTTTTCGACCCCTATAGTGGATGGCAAACTTGGGATACCTTTGCCCACTTTGAGCTTCATTTGCTCATAGTAATCTTCAGTAAACTCGTCTGAATTTTGTGATAGGCTAAATCGCAAATTCGTCAAAGTGTACTCATGACCAGCATAGACTTTCACCTCATCTGCCAAATTTCTGAAGAAGGTCATGGATTGATACTGAGCATTATAATCCCCTGTAAAAACTCTTCCACACCCTGCTGAGAAAAGCGCATCGCCACACAAAAGATGTTCCTTATCAACAAGGTAAGAAATGTGTTCCTCCGAATGACCAGCCGTTAAAAAGACATCAATTTGCGACCCATAGAGCGCAATACCGTCACCATCTTTCAGGACAGTGTCCACCAAATGGCTAACTTCTTTGGGTCCGTAGGTTTTAACATCAGGGTATTTGGCCACAATCTCACCAATACCATCCACATGGTCCGAATGCACATGCGTGATTAAAATAGCACCCGCTGTCAGCTGATTTTCCTCCAAATAATCTAGAACAGGCTGAGCCTCTCCTGGATCAACGATAATGGCTTCGTCACCTTGTGACCATACCCAAATGTAATTATCAGCTAAAGCTGGAATTGCTGTGATGTTCATAAATTCTCCTTACCCAAACACTTCAAAATAGGCAATCGCCTCTAGTAGTTCTAAATTGATATTTTCCCGACCGTAAGAATCTAAAAAATAGTCCCGATAGCGATTGGTTTGTAAATTAAAAGCTAATGACCACACTGCCCAAAATAAATCAATATGCTTGTCACCCAAACCAGCACTGTCCCAATCAATCATAGCCTGGAACTGCCAATTGTTTAAGATGATATTAGGCAAGCAAAAGTCTCCGTGAATCAGCGTATCCGTTTCTAAATAGGGAGAGTACTCCAAAACCTTTTTATATGCACCGCTCCTATCAATTTGCTTTTGATGTGAAAACAAATAATGAGGATCAAAATTCCCTACTTGATAACCAACTTCTACAGCTTTCAAATACTCTTGTGTCCGATTTCCAACCAAGTTCTCATCAACTTCCAATGCATGCAATTGTTTCATGGTTTCTGCCAGTATTTGACAAAGCCTCTTTGGGTTTTCCAAAAATTTTTTAGAACTCGCATCGTCTCCAACAACCTTAGCAGTCAGCAGCCAATCTTGGTCATCAGACACATAATCTAAAACATTTTGAGCAAGCCCCTGCGAAGCGAAGTAGCGTGTTAGAGCCACTTCTTTCTCTAAACTTCCCTTAACTGCCCTTTTCAGGAAATAACCTTGGTCCTTGTCAATAAAATAAACACGAGCAGCTGATGAACTGCTACTATCGTAGATAACACTATTTTCCATCAAATAATCAAAAGCTTTTGGAAATCGTAATTCTTCTAACGTTATGATTCTTTTCTTCATATATTTCTGATTAATATCATTACAAGGTGAAACTGCTACCGTAGTTTTTTATTTCCTACCTCAAAATGTCCACTGGACATTTTGAACCCTGCCAGCTTCCTCGTCTTTCCATTTCTTTATCAATGGCATTGAGGACTTCCCATTTATTGAGGCTCCACATGGGGCCGATGAGCATGTCGCGTGGGGCATCGCCTGTGATACGATGAATAACCATGTCTTTCGGAATGATTTCTAGTTGATCACAGATGATATTGACGTACTCTTCCTGACTGAGAAGCTGCAGGCGCCCTTCATGGTAATCCCGTTGCATGCGGGTATTGGTCATGAGGTGCAAAAGATGGAGTTTGATACCATGAATATCGTTATCTGTTACACAGCGGCGCACATTTTCCACCATCATCTCATGGGTTTCCCCTGGAAGTCCGTTAATCAAGTGAGAGACGATTTCAATTTTTGGCGCTTGCTGGCGAATGCGTTTGACCGTCTCCACATAAAGCTCGTAGCTATGCGCTCGGTTAATCAACTCTGATGTAGCTTCATAGGTCGTCTGTAAACCCAACTCCACCGTCACATGCATACGTTCAGACAATTCTGCTAGATAGGCAATCGTTTCGTCTGGTAAACAGTCTGGTCGAGTACCGATATTGACCCCAACGACACCTGGCTCATTGATCGCCTGCTCGTAGCGTTCACGAATCACCTCTACCTTGTCGTGCGTATTGGTATAATTTTGGAAATAAACCAAATACTTTTTCACATCTGGCCACTTGCGGTGCATAAAATCAATCTCATGGTAAAATTGCTCACGGATTGGCGCATCGGGTGCCACAATGGCATCACCAGATCCTGAAACCGTACAAAAGGTACAGCCACCATGAGATACCGTCCCATCACGATTAGGACAGTCAAATCCTGCATCAATGGGGAGTTTAAAGATTTTTTCACCAAATAATTCTCTATAATAGTCATTGACAGTTCTATAACGTTTTTTCATGTTTCCTATTTTACCACAAATCACAACAAAAAAGTGCCGACTACTCGACACCTCTTAGATTTTGCTCTGCTATTTTTCAACCTTAAGCCAATCGTGGTAATGTTCCAGCAAGTTGACAGCCATTTGTGTAGCCAAAGCAACTGAAAAGGCTTCTGTACCCTCAAATTCCTCAGGCGCCACTTCAAGTTTACTTTCCTCATAAATAGCCTTGAGACTTTCGACAGACAAGGTTTCTTTAAATGCTTCAAATGATTTCATAGCTTGTCTCCTTTTTCTTTTATTGTATCACTTTATCTTGTTTTTGCAAGCGTTATCATAAAACACAGGCGGATATAAGATTTGACATTCCCTATCCTTCTGTTTTTGATAATACTGGAAAAAGGCGGAGCTAAATTGAGATAAATCGCTCCTTATCTGGCAAAATCCTTCTTTAGATTCAATCGGCCTAATTTGAGGAAAAAAATCATCAATTGACTGCGCAAGCAAATTGCCACCACAAGCATAAATCTCCGCTTGACGGGATAGCCATCTGGGATTTCGTGCCATCAACCCTCGTTGAATCACTGATAAAATTTGTTGATTTTGCCGTTTTTCATAGTAAGATAAACATTGTCGCTTATAGGGCAAACGTAAAAAATCTAAAATATCTTGTTCAAAGGAACAGGATTTCTCTAAATAAGATAAATGACCTTCTAAGTCCTCATATATCAAATACTTCAATCTGATGCAACGTTTTTTTAGGTCCAATTCCCAATAATGAAAGCCCATATTTTGACTGAAATACAGAAACTGTTTTTGCAAGCGAGACATTTTCTTGCCTAACCACAATTTTTCTCCCAATAGCCATAAGACCTGATAGCCCGCTTGATGGTAATTGTTTGTGCGTTCACGTAATCGTGCTTCTGATAAACGAGAACACTGCACTTCAAGCGCCAGCTTTTCTCCGACAAAAAGATCCGCAATCTGCCCTAAATCAGGTAAAATTTTTTCAACTTGAACAACTGCATGTTTTGATAAATTGGCAAAAAGCTCAGCCTTCAAGGTCAAATGTTCATCTGATTCGTTTTCTTGAAAAAATGCACAGGACTTTAGGTTAATATGGGCAAAGTGCGGTCGCATCACTTTACCATTTTTCAACCGAACAGATTGGTGACAAGCTGGGCAGAAAAATTCTTGTCGTTGTGGAACATCCTCTAATAAATTCACCAAATCTCCTTGACCATTTTGTGCAATTAGCATAAGCACCTCCTATCTGATTATTCGAAAAAACAACCACCTTTCTAGGCGGTTGTTCACATTAATCACGATTTTCTAGTGCACGAAGCATCTGGTCAATCTTATTTCCATACTCAATTGAATTATCTTTTTCAAAAATGAGGTCAGGAATTTTATACATGGTCAAGTTTTTACCAAGTTCACGCTTGATTGTGCCTGTGGCTTTTTCAAGACCAGTCTGCGCTTTTTGATTATCAGAAGCAAGTGTTGAATGAATGGTGTAGTACACCTTTGCTGCTGATAAGTCACCAAGCATTTGGACATCTGTGATGGTAACATCTTGAACACGAGGGTCACGAACCTTGAGACGCAAGATTTCATTGACTTCACGCTTGATTTCCATACCAACACGGTCAATACGGTGATTTGCCATTTGATTTTCCTTTCTGATAAGTATAGTCGAATGAATTAGCTTTAAGACAAGGAACTGAGAAGCAGACAGTACTTGAGTACGGCAAGTCGAAAGTAATGATGTATTAAAGTTAATTCAAATGACTATATTATTTTGAAAAAACTAGGCTATAAACCTAGCTTTTGTCTTTAGTGAATTAGCTTAGATGAGATATTGTGGAAAGGTAGGTCTAAAGCCTAGCTTTCCAACTAAACTATCTATGCTCCTCTCTATTTACGCTTAATCTCTTCCATGATGTAAGCTTCGATAGTATCATCCACTTGAAGGTCATTATAGTTTTCAATCATAAGACCACCTTCACGGCCGTTACCAACTTCTTTGACATCATCTTTATAGTGTTTCAAGCTAGCAAGTTTACCGTCATAGATAACCACACGGTCACGGATAACACGGACATTTGAGTCGCGCGTAATTTTACCTGAGATAACCATGAATCCACCGATAGTGCCAACTTTAGACACTTTGAAGGTTTCACGGATAAGAGCTTCACCAATAATTTTTTCTTCAAATTCTGGGTCAAGCATTCCTTTCATCGCGTCTTCGATTTCTTCGATAACTTTATAGATGATACTGTGTAGACGAATTTCAACATCATCGGCGTCAGCTTGAGCACGCGCTTGTGGTGTAGGGCGAACGTTAAATCCGATAACAACGGCATTTGAAGCTTCTGCAAGGGTCACATCTGACTCACTGATAGCACCTACCGCTGAGTGAACCACGTTAACTTTAACACCTTCAACATCAATCTTAAGAAGTGATGCGGCAAGCGCCTCTACAGAACCTTGTACGTCCGCTTTGATAATGACATTAACAGTCTTAACTTCACCAGCTTTAAGGGTATCAAAGAGGTTTTCAAGGCTAACACGTTGTGTGGCTTGACGTTGTTTGAGAAGGGCACGTTTCGCACGTTCTTCTCCAGCTGCACGCGCAGCTTTTTCATCTTCGTAAACCGCAAAGTGATCACCAGCCATAGGCGCTTCGTTCAAACCAGTAATTGAGACTGGCATTGATGGCTCAGCTGTTTTCACACGACGACCAAGGTCATTGGTCATGGCACGGACACGTCCGAAAGTATTACCCACAACGATTGGGTCTTGAACATTCAAGGTACCTTGTTGAACAAGGAGAGTTGCTACTGCACCTTTTCCTTTATCAAGACGAGCCTCGATAACAGTACCAATGGCACGAACTGTTGGGTCCGCTTTGAGCTCCTGAAGTTCTGCCACAAGAAGAACTGTTTCTAGCAATTCATCAATGTTTTGACCGAATTTCGCTGAGATTTCAACAAATTCTGAATCCCCGCCCCATGCTGTAGACATGATACCGTGCTCTGCCAATTCACCAATAACACGCTCAGGGTTTGCACCTGGTTTATCAATCTTGTTGATGGCAACGATGATTGGAACACCAGCAGCTTTAGAGTGGTTAATCGCTTCGATAGTCTGAGGCATAACACCATCGTCTGCCGCTACAATAAGGATGGTAATATCCGTTACTGAGGCACCACGCGCACGCATTGATGTAAAGGCCGCGTGACCTGGTGTATCAAGGAAGGTGATTTTCTTTCCGTTGGCTTCGATTTGGTAGGCACCAATATGCTGAGTGATACCACCTGCTTCACCTGTTGCGACACGTGAGTTACGAAGGGTATCAAGGAGGGTTGTTTTACCGTGGTCAACGTGACCCATAATCGTTACGACTGGTGCACGCTCAATCATTTCTTCTGGGTTTAGGTAACCATCTTCTGCGAAGAAACGTTCGATGTCGGCATTGTCCACTTCAACCTTAGCCTTAGCTTCGATACCATAATCCACCATAAGGAGTTCGATAGTATCTCCATCAAGGGATTGGTTTTGAGTCGCCATAACACCCATCATAAAGAGTTTCTTAACGATTTCTGCAGGCTCACGTTTGATACGTTTTGCAATTTCTGCGACAGTCATGCCTTCAGTATATTCAAATTCTTTTGGCAATTCATGGAATTTACGCTCTGTTACAGGAGCTGGTGCTTGATTGCCTCTACGTTTGTTTTTCTTATTGTTATTCCAGTTGCTATTACGCTGATTTCTCACTTGGTTTTGGTTCCAGTTTTTCTTATTTTTTGCTTGTTTTGGTCCGTCTTCATTTTCATTAGAGAAGTCTCTTGATTTCTCTAGACGGGCTTTTTTACGACGAGCATCGACAGTTGTTTTTTCCGTAGAAACTGCTGGCGCTACTTTAGGAGCAGATGGCACCACTTCTTTTGCTTTCTTAGCAGCTTCTGCCTTACGTTTTGCTTCTTCCTGCTCACGGAAACGCGCTTCACTTTCACGTGAATACTCTGCGTTTTGTTCAGCTTTCAAGGCTGCTGCACGTGCTTTAAAATCAATACGTGGTGCAGTTTGAGCAGGGCGATTTTGCTGACGATTACCATTGCGGTTATCGCGACGATCATTACGCGTGTTAGGCTGATTTTCATTGCGATGACGGTTTTGGTTGTCATTGCGGCGATCATTTTGGCGATTGCCGTTTTGGTTTGTTCCGCCTTGATTATGGTTTGGCTTGCGGTTGTCATTTCGGTTGTCACGACGATCATTCTGATGTTTATCGCGATTACCACCATTTTGACGGCGCTCTGCCTGTTCTTTGGCTTTTGCTTCACGCTCAGCCTTGAAATTCCTAATCTGGGGACGAACAGGGGTTGCTTTAGGAGTAGACTTCACATCCTCAGCTTTTGCTGGTTCTGCTTTTTCAGGTTTTACTTCCGCTATTTTCTCAACTTTTTGAGGTTGAGGTTTAGCAGCTCCGCTATTTCCAAAAGCCTCTGTAATACGCTTAGCTCCTGCTTCATCAACACTTGAGGCATGGGTTTTGACATCTAACCCAAGTTCAAGAGCCTTTGCGACCACTTCCTTACTCGTTTTACCAATTTCTTTGGCGATTTCATTTAAACGTTTCTTAGACAAATCTTGTCCTCCTATTCTTTAGTCCATAAGAGTCCTCATTTTCTTTGTAAATCCAGCGTCAACCACACAGACAACCTTGCGAGGTTTGCCTAGGGCCATACTTAATTCCAGCGCGTCAAACGCTGTGGAGACTTCTATTTTGTAAAATGTACTTTTATCTGTGATTTTTTTGGTCAAATTGGCTGCCGCATCATTGGCAAGAAAGACTAATTTGGCTTCTTGGTGCTGAATAGCTTTTATCACTAATTCCTCACCTGAAATAATCTTCCCTGCACGTTGGGCAAGTCCCAGCAAATTTGACAATTTTTCTTTGTTAGTCATACGTTTCCCGATTACTTGCTCTGCTATTCTAATCCTAACTCACGACGTTTAACCTTGTGGTCAACGTAAGCGATGAGTTCATCGTAGAAACTTTCTGGAACATCCATTGAAAAAGAGCGATTGAAAACCATTTTTTTCTTAGCTTGCGCTGCTTCTTCATTGTCCAGTTTAATGTAGGCTCCACGACCATTTGCCTTACCTGTCGGGTCGATAAAAACATCACCCTCTTTGGTCTTGACAATGCGGAGAAGATCACGCTTATCAATAATTTCACCTGAAACAACTGACTTGCGCAATGGGATTTTACGTGTTTTAGCCATCTTAAGATACCAAGTCCGTCTGTGATTCTAACCGATTGCTCACTTTTGACGGATTTCTTCCTTTCTGACTGAATTATGCCTCTTCTGTTGTGTCAACTTCTTCTGAAACAATTGTATCTGCTACGTTTTCTTCAACAGTTTCTACTGCCTCAGTAGCACCAGCTTCCTCTTCCCACTTAGCCATAATTTCTTCATACTCAGAAGCAGACTTGATGTCAATGCGGAAACCTGTTAGATGTGCAGCAAGGCGCACGTTTTGACCACGGCGTCCAATTGCAAGAGAAAGTTTACTATCTGGCACGACCACAGTTGCACGCTTGGCATCCTCTGGATCAAAGATAACGTAATCAACCTCAGCAGGGGCAATCGCATTATAGATAAAGTCTGCTGGGTCTTCTTGCCACTCAATCACATCAATATTTTCTTCAACCGGTACAGATAGACCTGTTTTAGCATCGACACGCATTGGGTGGAAATGGCTGATAACTTTTTTGATATTCGCACCGCCACGACCAACGATGGTACCAATAGCATCAACGTTTGGATTGTGGCTACGCACAGCAACCTTCGTACGGTCACCAGCTTCACGAGACACACTCATGATTTCAACAGTGCCATCAAACACCTCGGGAATTTCACGTTCCATAATACGTTTGATAAACTCTGGATGACTACGACTAACGAAAACATTAACACCTTTAGGGTTATTTTCAACTTTATAGACGTAAACATCAATCATGTCATGAGATTTCCATGTTTCACCAGGAATTTGGTCTTGGTGAGAAAGCTGAGCTTCTAAGCTACCAAGGTTCACATAAATGAAACGTTGGTCAAAACGCTCAACCGTACCAGTCATGATTTCACCTTGATGTTGCATGTATTCGTTATACATAATTTCACGAGTCTGTTTACGCATTTTTTCCATGATGGTTTGTTTAGCAGACTGAGCTGCAACACGACCAAACTCTTTGACTGATTCTTCAAAACGAATCTTGTCTCCAAGCTCGTAAGCAGAGCTGATAAGAAGAGCATCTTTCAAACTGATTTCAAGGCGTGAATCAAAAACTTCATCCACAACTTCACGAACAGTGAAGACTTGGAAATCACCTGTTTTTTCATTAAAGTCAACCACACAGCTTTCAGACTGACCGTAGCGGCGTTTGTATGCTGATTTTAGCGACTCAGTAACAGCGTCAATGATATCTTCTTTTTTAATGTGTTTTTCTTCTTCCAAAATCTGGAAGGCTGCTAGCATTTCTTTGCTCATAAATTAAGATACAATGGGCGTTAAGAAATCCGTATGAAAATAGGAAACTGACCGAAAATGCTCGCATCTAGGTCACGTTTATCTTTTTCACTAGGATTTTAGCCCGTGTTCAATTCCTTTCAAGTATAGTAATAGATAAAGGTGAATACGGAAAAACAGAAAACCAATCGACGACGCTTGCGTCTAGGTAACGTTTATCTTTTTGACAACGTCCGTAGCCCATATTCAATTCCTTTCTTAAACTAGGAAGACACAGCCACTTGGGCGTGTGCAATTCCTTTCAATAATAACGACTTAATCTGAAAAAGTAATAACATACTCTACAAACTATTTCACACCGCTCGTAGGGTATGTTCAATTCTTTTCAAAACATGTTAGGGCAATAGAGGCTGGAAATATTCCAACTCTTTATCTTTACTGTGGTAACTGTTTGGTGTTACCAACTGTCGTTGACAATAGACTACAACTTCACAGCAAGCCTAGCTTTCGCTACGCTACTATATGGAATTTCGACTATTTTCCGACGTGTCTTATCCAAATAGTCAATAGTTAATGTCTCGCCATCAAAATTTACTAAATCACCTTGGAAAATCTTGATTTTATCAATAGCCTGATAAAGAGACACATTGACATATTTCCCAATAGCAGCACTCAAGGCTTCCTTAGTTTTCAGTGGTCGCTCCAAACCTGGGCTTGAGACTTCCAACATATATTGTGCAGGAAAGGGATCCGGTTGAATGTTGTCTAACAGCGGACTGATAATCTCTGTCAGCACTGCTGTATCTTCAACTGTAATCCCCTCTGGCTTATCAACTAAAACCGATAAGACATAGTCGCTTCCCATTTTTTCGTATTCAATATCAACTAATTCAAATGGAGGAAGAATAGCTGGCGCTACCACTTCTGTTACCAATTCAACGATATTTGCGATGAGAATCACCTCCAATTTTTAAACATAGACAAAGGGCGTAGTTATCACTCGCCCCTTTCTTGTATATTTTATAATAGTATATCAGACTATTTATTGTATTGCAAGCAAAAAGCTCTAAAAATCACATTTAGCCTTCAATATGCGATTAGCGTTCTGATACTTGTTTAGCCAAAGCAAAGTTTCCAAGCGTTGCTGAACCATTTTCAGGAACAGCTGGTGTCACGATATATTCTGTCACATCTGGCACTGGTAGATAGCCATTTAATAGCGCTGTGAATTTATCACGAACTCGGCGAAGCATGTGTTCTTGCGCCATTACACCACCACCAAAGACAATTACCTGAGGACGGTACAACAAGGTTGCTTGCACCGCAGCTTGAGCAATATAATAAGCTTGTACATCCCAAACGTCTGAATTTTGCTCAATCAATTCTCCACGGATACCTGTGCGCGCTTCAAGTGACGGACCAGCAGCTAAACCTTCTAAACAGCCATTATGGAAAGGACAGACACCATTAAATTCATTGGAAACATCGCGTGGGTGACGGGCAACATAGGTATGTCCTGCTTCTGTGTGACCAAGACCACCGATAAACTCACCATTTTGAATAGCACCTGCACCAATACCCGTTCCAATAGTGTAATAGACTAATGATTTCACGTTCTTACGCACAAGGGCCTCACCATAGGCAGATGAGTTAACATCTGTTGTGAAATAAAATGGGATATTAAATTCTTTTTGGATTAAACCAAGCAAGTCCACATTTGCCCAGTGTTCTTTAGGTGTCGTTGTCACATAGCCGTAAGTTTGTGAATTTTGGTCAATATCAATCGGTCCAAATGAACCAATTGCAATACCAGCTAAACGGTCTTCGTAGCGTTTGAAAAATTCAACTGTTTTTTCAATCGTTTCATAAGGTGTTGTCGTTGGAAATTGTGTTTTTTCAACAACTTGAAAATTCTCATCACCAACTGCACAGACAAATTTTGTTCCGCCCGCTTCAAGGCTACCATATAATTTAGTCATCATTTTTCCTCTTAATATTTAATTTCTTCTATTATAACAAATTCCTACCAAATCACAAAGAAAGGGCTGAGATTTTACTCAGCACCTTCAATTATTCAAATGGATTATTTGACGTTAACAAGAGCTGCGCCAACAGCAACTGTTCCTGTAGCTACAGGAGTCACTTCTGCAAAGTCAGCTGTATTTGTCACGATAATCATCGTTGTGTCATCAAGACCAGCTTCAGCGATTGCAGCACGGTCAAATGTTCCAAGAACATCGCCCGCTTTAACACGTTGCTCAGCTTTAACAGTTTGTTTAAAGCCTTTACCGTCCATAGAGACAGTATCGATACCGATGTGCAGAAGAACTTCTGTACCGTTGTCGGATTTAACACCGTAAGCATGGCCTGTTTCAAAAGCGATTTGAACAACACCATCAACTGGTGAGTAAAGTGTCTCTCCGCTTGGTTTAACGGCGATACCTTTACCCATAGCACCTGATGAGAAGACTGGGTCATTAACATTTTCAAGGGCTACAACTTCACCCTCAAGTGGTGAAACGATTGTTTCTTCCGCCAAGGCAGCTGGAGCAACTGATTCCGCTACTTGAGTTGCCACCGGAGCAACCACTTCAGTTGCTTGAGCTGTTGCTGCTTCGTCTGCAAAAACTGCTGCTGCCTTAGATTTACCATAGGCGAATGTTAACCCAAATGCCACAGCAAATGCAATTAACTCAGCAACAATGTACATTGGAATTGTTGAAGCTTTGATTGAAAGGAATCCGATAAATCCTGCTGCACCAAGTGAAACTGCAATAACGTGTGTTAAACCAGCAAATACCGCACCCGCTGCTGAACCAATAAGAGCGCAGAAGAATGGGAATTTGTATTTCAAGTTAACTCCAAACAAGGCTGGTTCTGTAATTCCCAAGAAAGCAGATACCGCTGCTGAACCTGAAAGACCTTTAGTTTTAGCATTTTTAGTCAAGAAGTAAATCGCTAAAGTTGCCGCACCTTGTGCCACGTTTGCCATTGAGGCTACAACAAAGATGTAGTCACCGAAACCTGTACCATTGTTATTGTATGCTGATAACAGTTGTGTTTCGATTGCTGGGAATGATTGGTGCAAACCAGTCATTACAATAAGAGAATATGTTCCACCAAAGACACCCATTCCTAACGCACCAGTTGTATCATACAACCAAACAATAACATTTGTAATGGCATCAGAAACTGTCATCATAACTGGGCCAATTGCCGCAAATGTCAAGAAACCTGTAATTAACACTGAAAGAAGTGGGGTAAAGGTAAAGTCAACTGCTGATGGCAATTTTTTGTGGAAGAATTTCTCAAGAACTGATAGCAACCAAACTGATACAAGAACTGGAATAACTTGGTAGTAATAGTTTGCTTGGGCAATTTCCCAACCAAACACATTCCAAGTTGCTAATTCAGCTGGATTCGCTGCTGTCATGATCATTCCAAGAGCCGCACCAAGGTACATATTAGCACCAAATCGTTTTGCCGCAGAAATAGCTACAAGAATTGGCAAGAACATGAACGGCGCCGCAGACATGAATTGAATCATTTCTGAAAGACCTTTGATAGCAGGGTACATTTCTTCTAGAGACTGTGGTCCAAATAAATCTGGTGATGTCAAGAAGTTACGCAAAGCCATCAAAAGACCACCAGCAACAAGTGCTGGAATAATTGGAACAAAGATATCTGAAAGAAGTTTAATCAAATCCATCAAAGGATTGAATTTCTTATCTTTATTTGCTATTTCTTTAAGGTCATCTGTTGAAACTTCTTTTAAGCCAGTAGCTTTAATTAATTCTGCATAAACGAAGTTAACGTCACCAGGACCAATGATAATTTGATACTGTCCATTAGTACTAAATGTACCTTTTACATCTGGATTCTCATCAAGCGCAACTTGATTTACTTTAGAATCATCCTTCAATACTAAACGTAAACGAGTCGCGCAGTGAGCTGCTGCAACTAAATTATCTTTACCAACGGCTTCAATGACCTCGGAAGCCACTTTACTATAATCCATAGTAATCTCCTTATTTATTTTTCTGAAAGCGATTAACTTTCTTTTACAGGAAATAGTTTATCATGCTTACGATAATATGTCAATCGTTTTGCAGAAAATTTATTTTTTTTATGTTTTTCGTTGATTTTTCGTGTGAAAACGTTTATCATATCAAGTGACATATTTTGACAGAAAGGAACTATTCAGTTGGATCATATCTAGCTGAATATGGGACTAATTCTCTGAAACAAGCTAAAACTTGCTAGGTACAAGATACCTTCGTTAGTTTTCCGTGTTTCTAAAGAAGTTTCGCAAGCGAAAGGTCCCTTGATATCTTACTATGAATCTACCTACTGAAGTACGTTATCGCCCCTATGCAGACTGGACCGCTGAGGAGAGAGCAACTATCGCTAAAAATGTCGCTAGCTCTCCTTGGCACACGACTTACCACTTGGAACCTAAGACAGGTCTTCTGAATGACCCAAATGGTTTCTCATTCTTTAATGGAAAATTTCAACTTTTCTATCAAAACTGGCCTTTCGGTGCCGCTCACGGATTAAAACAGTGGGTACACACGGAATCAGAAGACCTCGTTCATTTTAATGAAACAGGAGTCGTCCTTCTTCCTGACCACGCGCACGATAGTCACGGTGCCTACTCTGGTTCTGCCTATGAAATTGATGACAAACTGTTCTTATTTTACACTGGAAATGTCCGTGATGAAAATTGGGTTCGTGACCCACTTCAAATCGGTGCCTGGATGGATAAAGAAGGGCAGATTGAAAAATTTGAAAATGTCCTTATCCAACAACCATCTGATGTAACCGAACACTTCCGTGACCCTCAAATTTTTGATTACAAGGGACAGTTTTACGCGATTGTTGGTGCTCAAAGTTTAGAAAAATCTGGTTTTATCAAACTCTATAAAGCAGTTGATAACAATGTTCAAAACTGGGAACTTGTCGGTGACCTTGATTTTGGCGGAACAGGCTCAGAATACATGATTGAGTGTCCAAACCTCGTTTTTGTAGATGGCAAACCGGTACTTCTTTACAGCCCACAAGGCCTTGATAAGTCTGAGCTCGCTTACGATAACATTTACCCAAATACTTATAAAGTTTTTGACCATTTTGACACAGAAGCACCAGCTTTGACAGGAAATGGAACATTAGAAAACCTAGACTATGGCTTTGAGGCCTATGCCACTCAAGGCTTTAACGCTCCAGATGGACGCGCTCTTATCGTTAGCTGGATTGGGTTGCCAGATGTTGATTACCCAACTGACCGCTACGATTACCAGGGAGCTATGAGTTTGGTCAAAGAGCTTTCTATCAAAGATGGCAAACTCTACCAAACACCTGTGGCGGCTATGGAAACTCTCCGTCAAACAACAGAAACCTTGACGAGCAAGTCTGCTACTAACAACATCTACGAACTAGAATTCACCGTTCCCGCAAACACAACTGCTGACCTTATGTTGTTTGCTGATGAGGCTGGAAATGGCTTGCGCTTGACCGTTGATACTGAGAATGGAAAAGTCATTTTAGATCGCTCTGCTTGTGGGAAACAATACGCAACAGACTTTGGAACAAGTCGTGACTGTGACATCGAAACTGCTGAAACCAGCATCCGCCTTTTTGCCGATAAATCAGTCGTGGAAATCTTTGTCAACGGTGGTGAAAAAGTCTTTACCAGCCGTGTCTTCCCAACAGAAAATCAAACTGGTTTGGTCGTTCCTAAAGGCATCACAGGCACGTACTACGAACTGGGGTAGGCTATGGTCGCAAAACTTACTGACGTTGCAGCTTTGGCAGGCGTAAGTCCTACCACCGTTTCACGTGTTATCAATAATAAAGGCTATCTCTCTCAGAAAACCATCGAAAAAGTTCGCGCAGCAATGAAAGAGCTCAATTATCAGCCAAATACACTCGCCAGAAGCCTTCAAGGAAAATCAGCCAAGCTCATTGGATTAATTTTCCCAAGCACTAGCAACATCTTCTACGCTGAACTCATTGAACATCTAGAGCACGAGCTCTTTCAAAAGGGTTACAAAGCTATCATCTGCAACAGCGAAAGTGACCCTGTTAAGGAGCGTGAGTACCTTGAAATGCTTGGTGCACATCAGGTTGACGGTATCATATCATCTAGCCATAATTTGGGAATTGATGATTATGAAAAGGTTGAAGCACCTATCGTTGCCTTTGACCGTAATCTAGCCCCAAATGTCCCTATCGTCTCCTCGGATAACTTTTCTGGCGGAAAAATGGCTGCGCAACTCTTGGAGAAAAACGGCTGCCAAAACATTATCATGATTACCGGAAACGACAATTCAAACTCTCCAACCGGACTGCGTGCGCTAGGGTTTAACTATCCTCGCAAAAATCGCCCCGTCATCAACGTTCCAAGTAATCTATCGACGCTCCGCAGAGAAATGGAAATTCGTTCTATTCTAGCCACCCAAAAACCAGACGGCGTGTTCGCTTCGGACGACTTAACCGCTATTTTGGTGATGAAAATGGCAGAGCAACTAGACCTCTCTCTCTCTACAGACCTAAAAGTCGTTGGCTATGATGGCACACAATTCATTGAAAATTACTTCCCTCAACTCACAACCATCAAACAACCCTTGCAAGAAATCGCTAGCTTAATTGTTGATGTGTTGTTGAAAAAAATTTCTGGGGAACCTACTCAAAAAGATTACATTCTGCCTGTGCAAGTCCTCAGTGGACATATCCTATAACCAAACTGCCTGATAGTAACCATTTCAACAGACTATCAGGTATTTTTATGCTATAATTAACGACGTTATGACCTTATCAAAAAACATCTTTTTAAACGTGATACTCTTTTTGAGCATTCTTGGACTAGGCTTTCTAAAAACCTCGCCAGTCTTTTCAGACGACTTTGATGTTGCTGCTAAACATGCCTTTGCTCTTGAAAGCTCGACAGGAAAAATCTTATACGCTAAGGATTCTAATACCCCAGTAGCCATCTCTGATTACGCTTATGAATTAACCTCAAATTGGGAAATCAGTAATGTTCCCATGACAAAACGCTCCTACACGGTCAAGGAACTTGTCGATGCCAGCTTACTAGCCAGTTCAAACAGCGCAGCCATTGCCCTTGCCGAACACCTAGCCGGTAGCGAGCCAGCCTTTGTTGACCTCATTAAGCGCCAATTAGAAACTTGGGGAATTACAGATACCAAACTGGTCAATGCCACTGGACTTAATAACAAGTATTTAGGCGATCACATTTACCCCAATTCCCAAAAAGATGACGAGAACATGATGAGTGCTAAAAGTCTCGCTAAAATAGCTTACCATCTGATTACGGACTACCCTGATGTTTTGACCATTACAAACCAAGCAGGCAGTAATTTTGATGGAAAGCCAATTCAAAATACCAACGCCATGCTGACAGGAATGCCTAGATATCGCAAAGGTGTCGACGGTCTTAAAACGGGCTCAACGGAACGTGCAGGTCACTGCTTTGTTTCTACTGCGACTGTTAATAACATGCGGGTGATTACTGTCATTTTAAATGCTGATAATCCCAAGGACAACCCAAATGCACGATTTGAGGCGACAAATGCCTTACTCAACCATATTGAAGCAACCTTTGAGCCTCTAACTCTTTTTTCTGCTGGAGAAAAAGTAGGAAAAGCACCAGTCAAAGATGGTGAAAAAGAAACAGCTAACGCTATTCTCAAAAATGACTTCACTGTCATCACCACAAAAACGTTGACCAATCCAGCCCCTGCAAAACTCAACTTTACCGCCAACTTAAAAGCTCCTGTAAGAGCTAATCAACACATCGGAGACCTTACTTATCAAGATATAAACCTCATCGACCAAGGCTATCTTGATGCTCCACCATCTCTACCTCTCCTAGCACAAGATACTATCGAAACCAAGTTTATCTTAGAAATTTGGTGGGAAAATCTTGTGAACTACATCAACGAAAAACTCTAACAAATTCACATAACTATGCTAACTATCTATCAAATTAATCTCCCTAGTACCATTGCTCCCTTAACTGTCAAGGAGTTATTAGAAGAACAGTGGCTCGTCCCACGTAAAATCAGGCACTTCTTACGCACCAAAAGACACCTGTTGGTCAATGATGCCCATGTGACTTGGCAAACTACTGTCAAAGCAGGGGATAGGATTACACTCATGTTTGACCCTGACGATTATCCTGAAAAGCAGATTCCCTTTGGAGATAAGCAGTTGGTTGACTGTCTCTATGAGGATGAACACCTCATTATCGTCAATAAGCCCGAAGGCATGAAAACGCACGGCAATGAACCTACAGAAATCGCTCTCCTCAATCATGTCTCCGCCTATGTTGGTTCGACCTGCTATGTGGTGCACCGCTTGGACATGGAAACCAGTGGCGCCGTCCTCTTCGCTAAAAATCCCTTTGTCCTTCCCATCGTCAACCGATTACTTGAAACCAAGCAAATTAACCGACACTATTGGGCATTAGCATACGGTCTTTTCCAACAAAAACAGGTAACTTATCGCGATAAAATTGGACGTGACCGCCACGACCGAAGAAAACGGATAGTGGATTCCAAAAATGGGCAGACTGCCATCACCCATATCACTCGCTTAAAAACCTTTAACAACGCCACTCTCGTCAATTGCAGACTAGACACTGGACGTACCCACCAAATCCGAGTCCACCTCTCCCATCACGGTCATGCTTTAATCGGAGACCCCCTTTACAACTCAAAAGTTGCACCACGGCTCATGCTTCACGCCCACCAACTCAGCTTTACCCATCCCTTCACAAGAGAACAAATTACCGTTAAAGCCAATTCTCAAAGCTTTGAAAAAGGCATCTCCTCACAACAATGACACAAGCACCATTATTGTCTATATACCCAAAAACGACTGTTTTTAGCTCTCATAAAAATGAGAAGCCGATAGAACATTCGTTTTTTATTAGGTTTCACTTTATTTACAGGTGTCTTCTCCGTCTTTTTATAGATTCTTTATGTTATCTTAAGGTTCACTTTATTTTATCTAAATAATTTTGCGGTAAAATTTTTATGGGAAGAAATAGCATCGTGTCCATATCGTCAAGACCTCTTGACGATATGGACACGATGCTTAAACAATCACTGATGCTCCCTAAATTTTATCTTTACATTAAAGGAGAAGATTATTACATGTATAAAGGAAATGTGCCTAAATTTACATTACGTAAATTATCAGTAGGAATTGTCTCTCTAGGTGCTGGAGTGGCATTGATGGGAACGACACTCACTACAACTGTTCATGCGGATGAAGCTACAGCAGGAACAGCTACAACCACATCAACGACAACAGAAGCTGATAGCTCTGAGACAGAAACAAGTCATTCGACAAGCACTGAAACTACTGCTGTTGTTTCCACGCCATTAGAAACTGAAAGTTCAGAAGCTCCTAAACAAGTAGAAGAGAAAAAAGAGGACTCCGAATTAGAATCCTCTGTAACTAAAGTTGAGAATGATACAGTAGTCACTGAGACTTTAACAAAACCTAAGACTGAGACAGAACCAAAAACAGAGATCAAGACTGAGTATAAATTGGTCAATGAAAAAAAAGAGGGCGTTTCAGACATCAAGGAAGAGAAAAAAGTTCAAGATAGCAACATCATCTCTAAGAAAGAAAAAACCGACCTCTTCGATGTGACACGTGAATCTAGCATTGATGAAACTGGTACTCTTACAGTAACAACTACCATCAATCCAAAAGAAATCGATCATGGTGCAGAAGTTATCGTCTTGCTGGACACATCACGTAAAATGGTTCAGGCAGATAGCGGAGAAGCTTTCAAAAAAGCAAAAGAGAAAATTAAAGAGTTGGTCACTACCTTGGTGGGTGAAGGAGCTACTCACGGACAACGTAATTCTGTTCGTATTATTACATTTGACAAACACGCTTCTGAACTTCATAACTTAACTGCCGATAATATTGACAAAACTCTAAATAATATAGATACTGATACTAAATATCGAAATCAGTACGGCGTTGCCCTACAAGAAGCTATCCATAAAGCACGTACAACTTTTGACAGCGAGCGTGAAAAAGCAGAAAAAAATAAAACTATCAAATACAACAAACGCCAGCATATCGTTCTCTTCTCACAAGGAGAAGCAACTTTTAGTTATGATTTAACTGATAAAACAAAAGCCACAAAACAAGATATCAATGAAGATGTCACTTACAGTTATCCAATGTGGCCATTTTATTTTGATACAACAGTATCTAAAGGAAATATTGTTACAGATGCTCAAAGCGCTCTTGAATTGTTAGGAAAATTTGGTATTAACATAGAAGATGCTAAAAAAGCTATCCCATTAGCAAACATTGTAAATAAAACTCTCGGTTTATTTGGTGCTTTCTTAGGTGCTGATAACCCCTTAGATTACCGTACTCTCAAAGAGTTTAAATACGATGGTAAAGATGCAAGCCAATTTGATTACTCTAACAAGATTGGTGAAGGATACAATTATAGAAGCTTTTCTGATATTGATACCAATAGACCCGATGGTGCTTTGGAATTTATAAAGGAAAAAGTCAAAAATGCTGTTTCAAAAGATACCAAAGCCCTTGAAACATTACAATATTATTTCCCATTTGTAAAAACGGCTACAGACGCGACAATTGACGCTGTTTTAGACCGTCTTTTCCATCCAAGAAGTTATATCTTCCATAACCACAATCTAGCAGCTAAGGCAGAAGCTAAATTAGCTCAAAATGCTGATATTAAAGTTTATTCTGTCGATGTTACAACAGATACAAATTTTGAAAAGTTTGATAACTATTTGAAGAGCATGTCTGACAATGAAAATATGCTAGAAATTTCAAAAAACAACACTGAACTAGCAACTAAATTTAGAGATACTCTCAAAAACATTACAATTACAGATACATTAAAAGATATATTAGATATTTCCACATTGGTTAAACCCGATTCTTTAAAATATGAAGATAAAAAAGAATCAAGTTGGTTTGGTACCATTCAAAAATCAATATTGACATGGTCTCTTGACAAAGATGCTATCAAGGAAGCGTTTGAGCAAGGTAAACCTTTAACCGTTACTTACAAGATTAAAGTTAAAACACCTCATAATTCAAAAAGACCAGAGACAGCAATTTCTCCTGAGTTAAAATATACAATTAACGATAAGACAGAGAAAGCATCTTATATCCTTCAAGATATTAAATTCAAACAAGTGGAATCAAAAGTTGACAAAATCGTTGAAACTCACTCTGAGGGCATTGTCGAACTTGATAGCAAACTTGCACCTATTTCAGGTAGCAACGCTGGTTCTATTGATGATCAAGTGGAAATCATTGACGACACTACTACACCTAAAAAACCTGAAAGTGGTGTGGAACCTAAGGATGAAAAACCTCAAACAGATGGCGAAACAACTCCTGAGAACGATTCAACTAACCCTCAAGGTGATGCGAAACCTGAGTTGGATACTCCTGAGAATGATAACAAAGGTAATGGTAATAACTCTGGTAAAGAAACTATGCCTGAAAAACCTGAAACTAAAGAACCTGAGGTTGAAGAAAAACCTGAAGCTAAAGAGCCTGAGGTTGAAGACAAACCTGAGTTGGATACTCCTGAGAAAGATGACCAAGGTAAAGACAGCAACTCTGGTAAAGATACTATGCCTGAAAAACAACCTGAGGCTGATAAACAACCTAAAGTTGAAAGCAAGCCTGAGACAAAAGCAGCTGCTACAAAACAATCATCAGCTTCACGTGCAAATCAGTCAAGTGCTAACCAAAAGCTTCCATCAACAGGTGATAAAGAGTTAGTTCTTGCTACACTCCTCGGTATCGAATTGATGTTTACAGCTGGACTTTGCGCACGTCGTAAAGAAGACTAATCTTAATTCTCTCACAAGGTGATCATAGAAGAGTTAATAACTCCCTGCCACATGATTTGTGATACCACTAAAGATTAAGCAATGACCTTGTTCCTCATCACAGAGGCAAGGTCATTGCTTATTCGGATAAACTTTGGGGGAGCCTAATGCCTATCCACATCAATAGGACATCACAACTATTTTTCTTAAAACACCAAAAAACCAGCGATTGCTGGTTTTTTCTGATGTATTCAATTATAGCAAGGCTTTGAATTGGATATCTGAATCTTCTAAGAAGTAATCATCAAATCCACGTGGGTGGTGATATTCGATACGGTCTTTATCTAGTGGGTAAGTATACTTACCTCCAACTTCCCAGATAAATGGATGGAATTGGTATTGTAGGCGTTCTTTACGCATCTTCCAAAGTTGAAGGATTTCATCTGTCGATGCCATAAAGTTTGACCAAATATCGTAATGAACTGGAATGATAACTTTAGCACCAAGATTTTCAGCCATGCGTAACAGGTCAATAGAAGTCATTTTATCTTGGATACCGATTGGATTGTCTCCATAGTTATTGATGGCAACGTCAATGTTAAAGTCACGGCCGTGTTTCGCAAAATAATTTGAGAAGTGAGAATCAGCACCGTGGTAAATTGTTCCACCTGGTGTTTCAAAGACATAGTTAACAGCTTTTGATGCCATCAAGTCATCCGTAACTGGGAGACCGCGCAAGCTATTGCCATTTTCCTCATATCCTTCGATTGGTAAGGTTACAAGGCAAGTACGGTCAAATGACTCTACTGCTGTCACTTTAATGTCTTTAAAAGCAAAGCTATCACCTGGTTTGACCACTTGGATACGATCTTCAGGAACTCCCCATTTTTTCCAAATCTCAGCGCATCCGCTAGGCCCAACAAATTTGACATGAGATAATTTAGGATTATTAAGGATGGCTGCCGATGTTGAAATGTCCATATGGTCAGAGTGAACATGAGATACCAAATAGTAATCCAATTCATTGATGGCAAATGGGTCGATAACCATTGGTTGAACACGAAGATTTGGTTGTAATTTACGAACTCCTGACATGTTTGCCATTTGGTGACCCCAAATCATGTCTTTGACTTTTTTCGTTGATTTTCCACGGTTTGCCCAAAGGTCCATCACCACATTGGCACCCCCTGGTGTTTTAATCCAAACGCCACAGTTTCCTAACCACCACATGGCAAAATTGCCTTCTGGCACGACTTCTTCTTCAATTTCTTCGTTTAGCCAAGTTCCCCATTCTGGAAACGTTGACAAAATCCAAGATTCACGTGTAATGTCTTGTACCTTAACCATAATATTTTCCTCCTAGCTTACGTCTAAATGTTTATTTACAAGATTAGTATAACTCTGTAAACGCTATCAAAAAAGACCAAGAAATACACAGTCCTGTGTTCATAATTGGGCTGATACCCATTGATTACCAATAAGATTATTTCTAGTAAAAACTTAATGTTCATGAACAAAATAACATAAAGTGTTGATTTTTGATTTCTTTTAAGTTACAATAACATCGAAAACTAATAACCAAGGAGGTTCTCAACATGAGATCTAATAAAAAGACTATCAATCTGCTTTGCTTAAGTCTAGCAGCATTCCTGCTTGTTGGCTGTAATAAAACTTCCAGCCAATCAAGTCAACCAACGAAAAATGAGCCTGAGAAAATCGAAACGGTTCAATACACAGACGAACAATTACGCTCGGCAGAAAACACTCTGTCGGTTGCTTGGTACCAACAATCTGCAGAAGCCAAAGCCTTGTATTTACAGGGGTATCAAGTGGCGACTGAGCGTTTAAAAGGGCTTTTAGGACAACCAACCGAAAAACCTTATTCTATTGTCTTAGATATTGATGAAACCGTCTTAGACAATAGCCCTTATCAAGCCAAAAATGTCTTAGAAGGAACAGCCTTTACACCTGAAAGTTGGGACATTTGGGTACAAAAAAAAGCTGCAAAACCAGTTGCAGGTGCGAAAGATTTTCTTCAATTTGCAGATCAAAATGGTGTTCAAATCTACTACATTTCCGATCGTCAAGAAAGCCAAATTGATGCGACAATGGAAAACCTCGAAAAAGAGGGGCTTCCTGTTCAAGGACGTGACCACTTCCTCTTTTTAGCAGATGGTATGAAATCTAAGGAAAGCCGTCGTCAAAAAGTTCAAGAAACAACAAATCTAGTGATGCTATTTGGTGATAATTTAGTGGATTTTGCCGAATTTTCTAAGTCTTCTAAAGAGGACAGAGAACAACTATTAGACCAATTGCATCTTGAATTTGGTAGCAAATTTATCATCTTTCCAAATCCAATGTACGGCTCTTGGGAAAGTACCATCTATGGTGGTCAAAAACTTGATGCCAAAGGACAGAGAGAAGCACGCTTGAAAGCCTTAGAATCTTTTGAGTAAGCAAACCTTATTGCCTTTAGTAGAAATGATGCGTTTACTTATTATTTAAGAAAAAACTCTATTACACCCTTAATACTCTAAAATGTCACTATCAGAAAGTCCTAGCCTTACTCATTCTAGGACTTTTTCTATGCTTCTATTATACTTAACCAAAATCAAACATTATCGTTTTGATATGTAGCTGCTTTATAAGCCACTGCCTTCTTCAGTCTTATACAACAAAATCCCCATTTCCTCTGATACCAATTTCTGGTTACGTCAGAGAAAAATGAGGATTTCTTTTAAATTATACTAGAATCGGTAATACGTACGTGGTCCGTAACTATAACCTTGATTACGGTAATGTTCAAGGATACGGTCACTATCACGACGGCGTGAGACTTCTGGCATTTTTAAGCTACGATCATAGCCATGATAGTCTTCATTTGAAATATTGTACACAGCATTCCAACGGTGCGTATTCTTCATAAAGTTATTTCCGCGGAGTGTGTAGGTGTGGTTTTTATTAGTCCCATCAATCGTGTCATTCCAGGTGAGGTCTAAGTGATAGAAAGCCCCGTCTACTTTAACAATATTCCAAGCGTGCAGGCTATTCATTCCCATACGAGGATCTCCAAATCCTTGAATATAGTAGACATCTAAGCCTGCTAACTGTCCCATATCTTTAAAAAGCTGCGCGTAAGCTTGGCATACCGCTTCTTTATCTTTCAAAAAGGCATATGGTGTCTGCACTGAAATACCTGTTGGCGTTAGGCTACCGACACCACTATTGGCATAGCGATAATTTGTCATGATATAATCTTGAATTTTATCAATTTTGGTAACTTCAGAATCCGTCTCATTGATATTGTCGCGTGTCCATTGACGAATATGGTCCATGTACTCTTGATGTTGAACATCTGTCATGTAATATTCAGGCTTCAAGGTTACAGTGACTTCATCAACACCTTGAAATCCATCAACTCGCCAGCTGAAGCTTTTTGAAATGCCTCGTGCATTTGGAGTATCTGAAAGGGTCTCTTTGACAAAACGACCGATACCTTCTGAAAGATTTTCGCCCATTTCCGATTGCTTCACGGTAAATTTAATCGTTTTAGTGCGTAGGCGATGTGCTTCATCCGCACGCTCTTTCAAGGTGTTTAAATCACTGATGCCACTAAGATCTGCTAACTCTTGGTTATAGGCCGTAACATTAGTATTTCGATAATCTTTGAGGTTATAGCCTTCATTTTTGAAGTGTTCTAATGTTGGGAGGTTAGGATCAATATTCGGACGAGTAGATCTGGCTGGGCGACGACGGTAATCTGCTCTATTATTATAACGACGTGTCGCAGCACGATTCATCTCGTCAATCACATTAATATTATGTCTAATCTGCTCTGCCGATTGTGCCAAAATAGCAATATTTTCATTTGATGTGTATGAACGTTGATTGATAAAGGTTACCAAGTCTTCCGTCAATACACGGATTTTGGCATTTGTAGTGTATAAATTGTCATTAATCAAACGGTAATTCTCATCACTAGGATACCAATTTTGAATCATCTTCTGACGTGACGCATCTAACTGGTCCAATTCGCTTAACTGAGCATAGTGCTGCTCGACAAAACTTCCCTTATCATCTATCTGATTTAATGAGTCACGATACTGTTGTACCTGTACGTCAAAATGTTCGATATGGGGATTATTTTCAACGTGTTTAGTACGATACTCCTGAATAGCTGATGAGGCACGCTCTTGCAAACGATCAACTTCTGCTTTTAATTCGTTTAAAGTCTGTTGCGATTCTTGCGATAACTCTCTATCATCACTAACAGCTTTCCAGCGTGAGTAGTTATCTACTAATTGTTTCCGCTCGGATTCTAGCTGATCATATTCATTACGGTCATCACGATATGGATCTTCCAATTCTGATAACACCCGTTCTGACCTTGTGTCATATGTCGTTCTCACATCATAAAATGGATATTCCTCTGTTGCGATTTCTACCATTCGATGACCGACTGGTTCTGAGTAAGTCTCTTCTAAACCAGCTGTTGCTTCAGCAGGATAACTATCTTCAACAACGGATGTTAAAAGATTTGTAGCATAGCTGCCTGTATAGCTAGTGTCAGCTTTTACATCGACTGCGCTTACAGTTGTTAGCCCAGCTGTTGTAAGAATAACACTTGCCAGTGTACGAAATGTTTTGGCCATAAATGCCCCCTTCTTAATGCCGTAAGAGATTTAAACTTCTCTTAAAAATTTAACTGAACACTTTCTATCGAAGTGTCTAGAAAATTATAACATTTCTGATAACTCAAGTAAATGATTAAATTAAAAATTCAGAAAGAAAATTAATTATTGAAAAAATTATGAAAATAACAAAATATTTATTTTATGCCATGTTTCAACGTATCTTACTAGAGTTTCTGTCAAAATATTCATCTTTTGGTTTATAATATTCTGTGAATTTTTATATTATCGTTTCAATTTTTAATTTTCAGAATAAAGGCATAACCTTCTGAAATATCTTGAAATCCTTTTCTTCGTGTGACAAAAGAGCACCCGTACGAATACATATACGCTATCTTGTTCACGCAAAAAAAAAAGACATAGCCATGCCAATCTATTGTCCACCTAGTTCGTCATTGATTAATTTTTGGGAAAATTACAGATTGATGATTTTGCAATAGGTTAGACGCTGTTGATTAGTCAATAAGCATTCATCTACTGCAAAAATAATAATACTCATCCAAAATCAAAATTAGCATTTTAGAACCTCTAATACTTTTGATGGACTACCGAACGAAGTGAGGCTAACATGTTTCTTTCGCTATAGTGGTATTCATGAGGCTGAGACAAAAATAGTTCTCAGCCACAAAAAAGCATCGAGAGTTCACTCTCGATATGAACGGATTTTTGGGAGAACTACAGAAATTGAAAGTCAATTTCATAGTAGTTCCCCCGCAAGGATGATTAGGGTGGACGCTGTCGAGTAGTCGACAAGTACATCCAATCATCTACTGCGATAGAGATAAGCTCAAATCTAGCAATGAAACTCCGTAGGAGGTTTTGATGTTGACTTTGTCAACTCTATTTCCCACCTCCAAAGGTCTCCCAGACCTTTGGAGCGTCCGCACTTTTAAGAAAGAAACAAAAAGTAATTTTTGATTTTTGTTAAGTATAAGCTCAAATCTTGATACTCATCTCAAAATAGGCCCTATAACTAAAAACAGCCCAGTATCTTACGATATCTGGGTTCATATAAACTGATAAAACTATCATGAGCTGAGCATTTTGCTTAGCTTTTTAATCCCTTTTAGCCATTAAAAAACGTTCTCAGCATATCATCCATACTCTGGATGGGATACAATCATTTTCTTGCTATTTAAAAGCGTTAAACAATGATATCCAAAAGAAATTCTTGATTGAGAACTTTTTCGATTTGACTTCTCAAGAGATAGGCTTCTGAATCGTCTTTCACATAGTGGCGAATGCTTTGATCTATGCTCGTACGAATATCTTGTTCCACATCTCGTCCTTTATGTTTCACAAAACGAATCAATCGGATCAAATCACTTTCGGATAAAATCGGATTAATTACTAAACTTGGTACAGGAGACTCTATGGCATCTGTTGTTGTTACCACAACATCCGATGTAATCAAATCTCTTACACTATGGAATTGTTCTGAGGTAAATACAGCTTCAATATGGTGTAGGGGTAAATAGGTCTGACATTGCTTTAGCAATAATTTCTGAATGGCTATCCCCTCATCACAGACTAAAATGATGCGACAATTCTTTCTTTCATTATGATGACGTCTCAGTTCTCCACCTAGATGAACCGTTAGGTAGGCAATGTCATCTGGTGTTAGCGTAATCCCCCAAGCTTTTTCAAGCATCTCAGCACAGACCTGCGTCATCGCAAAAAGCTCTGCATACTTATCTTGAATGTGCTCTGTTAGCGGATTTGTAGAAAAAATGCCATAAGTCTTTCGGTAAACCAATGCTTTGCAGTGTCTGAGCAATTGGTTAATCAATTCTTTTTCATGGGTAAATTCTAAATGAAATCGGACTTTTAACTGCGAAATAAAACCTTCAATATCGGAGCGCATCTCGTCGTAATCTCGGCTTTCTAGATGGGCATCTCGATCTTTACGATAGGCCAGCAATAGCATCGCAATCAATCCAATTTCCCCTTCATCCAATGGAAAATCACAGTCATTTTTCAAGCCCGTCGCCAAATCGATGGCTAGGCTATATTCCTTACGATGGGCAATCCGCTGAAAGTCTTGCTCTAATTGCCCTTTTTCTGTAGCCGTAAGATAAGTATTACGATAGCATAGCAATAAGTAAGGGAAGCGTTTTAGGAACAATTGACTATCTTGATAATTTAGAGTTTTCCCTAATTGCTTTCGGGATTTTTTTAGAAAATCATCAATATAACTCATCACATGTTGCGGAACATGAAGTGACAGTTCTAAATAATTTTCCATTTTATCTTGAAAAATCGTCATAAAATGCTGGCTAGTTAAACGTTCAAGGTCATCTAACAACTTGTAAAAAAATTGAAATTTTGACAAGGGATGAGTGTCAAAATAATAGCCACACGACTTCGTTGATAATAGTTTGATTTGATATTGTTCTAAAGAGAGTTGTCTTCTTATCTCATTCAAATCATTTAAAACGGTATTTCGTGAAACCCCTGTCAGCGTCATTAATTTTTCAATGGTTACCCGATCTAGTGAGGCAGCGATGTAGCTCATCATCAGCATTTGACGTTCTTCAATGCTCATCACATAGCTATAGTCATCCATTCCTTCTAATAACATGCGACAAGCATCTTTTTGTGTAGCAGTCAAAACAATACCAACTCGAGGATAGGCAATAATTTGATCAACTTCTTTAGGCAAGGCTTCGTTAATCTTATCAAGATGATAATAAATTTTGCGACGAGATTGATTCAGAGCTTTCGCAATGGTCATGACTGTTTCAGGTTCTTCCAATGCTAACAGATAATTCACCAATCCATAGCTTTTCTTGTCCAATAAGAGCATTCTTTCCTCCTCTTCTAATCACTATCCGATTTATACTTAACAAAAATCAAAAATTACTTTTTGTTTCTTTCTTAAAAGTGCGGACGCTCCAAAGGTCTGGGAGATCTTTGGAGGTGGGAAATAGAGTTGACAAAGTCAACATCAAAACTCCTACGGAGTTTCATTGCTAGATTTGAGCTTATCTCTATCGCAGTAGATGATTGGCTGTGCTTGTCGACTACTCGACAGCGTCCACCCTAATCATCCTTGCGGGGGAACTACTACGGAATTGACTTTCAATTTCTGTAGTTCTCCCAAAAATCCGTTCTTATCAAGCCAATTCCCCTCGCTTTTTGATTTCTAAGCTCAGGCTGACACTGTCCACTGGACAGTGTCACTGATATGAATACCACTATAACGAAAGAAACATGTTAACCTCACTTCGTTCGGTGGTCTATCAATGATATCAGTGGTTCTAAAATGCTAATTTTGATTTTGGATGAGTATTATACGTTAAAAACATCTATACTCATTATAACATTTTTGTGCAAACGTATGCAGTTAAAAAAACAAAATTTACGAAACTGTCCCTTGCTCTTGACTATTAACATTTCCTAGCACATCTTTATAGCTCTCTAGTATTTTAAAAGAGCGGGAAGAAAGTCTAGTATTCAAGCCACTAGCCTTCATCCCTACTCTCACGACTGTTAGTGCTGGTCACCTTTTTGTCCGTAGTAAGCATTTGGTCCGTGCTTACGGAGATAATGTTTATCCAAAATATACTGCGGTGCAGGTTCAACACGTGGGTTGATTTGCTCTGTAAAGCGGTTCATTTTTGCCACTTCTTCAAGAACTACTGAATGGTAAACAGCTTGCGCAGGTGTTTTCCCCCAAGTAAATGGTCCATGATTACGGACAACAATACCCGGTACGGCTACTGGGTTTAAGCCACGGCGTGTAAATTCTTCAATAATGACCGAACCCGTTTCTTTTTCATAGGCTGTGTCAACTTCTTCTTTAGTCAATGAACGAGCACATGGGATTGGACCATAGAAATAATCTGCATGGGTCGTCCCATAAAATGGAATGTCACGACCAGCCTGTGCCCAACCAACCGCTTCAGTTGAGTGGGTGTGAACAACTGCTTGCACCTCTGGCCAAGCCTTATAGAGAGCAACATGAGTTGCCAAATCAGATGATGGGTTCAAGTCACCTTCGACCACATTTCCATCAAGGTCTGTAACCACCATGTTTTCAGGGCTTAATTTGTCATAGTCAACACCTGATGGTTTGATGACGATGCGTCCCAATTCACGGCAAACTTCAGAGACATTTCCCCATGTGAATTTAACCAATCCGTGCGCAGGAAGAGCAACATTCGCCTCATAGACACGTTGTCGCATTTCTTGTAAATCTTTTGCCATTAGATAACCTCTGCTTTCTTCATCAGTGGGTAAAGGAAGGCCTGCGCTTCTTGGATAGCGGCACGCGTTTCTTCCACCGTTTCACAATTTTCTGACCACATTTCAATCAAAAATGGACCGTTATAGTTGGTTTTCTTAATCACTGCAAACATGTTTTCCCAATCGACACAGCCTTTTCCAAAGGGCACATCACGAAATTGACCTTTAGAGGTTTCTGTCACTGGATAAGTGTCTTTCAAATGCAAGGCAGCAATGGACTGGTGCCCAAGGTAAAATTCACTCCAAATGTCATTGTGCCAAGCTGACACATTTCCCGTATCAGGATAGACAAAGAGGTAGGGAGAATCGATTTCTTTTTCCACCGCCCTGTATTTTTCAATTGAGGACATAAAAGGGTCATCCATAATTTCAATGGCTAAGATGACTTGAGCTTCTTCTGCCCAGTCGCATGATTTTCGAAGATTTTTGATGAAGCGCTCACGCGTTTCAGGAGATTTTTCCTCGTAATAGACATCGTAACCTGCTAATTGGATCGTCCTAACGCCTAAATCCTGAGCGAGTTCAATGCATTTTTTCATTAATTCAAGTGACTTTGCTTCAATTTCAGGATCATTAGATCCTAGCGGGTAGCGACGATGACCTGAGAAGCAAATGGTTGGAATTCGCACCCCTGTCTCATAAATGGCCTTAACCACTTCTAAACGCTCTGCCTTTGTCCAGTCTAAGCGTGCCAAACGGTCATCGGATTCGTCCACAGACATTTCCACAAAATCAAATCCTAGTTCTTTTGCAAATTCAAGACGTTCCAACCAGCTAAAGTGCTTTGGGGTCGCCTTTTCATAAATACCAATCGGACGAGCCATAATCTACCCCCAGATACGACGAATTTCATCCTTGAAAGCACGCGCTGCCCCAGCTGGATCTTCTGCTTCAGTAATGCCACGACCTGCAATGAAGGTAAAGACATCAACACCTTCAAAGAGTTTCAGGGTATCCACATCAAGACCACCGGTCACTGACACACGGAAGCCCATGTCAATCAGTTTTTTCACCTTATTAAGGTCTTTTTCACCCCAAGTTTCGCCAGCAAGAAGAGCGTCACGCGATTGGTGATAAATGGCTTGAGAAATGCCTGCATCCAACCAAAGCTGAGCCTGCTCATAAGTCCAGTCTCCGTACAATTCAATCTGAATTTCACCACGATCACCACGGATTTCTTCGATAGCTTTGCGAGCTGCTTCCATGGTTGGGATGGTCGCTGAACAAATACAAGTCATCCAGTCAGCACCACGTACCGCATTGTTTTTAGCGACTGTGCCACCAGCATCCGCACACTTGGTATCTGCAACGATGATTTTTTCTGGAAACAGGTTGCGAAGAACCTCAACCAATTCAGAACCCACTTGAAGAAGACAAACTGTCCCTGCTTCAATAATATCAACTTCATGACCAACGGAAACGGCTGCCTTAATGGCACCTTTTAAATCAGAATGGTCAAGTGCTACCTGTAAATTTGGAATATGTGTTGTCATAATCGTTACCTCTTCTAACTGTTATACTTCTTAACTCTCTAAATCCAATCCTTCAAGATAAGGACTATTTTTTGATTCTTCTACCATTGCCAGTACTTCTTCTGGTGTCTTACAGTCAACCAAGCGCTGAATTGAATTTTCCAATTCAAAAAGGGCAATAATTTGTGGAATGGCTACTGTCGTATGAATGGCTGCTGACTGTGCTGCCAAGGTTAGCAAGACAGACACCTCTTTACCATCTGAGAACGTGACTGGCTTAGTCAAGGTGATTAACGAGAACGAATCGCGTGACACACCCACTCCAGCTTGAGCATGTGGCATCGCCATACCAGGCATCAAAATATAATAAGGACCATATTCTTCTGTTGATGCAATAATCGCATCGTAGTATTCCTCGGTAATCGCACCGCTCTCAATCAAAGGATCACAAGCCAGATGTACCGCTTCTTGCCAAGTCTCAGCCGTAAGCCCCAAACGAATGGAATTGTTCTCAACAAATGATTGCTTTAAATTCATGATTAAACCTCTCTGATGTCATAAAACCGAGGGAGGTTGAACATCTCGTTTCAGCCTCCCTTAGCATTTGTTTTTCCTACAAAACTTCCCCAAGTTTTGCCTTAATTTCATTGTCATCCATCAAGTTATCAAGTCCTACGAGATGACCTTTTGTGCGTCCTTCTAATTCTTTAATCAAGTGATTTGACGCCACCACAATATCATAACCTGCAGCTAAGCCTTTAGCTTCCCCAACAGAGCATGACGCTGATTGGACATCTGTTACCCCAAGTTCACGAAGGGCTTTTTCCACTTTCATTTTGATCACCATTGATGATCCCATTCCATTTCCACACGCTGTAAGCACTTTAACCATTTTTATTTCCTCCATTTATTGTTTAAAACATAGCAGAGCAGACACTCTTAGTGATGTTATTGAGCATCGCCACGATAGTAAGCTTCTTTGTCTTTTGCTTTTGCAAATTGCAATTGTGGAATCACAAGCAAGAAGAGGCAGACTAGAACATAACCAGCAATACCAAGGTATTTAAAGGCATAACCAAATGGCAACCAAGGAAGTACCAAGTCAATGTTACCGTGGTAACCACCAGTCAATCCTAAGAGACTAACTGCCACCGCACCAAGCGCTACTTGAAGAACACCTGAGAAGAATGAGAGGGCTACCGCAGCTTTCCAACCGCCACGTTTATCCGCGTAAACCGCGATCGCAGCATTATCAAAGAATACTGGAACAAATCCGGTAATAATCAAAATTGGATTTTTGAAAACAACAAGTAAAGCGATAGTAATCAATTGTCCAATCAAACCAAAGGCAAATCCTGAAAGAACGGCATTTGATGAACCAAAACCATAAGATGCTGCAACGTCAACCGCTGGGAATGATCCTGGAAGTAATTTGCTAGAGATACCTTGGAAGGCATTCGTTAATTCAGCAACGAACATACGCACACCTTGCATCAAGATAAAGAGGTAAACTGAGAAGGTAAGAGCTGTCTGAATCACATACATGAAGAATGATTTGGCAGGGTTATAAGCACCAGCACCAATCAATTCTGCATTAGACATGATTTCAGGGCCAAGAACCGCCAAGATACCACCAAAGAAGACAAGCATCAAGGTTGCTGAGGCAACGACCGTATCATGGAAAATATTAAGGAAAGAAGGCAATTTCAAGTTATCCAAATTTTCTTCTTTTTTACCGAAGAATGGCGCTACCTTGTCAACAAACCAAATCGCAAACTGTTGTTGGTGACCAATCGCAAAGCCACCGCCACCTGTTAAACGTTGGGTAGGCTCAACTGTCATATTTGAGCTGACTGCCCAGTAAAGTCCACAGATAATACCAACTGCCCAAGCGCCAGCCGCATTTTGCAACTGAGGAATAAGGAGAAGGACAAAGACTGAAATTGTCGCTGCCTGTTGCACCATGATGTGACCTGTAATAAATAGTGTTCTAACCTTAGTCACTTTACGAAGAGCAACGAGAAGAATATTTACCCCAAAGCCAATCAAGAGAGCTGTTGTGGCGACATCAATAAAGCCCATCTCTGTTAATTTTGCATTAGCCGCAGCTAGACCAAAATAAGGGTCAATAACCGCCGCTTCAAGATTAAACTTCTTAGCTAGGGCAACAAGGATTGGACGGAAAGTGGTTACCAAACCACCTGCACCAACATTCAAGATAAGGTAACCAACTGTAGCTTTCACAAAACCAGCAAAAACTTCATGAGCTGGCTTTTTGAGGAGCATATAGCCCACCAAAACTAAGAGACCAACGAAGAAAGCAGGGTTCTGCAAAATGTTAGTTGAGAACCATTGTAAGACAGCTTGTAAGATATCCATAAGATATACCTCGCTTTTGATTTAGTAATAATGTTTATTTACAAGTTCATTATAGAAAAATGTAAGCGCTTAAAAAAGACCAAGAAACACACAAGCTTGTGTTCAAAAATGTGCCCATATCAAAACACATCTCTCATCCCAAGTGAACACAATCAAAAGAGCCTATCACAAAATCGTGATAAGCTCAGCTATCTTAACTAACTTGTTTAATTATCCCATAAGCATTGATTAGAGGTATCTAAGCAATTGATTGAGGCAAATTCTATGATATCTCAGCACTGATTTATCTCCTCAAAATTAATCAATCAACCGTTGATACAGGCGTTCCGTCCAAGGATGACAGAGGGCAATTACCCGTCCAGTCAGCGCCATAGCGACTACTGTTCCTATTCCAATGCCTAAAAAACTTCCTTTGAAAAACAGTCCCAAAACAATTGAAACAGTAATTGCAATACTGTCTAGGACATTTTTCCCAAAGCCAAACGGGCGATGCAAAACCCGTCCAACTGTCTCTGCTAAAGCATCCGCAGGATTAGGAATAAGTCTCATACCAACCGTTAGTGAGGCACCAAAACCAGTCAAAGCAACACCTATAACTAATGCCAAAAGACGAATAGGCAAAGCCTGTGGTAGCACAATCAAGTCATCAAATAATTGTAAGAAAAAGCTAGAGAGAAAACTCGCTAAAATCTGAGTCAGTTGAAATCTCTGAAAAGCCCCTTTCAAGAGAAGATACTGAATGCCAATCAAGACACAGAGGTAGAAAAAGTTAATAACCCCAAACGGAACTGCCGTAATTTGGCTAATATTAAAAGCCACCGAAGTCACTGGCGATACTCCCAGAGCAGTCTTCGTATTGAGACAGACCCCAAAGGCTAAAACCACATTCCCTAACAAATAAACCAACAAGGTCTTTCCGTTAATCTTCGACCGATACATGCTATTCCTCTTTCATTATCTCTACTTCCAGTTTAACATCCTTTGTCTAAGTTCACAACCTTTTCCCTTGTCTTTCTGGTGTCTTATCTAAAAGTTCCTCTGTCTAGCTGTCCCCAAAAAGGGATTTTTCAAGGTCCTAGATTTGAAATCAAGCAACAGAAGTCTGTCAAGTGGTCACTTACGTCTCTACCACATAAGGCTAACGGTCCAATACAAATTATCAGCTGTTGATATTTAATGAGTATTAGACCATTAAAGACTGCGACAAAAAAGTTGGATACGATTTACCCAACTTTTCATTAGTTATCCTTTGTTACAACAATGTCCTTTTAGAACCCACCCATCATGCCTGAGTCCATAGCTGGCGCTACTGGAGCCGCTGCTTCTGGTTTATTGGCAACAACTGCTTCTGTGGTCAAGATAAGACTTGCCACCGAAGAGGCATTTTGAAGGGCTGAACGAGTCACTTTAACAGGGTCAATGATTCCTGTTTCTACCATGTTGACCCACTCACCTGTCGCAGCATTAAAGCCAATACCTGAGTCACTGTTTTTCAATTTGTCAATGATAACAGAACCTTCGTAACCAGCGTTGTAAGCAATCTGACGAACTGGCTCTTCAAGGGCACGAAGAACGATGTTTCGACCTGTCGCATCGTCACCCTCAAGCTCAAGCGCTGCAACTTTTTCAATCACTTGAACAAGCGCTGTACCTCCACCAGCAACGATTCCTTCTTCAACCGCTGCACGAGTTGCATTGAGGGCATCTTCAATACGCAATTTCATTTCTTTAAGAGCTGTTTCTGTTGCGGCACCGACTTTAATCACTGCAACACCACCTGCTAATTTCGCCAAGCGATCTTGAAGTTTTTCACGGTCAAATTCTGACGTTGTCGTTTCCAATTGTGACTTAATGAGATTGACACGGTTGGCAATATTTTCAGCCGAACCTGCACCTTCAACGATAACAGTGCTATCTTTGTCCACAGCAACTTTAGCCGCTTGACCAAGCGCAGCCATTGTCGCATCTTTCAATTCAAGACCAAGGTCTTCTGTAATCACTGTTGCCCCTGTCAAAACAGCAATGTCTTCAAGCATGGCTTTACGGCGGTCACCGAATCCTGGTGCTTTAACTGCCACTACGTTGAAGGTTCCACGAATTTTGTTCAAAACAAGGGTTGGAAGAGCTTCACCATCCACATCATCAGCAATAATCAAGAGCGGACGGTTTGTTTTAAGAATTTCTTCAAGCAACGGCAAGATTTCTTGAATGTTTGAAATTTTCTTATCTGTAATTAAGATAAATGGGTTCTCGAGGTCTGCCACCATTTTTTCGTTATCCGTTACCATGTATTGTGACAGGTAACCACGGTCAAACTGCATCCCTTCAACCACTTCAAGTTCAGTTTCCATCCCACGTGATTCTTCGATAGTGATGACACCATCTTTACCCACACGTTCCATCGCTTCTGAGATGTACTCACCTACTTTTTCAGAACGTGATGATACCGCAGCAACTTGTGCAATAGCTTCACGGTTTGAAACAGGTTGTGCGATAGTTTTCAATTCTTCAACAGCAGTCGCAACAGCTGTTTCAATCCCACGACGGATACCAATTGGGTTGGCACCAGCTGTCACGTTTTTAAGACCTTCACGAACGATAGCTTGTGTGAGCACAGTTGCTGTTGTCGTCCCGTCACCCGCAATATCATTGGTTTTTGAAGCCACTTCTGAAACGAGTTTCGCTCCCATGTTTTCAAAATGATCTTCTAATTCAATTTCTTTAGCAATGGTTACCCCATCATTAGTAATCAGTGGTGACCCAAAGGCTTTTTCAAGCACCACATTACGTCCCTTAGGACCCAAGGTAACTTTTACCGTATCTGCTAAAATATCAACACCACGGACCATTGCCTCACGCGCATCCGCTGAAAATTTAATCTCTTTTGCCATAATTAAGATATAGAGGGCGTTAAACGGACAATAGCAAAATAGGGAACTCAATGACGACGCTAGCGTCTAGTTGAAGTTCATCTTTTTGCAGCCGTCCGTAGCCCGTATTCAGTTAAACTCATACAGGCTACCCTCTCTCCTTTCTATCCTTTCTTATATTCTTATTATTCCACAATCGCTACAATATCTGCTTCACGGACGATGGTTACTTTCTCATCACCATCTTTGACTTCAATACCCGCACCGCTTTCAATAAGAACCTTATCTCCTGCTGCTACACTTGGTGCTACCAAATCACCGTTAAGCGTACGGATACCGTCTCCTACTGAAACAACCGTAGCGACTTTGGTCGCATCATGTGAGGCACCCGCTAGGACAAAGCCACCCACTGTTTTTTCTTCTACTTCTTCAAATTTCACGACCACACGGTCACCTAATGGTTTTAACATCTTTATCCTCCATTATTAGTCTTTTATAAAATAGCAGAGCTGCTTTCGAGCTACAATTTCATTTTTAGCACTCTATCACACCGAGTGCTAATTCTTATAAAGTCTATTCTATCACTTAGTCAGGATTAGTCAAGAAAAAAACTCCTATCTTTAGGAGCTTTTTCAATCTGTTAAAGAAGTCTTAATCACATCTCTCAGTTTCCGTCTCTTCGCAATCCAAAGAGGACGGTCATCGTATTCAAAGGTGCGGTTGGTCAAAAAGATGACGGCAGTCTGCGTTTTACGATTAACCATCACAAAAGGTCCTGTGTAACCCGTGTGGTCAATCCAATCACCATCTAAATTCCAGCCCATAGAACGTGGCTTATTGCCAAGACTGATATTGGTCCACAGATTTTCAGCAAAGTCATCTTCTAGATAATGGCGACAAAAGATTTCCAAATCTTTGACGGTTGAAAAAAGCCCTGCTGACCCTGCATGATACCCAAAAACTTTCGCTTTAGGATCGTGGACCACACCATCATGAATTCCCTTAACCGTAGGCACAGCTTCCTTAACAGGACCAAAACCAGTTTCTACCATCTGCCAAGGCTCAAAAATTTCCTGACTAAAAATCGTTTTCAGACTGGAGCCATAAATCTCTTCCAACATAAAACCCAGCAAGAGAAAATTAATATCCGTATACAGAAAGTCTTTATTATCCGTCACAGTAATGTGGTTGATTGCTTCTTTCAACTCAACCTCTGACAGTTGATCACGATTTGGGATAAAAGGGTCAATTCCTGTCGTATGGGTCAAAAGCTGGCGCAGGGTTACTGAGGCATCATGAAAGTCAGGATAATGCTTGACTAGAGGATCATCTAGCTGAATCGCTCCGCTATTTAACAAGAAAGTGCAAATCGTAGAAACCCCTACAACCTTGGAGACACTCGCCAAATCATAGGTTAAACCTGAAAAAACGGGCGCTTGCCCGTCTTGTGTTCCTAAAAAATGCTCACTCCACATGCCGTTTTGATAAATCGCCAAACTAGCGCCGTGGTAGAGGTTATCAGCTATCTGCTGATGGATTTTCGTTAGAATACGTTCCATTTATTTACTAAACCAAATTTCAATATTGCTAGTGTCTTTGATGACCACAAGTTTCTTGTCAGCATAAGCAATTAAACATCCTAGGCTCTCAAGAGTTTCTCGAAATGCTAGTAAATCCGCCTCAGCTGGCAATGTAAATTCCAAATACTCTAAATCCCAAACACTGTCAGGGTCTGCTTGTAAATCCTCCCCTTGTGCCGCTACAAAATTGACGCGCAATGGCAGTTCTAAGGTTTGGTAAAAAGCTTGCGCTATCTCAACATCTGGTACATTAAGAACAATTTCTTCAATCTCAAAATCTGACAAGCCCTTAAAATCAGGAGTTGCTGTAAACTCAGCATCCGTCACGACAGAAAGGCTTGAGCGGTTGGTTTCAGCATGTAATAAATAGGTATAACCTTGAGGCGATGTCGTTTCAAAGGCATAACCATTTTCTCCACGAAAGATAGCATCAACTGTCATACCACTTGCTAAAAGCGATTCAATATCAGAAGCCTTTTTCGCCTTAATAATCGTCTTATTATGCTTCGTTTTACCATTCACCGCACGTGTTCGATAGGTTGGTGACTCTTCAATGATAAAAGTCCGTTCAGAATTATCATAACCAGAAAAAATAGCAATGGCATTTTCTTCAGAAACCAATTTAAACCCTAGAGTGTCTTGGTAAAAAGAAATGTTAGCATCCTTATCAAACACCCTAACAACAGGCGTTTTGAAAGTTACTTTCGTTACTAATGTCATATCATTCTCCAATCCTTTCTATTGTAAAATAAAGTTGAAATTTTAGCAAGAAAATTAAAAACTTAAGAATGGTTTTAAAATGAAGGTAATTTCCCAAAGTAATTTCCACTTTAGCTTTCGAAGTGGAAATTAGTCTAAAACGGATTTTTATGGTGGAATTAAGTCTGAGACGTTTGTGTTAGAAATGAGTCCTTACTATGACAAAATATAA
>NZ_RCVM01000015.1 GCF_003686955.1 Streptococcus hillyeri
CAATCCTCAAGGATTATCAAATGAACTCTATCACAGCTGATAACGGGGCTGAGTTCAGTCGTTTAGCAGAAGTTTTTGACCCTGCTCATATCTACTATGCCCACCCGTATTCTTCTTGGGAGCGTGGGACTAATGAGAATCATAATAGACTCATCCGGCGTTGGTTGCCTAAGGGAAGCAAAAATGCGAATCAACAACAAGTCGCATTTATTGAAAACTGGATTAACAACTATCCAAAGAAACTATTCAATTATAAATCTCCTATAGAGTTTTTACAGACTGCCTAACTTGAACTTGAAATTTGGCATTTATCTCAAACTAGCCTATCAAGTGTTCCTCACTACCTTCTTAGCAAGGGCGAATATCATAATATTTAGACAAACTTTTGTAGTGGAAAATAAGATTTCATAGCTAATACTTAGCAAAAATCAAAAATTACTTTTTTGTTTCTTTCTTAAAAGTGCGGACGCTCCAAAGGTCTGGGAGACCTTTGGAGGTGGGAAATAAGACGAACAGAGTTCGTCACAGTCGATAAGGTTTGGGGAACCTTTTGAGGTAGGAAATAAAGCTGAAGAATTCAGCGTCAAAACCTCCTACGGAGTTTCATTGCTAGATTTGAGCCTATCTCTATCGCGGTAGATGATTGGCTGTACTTGTTGATGACTCGACAGCGTCCAACCTAATCATCCTTTCGGGGGAACTACTACGAAATTGATTTTCAATTTCTGTAGTTCTCCCAAAAATCCGTTCTTATCAAACAAATTCCCCTCGCTTTTTGATTTCTAAGCTCAGGCTAAAACTGTCCACTGGACAGTTTCACTAATAAGAATACCTCCATGGCGAAAGAAGCTCTGGTAAATCAAGCCATTTATTGGTTCTTAATTTGACTTAAACTGCTATTTTTAATTTTGGATGAAGTATAAAATTTCGTTCTATTTGGCTATCGTAAAACCCTCACTAGGAACTAGCAAGGGCTTTATTTAATAGTATTTATAATGACATCTCGTCAAGAGAAGACATTATTACTTTTTAGCAAATTCTGCTGCTTTTGTACCTGCCTGGCGACCAAAGATAACGATATCTGCCACGGCATTACCACCCATACGGTTATTACCATGCACACCACCTGTTACTTCACCTGCGGCATAAAGACCTGGAATAGCTTTGCCATCTTCTTTCAATACTTCAGTGTTTGTATTGATTTTCAAACCACCCATTGTGTGGTGAATACCTGGTGAGACTTTGATTGCATAGTATGGCGCTTTAGACATATCACGGTCCATACCTGTTTTACGACCAAATTCTGGGTCGTTTTTGTCTGCAACGTATTTGTTCCAGTTTTCAACTGTTGTTTTCAAGTTAGCGGCATCAACACCGATAGCTTTAGCTAATTCTTCAACAGTTTCAGCTTTGACAGTCATCCCTTTTTCTTCGTAAGTGTCAATTGATTTTGAATGTTCACGAAGTCCTTGGTCAAAGACAACATAAGCATATTGTTTTTGTATCATCGATATTTTGTTCTTTTTGGAACTTGGTTTCAGAAGCGTTCATTCCTCCAGAAGATTTAGAGGTATTTCCCCCGATAACAGGCATTTTTTCAAAAATAGCAACGCTTGCGCCACCTTGTTTGGCAGCGATGGCCGCAGACATTCCAGCACCACCTGAACCGATAACCACAACATCATAGCTGTCTTTTAATTCTTTAGGATTAGTGTATTCTTTAGCAGATGCACCTGAAACCACTTCTTCTTTTTTAGCTTCTGTTGTTGTCTCCGCAGCCTTTTCAGACTTACCTCCACAAGCTACTAAAAACAAGGCAGCTAACAGGCTCATGATAAAGCCTAGCCAATATTTCTTTTTCATCTAAATCTCCTTTCTTATTTTTATAGATGAATACACTTACATTGTATTATTTTTCACAACTTTTAACAAGATTATTTTAGACATTTTTCACAAACTTTTCTAAAAAAAACAAAAAAAGAACAACTTAGAGTTGCTCTAATAATAGATTTTACTTATCTCAGTACAGCTTCTGCTAAGGCTTGTTGAATTTCCACAACATTACGGTCACTCTTAAATTGTAAAACCTCTGCAGGTTCAACAGCAGATGAAATCCAAATTTTTAGCTCCGCATCCAAATCAAAATGCCCTGATGTTTCAACTGTAAAACGTGAAATCGAACGGTAGGGAATAGACTTATAAGACGTTTTCTTCCCTGTCACGCCCTGCTTGTCTACCAAAATCAAGCGTTTCTCAGTAAAAACAATCAAGTCGCGAACCAAGGAGTAAGCCAAAGTAACCTGCTCCCCTGGAATCAAAATATCCTCCAGCTGTCGTTCAACCTTATCGTTATCTTTTTGCGAAGCATTGCCAATCATTCCAGAAAAAATTCCCATTTTAACACACTCTCTTTCCACTTCTATATTTTAAAAGCGTTTTCTATATTATATCATAATTTAACAGAAAAAATAAAAGCATCCTCTCAAATGATCAGATACTTTTGAAATTGTAGGCACTAAATCAGTCAACAGCCTTTTTTAAATGAAGACCTACACTTAATAGAGCTACACCTAAATACACAAAGCGTAGCCACCCCTGACCTTGGCTAAGACCTGGCGAAAATAGGGAAAAACTCATCACTACAGTAAAAATGGCTAAAATCATTTTAGCACTCGTTACTAAATTCTCTCTCTTTAGTGTCAATGCGTTACTGTTCATCGTGATCGTCACATCTGAAATCCTGTTCCAAGGGAGGTAGCGTAGGGCTAGTAGTCCTGGCACTAGGGGAATCAGCGACAACAAGAAATGGTTTGATAGTGGTTCAGAAATCGGAAACATTGGATACCTCCTCAACTTTTGACTCAAGTATATCATATTTGGAAAAAAATGCAAACGATTACATTTTTAGCTAAGAAAAAAGCTGACTCACATCAGCTTTTTACATCATTACATCTTCTCTTCTAGTTCCACATCTGGGTACTTGTCCGCAAACCAACGGAGGGCAAAGTCGTTTTCAAAGAGGAATACAGGCTGATCAAAGCGGTCTTTTGCCAAAATGTTACGACTTGAACTCATGCGCTCATCAAGGTCCTCTGGCTTAATCCAACGTACCGTCTTTTTACCCATTGGGGTCATCACGACTTCGGCATTGTACTCACCTTCCATGCGGTGTTTAAAAACTTCAAATTGGAGTTGACCAACCGCGCCAAGCATGTACTCACCTGTTTGGTAGTTTTTATAAAGCTGGATAGCTCCTTCTTGCACCAATTGCTCAATTCCCTTGTGGAAGGATTTTTGTTTCATGACGTTCTTGGCTGCAACTTTCATGAAAATTTCTGGTGTAAAGGTTGGTAGGGGTTCAAATTCAAATTTATTTTTCCCAACGGTCAAGGTATCACCAACTTGATAGGTTCCCGTATCATAGACACCAATAATGTCTCCAGCGACAGCATTTTCAACATTTTCACGTGATTCTGCCATAAACTGAGTAACGTTTGAGAGCTTCGCCCCTTTTCCTGTACGAGGTAGGTTAACGGCCATACCACGCTCAAATTCACCAGATACCACGCGCACAAAGGCAATACGGTCACGGTGACGAGGGTCCATATTGGCTTGGATTTTGAAGACAAAGCCTGAGAAGTCTTTGTTGAGCGGGTCAATCACTTCTCCCTCTGTAGTTTTATGACCGTGAGGTTCTGGTGCAAATTCTAAGAAAGTATCAAGGAAGGTTTGTACTCCAAAATTCGTAAGGGCTGAACCAAAGAAAACTGGTGTCAAATCACCATCAAGAATAGCCTGCTCAGAAAATTTATTTCCAGCTTCAGCGAGCAATTCAATATCTTCTTTCACTTGCTCATAGAAAGGGTTGTTCGCAAAGAGTTGATCACCGTCTGACAAGTCTGCAAAACGCTCATCACCTTTGTAGAGTTCTAGACGCTGATTATGCAAATCATAAAGGCCTTCAAAAGATTTCCCCATACCGATCGGCCAGTTCATCGGATAAGAAGCAATACCAAGCACTTCTTCTAATTCTTCAAGCAAATCAAGTGGCTCACGACCATCACGGTCTAATTTGTTAATGAAGGTGAAAACTGGAATGTTACGGTGTTTCACAACCTCAAAGAGTTTTTTGGTCTGTGCCTCAATACCTTTAGCTGAGTCAACAACCATAACAGCAGCATCCACCGCCATCAAGGTACGGTAAGTATCCTCTGAGAAGTCCTCGTGCCCTGGGGTGTCCAAGATATTCACACGTTTACCAGCATAGTCAAACTGCATCACAGATGAAGTAACAGAGATACCACGTTGTTTCTCAATATCCATCCAGTCAGATTTTGCAAAGTTTCCTGTTTTCTTTCCCTTAACGGTACCAGCCTCACGAATCTCTCCACCAAAGTAGAGCAATTGCTCGGTAATGGTTGTTTTACCCGCGTCTGGGTGGGAAATGATGGCAAAGGTACGGCGTTTCTTAATTTCGTCTTGTAAAGTCATTTTTCTCTCACTTCTATTTCATTATGACATAGCAAAGCTACACTATTATTTGTTCAGATAGTTTTTCTACATTCTACATTGGTTTTCTTTCTTTTAGGCGCACAAAAAGGCGTCATTAACATGATAACTCCTAATATTATAGCTAAAAAGTGGGCTTATTTCAATCCGAAAGAAAATTTTCTCTGTTACAAAAACTTCTCATTAGCTGATACTGCATACCTCCCTTGTAACCTATAACTTGATTTCCTTTCTCATTTGGCGTAAACTAAAACCATGAAAATTAAAAAGCACTTAAACCCTGTTGCTGGGGAAAATACATATTTGGTATCAAATGATGAGGCCCTCCTTGTCATTGATCCAGGAAGCGATACTCAAGGACTTCTTCAAGAGATTGACCACATCAATAAACCTATTGCTGCTATTCTATTGACCCACACACACTATGACCATATCATCAGCGTTGATGCCATAAGGGATAAGTTTAACCATCCTCCTGTCTATGTGCATCCACTCGAAGCGGATTGGTTAGGAAATCCTGCACTCAATGGTTCTGCTAGACATCCTGATTTGGGAGATGTTATCATATCTCCTGCTGATGTTCTTTTTGAAAATGGCAGAGCTTATAACCTTTCAGGATTTAAGTTCCGAGTCTTACCAACACCCGGGCATTCTCATGGCAGTGTATCCCTTGTCTTTGATGAGGAAAATCTCGTTTTTTCAGGGGATGCTCTCTTTAAAGAAACGATTGGAAGAACTGACTTACCAACAGGTGACTTTGATACCTTGATTAACAGTATCAAGACTCAATTACTGACCCTCCCAAGTCGATACGATGTTCATCCAGGTCATGGTTTTAATACAACCATCGGTCACGAAAAGACCTTTAACCCATTTTTGAGATGATGAAAAAAATTGCTAACTTTTTGTTAATAAGTTTAGTGAGTTTTCTCACTATTTCGAGTCTAGTATTTCTTTATATTAGCCAAAACACCTACCAACCAACTGAACAAGCGCTAGCTTTTTCAAAGAAAGCTCAAAAAGAAACAGCCGACTTTCTCTTTTTTGAAAGTCCTGATAAAACTAAGGCTACCATCATCTTCTATCAAGGGGCCTTTGTAGAAGCTTCTAGCTACGCTGAAATGGCTGTCCTTCTCACACAGAAGGGCTACGACGTCTATCTTTTAGACAGTTTTTTGAACTTGCCAATTCTCTCTCATCAAAAAGCACTCACGCTACTCCCAAATATCAAACAAGGTCCCATTTATCTTGCGGGACATTCAATGGGAGGTGTCGTAGCTAGTCTTGATGCTAAGAAAAGTAAACAAATTGAGGGACTCATCCTCCTAGCAAGCTATCCAAGTGAAAATACTGATCTATCTCGTCTGGACCTATCCGTTCTATCCATCACATCCGAGCATGATAAGGTTTTAAACTCAAAAAACTACCGAGAAGCACAAGAGTTACTTCCCCCTGATACTACCTATCTGACTATTTCTGGCGGTAACCATGCTGGATTTGGAGATTATGGTAAACAAAAAGGAGACGGTTACGCTACCATTTCCTCCTCTAAACAAATTTCTAAAGTCGGTGATGCCATCGATGCTTTCATCCAAAATAACTAAAAGCCTTCCAATCGGAAAGGCTTTTTTTCTTTATTCTCATTACACTTTAAGATAACGGCGAATTGAAAGAACTGATCCTAACGATCCCACTAGAATTCCCACTACAAACAAGGCTGCGATAGCATAGTAACTGTATGGATTAGGGGCGTACATTGATAAATGTTCAATGGATAAGTTTTTCTGAAACGCATTATAAGCATATTGATAACCCAAATAAAGGATAACAGATGGTATAATTGCCCCTAAAAATCCAACCCAGGCACCTTCCATAAAAAATGGTCCACGGATGTATGAATTTTTGGCACCTACCAAGCGCATAATTTGAATCTCATGACGACGTGAAATAATGGTGATACGAATGGTATTGGAAATCATAAAGAGGGCTACGAAAGCAAGTAAGGCAATAGCGCCAAATCCCCAAACTCGAATGAAGGCTGCCATTTTAAAGATTTTTTCCGTATCAGCCTTACCATAGTCTGCACGGTCAACACCTTTGATTTCACTAATTTTCTCAGTTACTGAAGCAACTTCTTTTGGAGATGTGGTTTGGACAACATAAACATCAAATAATGGGTTAGCATCACCATCAAGCATTTTCCAAGCATTTCCCATACGTTCCTGCAGTTTCTTGAGCTCCTGCTCTTTGCTTGAGAACGTAACGGTACCAACACCATCAATAGCCTCAATAGCTTTTTGAACAGCTTGATAATTTTCATTTGGAACCATCTCGCCAACATCATTTTTCACTTCTTGTTCTTGATCATAAGTATCAACTTGAAGGAAGACGTTAATTTGGATATTTTCTTCAATACCACGCGCCAGCTTTTCCGTATTAAAAAGCACGGCAGCAAAAATCCCAACTAGAGTCAAGGTTACTGTTACCGAAAAGACAGAAGCAACCGTCATAAGGCCATTACGTTTCAGGTTTTTAATTGCCTCCCACATATGGCGGAAAAATCGTCTAATCATCGTATCCGTAGTCTCCTTTCTCTTCGTCACGAACCACGCGTCCACCTTCGATAGCGATAACACGGTGGCGAAGGGTATTAACGATTTGGCTATTGTGAGTGGCCATCAAAACAGTCGTCCCTTGCAAATTGATACGCTCTAAAAGGTTCATGATTTCCCATGAATTTTCTGGGTCAAGATTCCCAGTTGGCTCATCGGCAATAAGAAGTTTTGGATTATTAACCAAGGCCCTAGCAATGGCAACACGCTGCTGCTCACCACCAGAAAGCTGAGTTGGGAATGAACGCATTTTGTGTTTCAACCCCACCAAGTCAAGGACTTCAGGCACACGTTTTTTGATATTACGAGGCTTTTCTCCGATAACTTCCATCGCATAAGCAACATTTTCAAAGACTGTTTTACGAGGAAGTAATTTGTAGTCTTGGAACACAACACCAATAGAACGTCGCAAAAGAGGCACATCTTTCTGACGAAGTTTGGTTAAATTAAATTCTCCAACCTTGATACTTCCAGATGTCGCTTTTTCTTCACGATAAAGCAGTTTAATAAAAGATGATTTACCGGCTCCTGACGGACCGACGATGTAAACAAACTCACCTTGGTCTACATTGACTGTAACCTCACGAAGAGCAGTCGTTGAACGATGATACTTTTTGGTAACATCGCGTAATTCAATCAATGGCATTTCATTTATTCAAGAGTTTTGACAACTCTTTCCTTTCACTCATTTTAATTTTTAAAACTCACTTGAGAATGGGATGGAGGTGGCAACTATTTTACCATAATCTTTACAAAAGACAATGACAATAGACACTCACTAAATAATCATATGTTGAGGAAACGAATCTCATTTCATTATGAGAAATATCCCATATCTTCAAGTCATTTTTGTTATAACTTTTAGTCAATCAACCATTTAAGGTAGGCGTCCATAAAACCTTCGATGTCTCCATCCATGACCTTATCAACTTGAGCGACTTCATAGCCTGTGCGGTGGTCTTTGACCATGGTGTATGGGGTGAAAACGTAGGAACGAATCTGACTTCCCCAGGTGATTTCACGTTTATCACCTTTAAGGGCGTTGACTTCTTCTGCCTTTTTCTCTTGCTCCATTTGGTAGAGCTTAGCTTGAAGCATTTTCATGGCACGATCACGGTTACCATATTGGGTACGGTCAACGGTTGACGCTACAACAATTCCTGTCGGAATATGAGTCAAACGCACACCGGTCGAAACTTTATTGACGTTCTGACCGCCGGCACCACCTGAACGGAAGGTATCCATTTTAATATCATCATCACGGATTTCCACTTCAATCGTATCGTCCAACTCTGGCATGACCTCAACAGAGGTAAATGAGGTGTGGCGACGTTTTGCTGAATCAAATGGTGAAATACGTACCAAACGGTGCACACCCATTTCTGATTTCAAAAGACCATACGCATTTGGCCCCTCAAATGAAAGGGTAACTGACTTGATACCAGCTTCATCTCCCGCTTGATAATCCAGCGTTTCAACTTTGAAGCCCTTGGCATTTCCATAACGGGTATACATCCGCAGAAGCATATCTGCCCAGTCTTGCGCCTCAGTTCCTCCAGAACCTGGGTGAATTTCTAAAATCGCATTATTATGATCGTATGGTCCAGACAAAAGTAAGGTCATTTCATAGCTGGTCATGATGCCGTCTAACTTTTCAAGGGTTTCAACCAAATCATCATGAACACTCTCGTCTTCTTCCAACATCTCAAGATAGAGTTCTGTCTCATCAGAAAGTTCTTCCATATTATGGAAAGTCTCATAAGTGTTTTTAAGCTCGTTTAACTCTTGCGATGTCTTTTGAGCCGCAATATTGTCATTCCAAAAGTCAGGCTCCGTCATACGATTTTCAAGTAAGGCAATCTCTTCTTCTAACCTATCCAGGTCAAAGAGACCTCCTGAAGCTAGTCAACTTCTCTTTATTTTCTACTATTTTTTGGCGAATTTCAGCCACTTCCATGGGTGTTCTCCATTTCTTTCCTTAAATCTTATCTATTTTACCACAAAATTAAGCGCTCTGCCATTTTTCCAAAACCAAAGCTAATTCTTGCTGGCTCTCTTCCTCTTTCGGAGAAAGACTGCTCATAAAGTCAAGTATCGCCTCATCAGGCTTTTTGACAATCTCACCGATAGCCCAGATGGCTGTCGCGGTATGAATGGGATTGTTATTCTTATCGATGATTTCTAGTAACTTGACCACGGCACTTCTATCGTGGGCATTGGCTAGCGCGATAATGGCATTGCGTTGCAAGATATTTTTCCCACGCCAAGAGCCCGCAATCATGCCAAATTTCTCTTTAAAGGATTTATTCGACAGTTCAAGGAATGGCACCAGTTCTGGGTGGGCCAAGTCTGGGTCAATTTCAGAAGCCAGAGGATTGTCAATCCCCTTGTTATAGGGACAACAAATCTGGCAAATGTCACAGCCGTAGATGACTGTTTTAATTTTCTTGCGAAATTCCATATCCATCATGCCCTTGTCTTGGGTCTGAAAAGACAGGCAACGTCTGGCATTCATGGTGCCATCACCAATCAAACATGAAGTAGGACAGGCTTCCAAGCAACGGGTACAGTCTCCACAGTCGTAATCGACTGGACTGTCTGGCTCAATCTCAAGGTTGGTAATCAACTCTCCCAGATACATGTAAGAGCCATATTCTTTGGAGATGACCAAACCATTTTTGCCAATAAAGCCGATTCCTGCCCGTCTGGCTACTGCTGTATCCACAAGCGCACCTGTATCCACCATCCCCTTGTACTCAAAGTTTTCGGTGAGTTTTTCAATGCCTTCTGCCAAACGTTTCAGCTTGTCTTGTAGCACATAGTGGTAATCCAGTCCCCAAGAGTTTGGGGTAATCTTGCCACGTTTGTAGTCTGTTTTCGGGGGCTGAACTGGCAATTTATTGGGATAGGCAACAGCGATGGAGATAATGGTCTTAGCTGTCGCTAAGGATAATTTGGGATCAATACGCTCGTCGATATTTTTATGTTCAAAACCTGTGGTCCGTCCTTCTTCGACACCGAGGCGCAGCGATTTTTCCAAGTAGGCAAAATCATCTGCCGTTGTAAACCCAATCTTTGAAATCCCAATCTCAGCAGCTAACTGCTTAATTTCTGCCTTAATATTCATACTGCTATTCTACGCAAAGTTTGTAATGAACACAAGTCAGATATGTTGCTATACCATGACAAATCTTTCTGAAAGCGTTATAATAATGGTAAAGGAGGTAAGGAATATGACCATTCAACTGGAACGGAAAACTGGTTGGTTTGATACTTTGTTGACCTATAGAATTTATCTCGATTCAGAGCTGGTCGGTACGATTGCTTCTAACGAAATCCATAGCTTGCAATTGCCCCAATCTCACTGCCAACTCAAAATCAAAAAGGACTTTCAAAAAGCAGCAAGTCTTGAAGTTGTTAACGGAGACAATCTGGTGATTAAACCTAATAGACTGGGTCTTATTCTACGTCTTCTCTATTACTTAGGAATTCTTGGCATCCCATTAATAAGTTTTCTCAGATATTCAGTTCCTATAATCGAACAATATCAGTATTTCCTAATATCTCTCGTCATTTTAGACATGCTCATTCTGATGATTGTCTACATCACTCATCCTACTATCACCATTATCAAAAAGGAGAATCTATGACTTCCATCCATCAAGAAATCCGTGACAATTTCGACCGCCGTATGGCAGTCCGTGTTTACAATGATCAGAAAGTATCTCGTGAAGATATGGAACTGATTTTAGACACCGCTTGGCTCAGCCCATCCTCTGTTGGTTTAGAAGGCTGGCGCTTTATCGTCTTAGAAAACAATGGCAACGGAAAGCTCGAAAGTATCAAGCCACCACTCAAGGAAGTTGCTTGGGGAGCCCAGCCTCAGCTAGATACTGCTAGTCACTTCGTTTTTCTCTTGGCTGAGAAAAATGCCCGCTATGACAGCTCTGCTATTTACCAAAGCCTCGTCCGCCGTGGCCTTGACGAAGAAGGTGTGAAAAGCCGTCTGCCACTCTATCAAGCCTTTCAAGAGCGTGACATGAAGATTGCTGATGATGCGCGTGCCCTTTGGGATTGGACCGCTAAGCAGACTTATATCGCTATGGGAAATATGATGACCACTGCCATTCGTCTTGGCATTGATTCTTGTCCAATTGAAGGATTTGATTACGATAAGGTCAATACCATCTTAGACAATGCAGGTCTTATCAATCCAGAAACCGAAGGCATCGCCAGCATGGTCTCTTTCGGTTACCGCCTCAAAGAACCAAAACACCCACGCACTCGCAAACCACGTGAAGAAGTTATCACTTGGGTGGAGTAAAGCAGTCATTACATGATGATTTAGTTTTTTAATTAGCACCTCCCCTGATTAAATTATACTCATTCAAAATCAAAATTAGCATATTGAACAAACTCAAGGACCAATAAAGGCATCAATTTCCCAGCGCTTCTTTCGCCATGGTGGTATTATTCTTATTAGTGAAACTGTCTAGTGGACAGTTTTTGCCCAAGCTCAGAAATAAAAGAGCGAGGGGAATTGGCTTGATAAGAACGGATTTTTGGGAGATCTACAGAAATTGAAAGTCAATTTCGTAGTAGTTCCATTAGGTTGGACGCTGTCGAGTAGTCGACAAGTACAGTCAATCATCTACTGCGATAGAGATAGGCTCAAATCTAGCAATGAAACTCAGTAGGAGGTTGGGACACTGACTTCGTCAGCTTTATTTCCTACCTCAAAAGGTTCCCCAAACCTTTTGAGCATCAGCACCTTTTAGAAAGAAGCAAAAAAGTAATTTTTGATTTTTGTTAAGTATAATATCCGTTTTAAAACTAATTGCCTATATACAAAACAAATAGCATGGTCATTCAACAACACGTTGAAAAGATCATGTTATTTTAATATTTTTATAAAATAGATTGAGCCATAATAAGATTGAAAATTATCAAAAATACGATTACGGTAGGAACATTTCAATTATTGTCCACAGAGTTCTTTTTCCATTATGACAACAGTATATGGGGCTTCATCTACTTCAATACCTGTTGGTAGAAAACCCTGCTTTTCCCAAAAATGTTTTGCTTGAGGATTGGTTTTTACATAAGCTAGTCTCACTTTTCTAAAACTTCTGGAAAAATAGACAAAGGTTTCTTGAATGATTCGACTCCCTATTCCCATACCTTGACAAGATGAATTGACCATAAAAAAGCCAATAAATACAGTCTCCTCGTTTGGATAATCATAGACAAAATCCATGACTGCTACTAACTTCTCCTTCTCCCAAAAGCCAAGGTAATACTTATCACTTTGAGATTTCCCCTCTGGCAAACGACGGATATCCTCTTGTATACTCGCTAAACTCGGTTCAGGTGGACAATGTCTAAAGAAAAATGGATTTCCCTGATAAAGTTCTAAAACTTGTATTAAATCCTCTTCAACAATCGGACGAACTTTGAAATATGATGATAACATTTCCATTAACTCACCTACTATAAATAACTTATTCTTCCTTTGGCAACTCGCCAATTACCTCATAGGTCGTTAATCCTGATTTTTCCTCAGTCACTTCTTCTTTGTCGTTTTGGAACATAGCAGAGCGATCGTCCTCATAGGCTTTGATAATTTCAGCAACAACAGGATGACGGACAACATCTTTAGCTGAAAAATGGACAAAGTCAATAGCTTTGATGCTCTGCAATTTTTCCGTCGCATCAATCAAACCTGATTTGACCTTGCGAGGTAGGTCAATCTGACTGATATCACCGTTGATAATCATCTTAGAATTAAAGCCAAGACGGGTCAAAAACATCTTCATCTGCATGATGGTTGTATTTTGCGCTTCATCCAAGATAACAAAGGCATCGTCCAAAGTACGACCACGCATATAGGCAAGAGGGGCAATCTCAATGGTTTCACGCTCCATGAGACGGGTTGTCTGCTCCTTACCAAGAATCTGATACAATGCATCATAAACAGGACGAAGATAAGGATCAACCTTCTCTTTCAAATCACCCGGAAGGAAACCGAGACTTTCACCCGCTTCAACAGCTGGACGTGTCAAGACAATGCGTTTGACCTGCCCGCGTTTGAGGGCTGTCACTGCCAAAGTGACTGCTAAAAAGGTTTTACCAGTCCCCGCCGGACCAATCCCAAAGACCACATCATGAGATTTTACACTATCAACATACAGCTTCTGCCCCAACGTTTTCACACGAATAGGCTTGCCATAGTTATCCTTGATGATTTCTTCCTCATAGAGGGCAACAAATTTTGAAATATCCCCAGCCTGAGCCATTGACAGGGCAGTCACAACATCCGAGGTATTGACCATCATCCCACGACCAACTAAAACAAGCAGAGCTTCTATGGCAAGGCGAGCTGTTTCAACAGCTTCTTCATCATCTCCAAGAATCTGCACGCGCTCGGTCCGTGCATGAATAATAACACCGAGATTTTCCTCAATTAAGCGCAAATGACGTTCGTTGCTTCCAAACAAAGCCAGCACATCATCTGGATGAGATAAGGTTAGTTCAATTGAATACTCTTGCAAATTGTTCTCCTTAATACCTTCGCCAAAAAGTTGACGATTGACTAACTCTAGTATATCAAAAAATAAAAAATCCGCACCCCGAAAGATGCGTTGTTTAACGAAAAACTCCAGATTATCAGTCAAAGCCAGTTAATCACAGTTGCTAAAAAATTGTTAAAAATGTGAAGGAGGATAGGATAGGTCAAATCATCTGTTGTTTCATACAAAAAAGCAAAGACAAGACCACCATCCGCATAAAAGAACCACGAAGGCAGATCAGTTGGACCATGAAAGAGTCCAAAAACAAGCGAGCTAAACACAATCCCTACCAAACGCCAGTTTTTAAAAAGTACCTTATTTAATAGCCCACGAACCATAACTTCCTCTACAATAGGAGCTACAATAGCACTATTAATCAGAGTAACAACAAAAGGAAATTGACCCGCCATTTGATTCAAATCCTCTTGATTGGCTGTCTCTGTCTTTCCAATAGCGTTCAGCCAAATATCTATTAGCACATCAATGATTTCCAATGAGAAATAAGCTAACAGGATAAAAATGAGGTATTTCCATTGAAATTTCTCTCTTATATCATGACTGAGCTGATAAGATTTTACAATTTTAAAAATAATAAGGGCTAAGATGAGGTAGAATACTATACTGATAAAATAGGCTAATAACTTCTCTTTCACGGAACCAGACCACCACTTCATTGGAAGGGTATATTCTGGAGAATAGACTACCGTTAATATTAAAACAAAAGCTAAACCAAGAACTCTCATTTTATCAAAAATCATTTTGGTCATTTCATTCGTCTCCAATTTCATAAACTAGTTTCATTATACCAAAAAACCTACCCTTTCGAGTAGATTTCATTGTTCCTATCGCACTTCTGCTCCGACGTTTTGATCTATTCCATCAGTAACGAGGCCATAAACAATCGTGATAAATTGTTTTTCTGATGCTGCCATTTGAAACTGAAAAAGCTCAAATGTCTGACTGCCTTGTGGGATTTGTAAAGATACTTTAAACAACTGACCACCGTAGCCATTGAGTTTTCCAATCAGAGATTTTTGTCCCGTTTTGTCTATGCTAGGGTAAATTAACCCCGCTTCTTTAGCCTGAAAAATATGAGCGTAGGTTATTAATTGATAAAGGTCGTCACGACTAATCCCTTTTTCACTACTTTCTAACTTTTTATATTTAGCATCCAAAACCAGTTGACCATTTTTTATATAAAAATCAGGATAAACTGTCCGCTTGTGATCTAAGAACAGTGACAAACCATTTCGTTTCTTACGATTATCTGAATGGATGAACTCACTAGGCAACAAGCCATTTAAATAATCTTCCCATAACCAGGAAACATCAAAGAGAATCCCATAAATTTGGTTAGGAGACTTTTTAAAATCATGCTTTTGTCTTGCCAAAATCAGCAAGCAAAGCTGTTGCAGCTGACGGTACGGTTTATAGTAAGCGTGTCTAACGGAGCGCCGCTTATTGTTTTTGATGATAGTCTGCCCTTGACTGGCTTGATAGGTAGGCGTATGGTCACGAATAACCTCAACCTGTTTTTTGACCATATCATCAGAAGCTAATAGCCTTCTGCCTTGCTCTGTTTTTCCTAACACTTCAATGGTATGACGAATCAAGTGAAGCACTGAATTATCATAGGTCATTTGGCGCGTATCATAGGCAATCGTCCCTTGAAACGGTGTATTCTCTTTGATATGGCGGGCGATATTGATGGTTCCTTTCACCCGATTATCATTAAACTGAAACTGTCGATACTCCTTATAAATCCCTACTGCCAAGGCATCTGATAAATACTTCGGAAAAAGATAGAGCAATAAGTTGTACAAGCTGTCTTCAAATGAAAAATCAAGCGATAAATCAACAAGATTTAGCTTTAGGACTTTTTGCAACAGGTAGTGTAAAAAATAGTCATCCTCACCCATTGAAAATCGTGAACGAATGGTCAGTTTCTCCTCACCGCACCCTATGAAGCCTACGATATTCCCAGTTTTCAACTGATGATTAATTTGCTCCAAGACCATATTTTTGTCTTCCAAGTCATCACTATCTGCAAATTGTTGTGGAAAAATCAGGAGATGCTCGTTTGTCGCCAATTCTTGCAACGTTTTATTAGTTAGCTTTTGATATAGTTTGGGATAAGCAGTCGAAAAGACTTCTATGTGATAAGAATGATTATCCTTAATTTCCATAATCAGTTGTATCCTCAAAGGCTTCTTTTAAGTTAGCTAGCTCCTCTGCTGCATTGTAATTGCCACGTAGGTATTCTTCCAAAAGAGGCGCAATAAAATCAGACCAAAGTAATTCATAATCAACTTCTTTTAATTTTAGGAAATAAGCTGGGCCAATATGATAATGACTATCCAAACCTTCAATGTTGGAAATAGCAGTATTGAGATTTGTTAGTCGAATTTTAGCTTCAGCAGACTGCTCTCCTAATTCGTCCAACATATCAAGTCTATCTTCTGCCGTAATTTCCACAAATCGGAAACGACGACGCATGGCAAAATCAAAACTATCAACAGAACGGTCTATATCATTCATAGTACCAATGATATAGACATTTTCTGGAATGTAAAACTTTTCTTCTGACTCATGGAGATTGGCATATTGTGTCGAGATAGCACCAGTCTTACCACGATAATTCGGATCAAGAGAGAAAAACAACTCCCCAAAAATCTTCGCCATATCTCCACGATTGATTTCGTCAATGAGAAAGATGAACGGTTTACCTTCTGCTGTTTGAGCAACTGGAGCTTTATACTCTTTTAGCCCAAATTTGTCTTTCATCTCTTGAATGATAGCTTTACGATAATTATCCAAGCCACCTTTTGGAACTCCTGGAAAGCCACGATAAACCTTATAGCATTGGTTATAATTGAAAAATAGACTGCTGGAACTTTTCTCTGTTACTCCTGTATTTCCATTTCTATCAAAAGCAATTAAGTTCATTGGCTTACCCGTTAGCGTCTTCATTTTGTAACTATCTGTTTCCCCAGATACAGTTTCCCAAAAACTTAGCCATGCTTCATCAAAATTATCTTGCCCACCTTGCTCAGTTGCAGCTATTGCTTCCTTGCAAAATGCCTTAAAAATACCATCTTGCAATTCAAAACCAATACTGTCACCTACCGTTGTTGGGCGCAAGCCTTCAACAAAATCTGAGTAATCATAATTTGGATGGAATTGTACAAAGCCAAACTGCGGATGCTCTCCTAACTCATCAACGGAACAACCAATCATCTCCGCTGCCATTTGACGAGCCAAGTAGGTCTTACCAGTCCCAGGAGCACCACGGAAGATGAGGTTACGAGATTTTTTCAACATGTCGATTTCTTTATCATAGGTATTTTTCAATGTTGGTAAGTCCGAATTTTCTTCTAAGAGAGTCCCTGATTTATTATTCGGTTTTCTCCTATATTTCAAGATAAATTTATCACCATCATCACCAAACCTTAACAGGCACTCTTGGATAAACAATAGGGTTGAAAAGATATTCCAGCAGTAAATCACAAAATTATTTTCTTTACCCTTATATTCTAGGAACTCAATGGTATTTCTGTACTGCTTAAATTCTACACTTGATTCAAAAATTCCTCTTATTGCCTCACTCTTTGTAGTATATCTACACGTAGGAAAGTTAAGTTTCTCTTCTTTAGTAAGTTTGCTAATCTCATATTCATATAATTGAAATGCCAGTCGTGGTAAAGTTTGATTTCCTTTTCTCTCGTGTTTATTAAAATTACGCCGACGTTTCTCTCCTAAATTATTTTCAAAATAAACATCTAAAAACTTATAATTATCACCATCAGAGATGTTATCAATCGTGAAATTAACATCATTTGATTCAATAGATTCTTTTGTTATTATCAAACTAAACTCTAAGTTTTCCATACACTCCCCTTTCTCTTATCCCCTTCATTATACCAAAAAAACCTACCCTTTCGAGTAGATTTCATTGTTCCTATCGCACTTCTGCTCCGACGTTTTCGATGAGAGCTTTAGTGATTTTTTCCATGTAACCTGCGACTTCTTCGTCGGTGAGGTTATCGGTTGGATTTTGGAAGGTTAGGCTGTAAGCCATTGATTTTTTGTCTTCACCAAGGTTAGCACCGGCATACACGTCAAAGAGTTTGATGGCTGTCAAGCGTTTCACGCCCGCCTTCTCGATAGCTCCTACAATCGCTTGATGCGTGATGTGTTTATCCAATAGCAGAGCAATGTCACGAGATACGGCTGGGAATTTTGTGATGTCTTGGAAGACTTGCTCAGTCGTTATAGCAGCTTCAACAGCATCAAGATTGATTTCAGCCACATATGTTTCTGGAATACCGTAATCTTTGGCTGTTTGTGGGTGAACTTGACCGACAAATCCAATCGGAACGCCTAAAAAAGTTATTTGAGCTGTTCTACCAGGATGCATAGAAGACAAATTACTCAATTTATCATACTTTATAGTATCGATCTCATTAAAACCAAAACTATTATTGTTGGTCAAACCAAGTTTGTCAAAGAGGGTTTCAAGAATCCCTTTCGCATAGAAGAAATCAACTGGTACGGCTGGTGTTTGGAAATCTTTTTCAGACACCAAACCAGAAATAGCAAAGGCAAAGGTATTCACTTCCTGTGGCAGTTCTGTTTTCACATCGCCTGTTTGGTGGAAGATTTTTCCGATTTCATAAATAGCCACATTGCTATTTTTACGGTTCACGTTATAAGCTACCGTATCAAGCATTCCTGAAATCACATTTTGACGGAGGGCAGAACGGTCAACCGTCATTGGCCACATGAGTTCTGTAACCTGAGTTGGCTCTGCTGTAAACTCAACGGCCTTTTCTGGTGTCGTCAAAGCATAAGAAATAATTTCTGACAAACCAGTACCTTCTGCAATTGAACGAACCTGACGACGGAGTTTTTGAGTGACGGTCAATTCACCTGCGGTTCCTCCAGCTTCTGGCAAAGTGGTTGGTAAGTTATCATAACCGTAGATACGAGCGATTTCTTCCACCAAGTCTGCTTGAATACTGATGTCCCAACGGCGACGAGGTACTGCCACAGTGAATCGCTCTGCATTGCCAGACAAACCAAAACCAAGTTTTGCAAAGACAGCTTCAATGTCAGCATACGTCAAGGCTGTTCCCAAACGCACATTGACATAGTCAAGGCTCGTTGAGACCTCCACTGGACTTGTCTCAACTGCTCCAGCTTGAACACGACCAGAAAGGACCTCACCACCTGCTAATTCTGTCAGCATCGCTGCCGCAAAATCAAGGGCTTCCGTAACGGTTTCAAGGTTAATCCCTTTTTCAAAACGTGATGAGCTTTCTGAACGAAGGTTTAAGCGACCAGAGGTTTTACGGATTGATTTACCGTTGAAAACAGCTGCTTCAAGAACCACATTTTTAGAGTTAGTATCAATCTCAGTTGATTGACCGCCCATGACACCCGCAAGGGCAACTGGCTTATCTGCTACTGTAATGACGATGTCATCAGTTGTCAATTCGCGTTCTTCACCGTCAAGAGTAACCAATTTCTCACCGTCACGCGCATCACGAGCCACGATAGCATTACCTTCAAACTTATCAAAGTCAAAAGCGTGCATTGGTTGTCCAAAGTAAAGAAGGACATAGTTTGTGATATCGACAACGTTATTGATTGGGCGGATACCTGCATTCATCAAGAGGTTTTGCAACCATTGTGGACTTGGTGCCACAGTCACATTTTCCACCACACGGCTGGCGTAAGTTGCTACCTTATCGCTTTCAATAGCGACAGAAATCACATCAGCAGCAGCTTTGCCATTTTCCACTAAAGCCTTCTCAGGGAAATGCACAGATTTGCCGTAAATGGCAGCCACTTCGTAAGCAACACCACGCATAGAAAGGGCATCCGCACGGTTCGGCGTGATCGACAATTCAATGATTTCGTCATCTAAATCAAGGTATGGGAAAATGCTGTCGCCAGGCACTGCTTCCTCAGGCAAGATTTGGATACCATCAGAAAATTCTTTTGGAATAATGCTGTCTGGAAGTCCAAGCTCTTGAAGAGAACAAATCATCCCAAGTGACTCCATGCCACGGATTTTCCCTTTTTTGATTTTGTAGTTGTCTGCAATACGAGCGCCTGGAACCGCCACGATAACCTTGATGCCAGCAGTCACGTTCGGTGCACCGCAGACGATTTGACGAGGCTCTTCATCACCAGTGTCCACTTGACACAGGTGCAAATGTGTATCTGGCACATCCTCGCAAGAGAGCACGTGACCAACCACTAATTTTGACAGACCTGCTGATGGGCTTTCAACGCCCTCAACCTCAATCCCTGTCGTTGACATTTTTTCTGCTAATTCTGCTGACGGAACATCAATGTCCACCAACTCTTTTAACCATTTATATGATACAAGCATGATTTTTTCTTTCTTTGTTTATTTTTTCTTTTGTTATTTTTGGTACTTTTCTTAAGTGGTGCGGACGGTAGCGAACCTACGGTTCCATACCTAAAAATTGAGCCTAAGGTCTCAATGTTTCCGACTAACCAAACTAACCTTGTTCGTTTGGTTAGTTTTACCATAGCAAAAGTAGCGCCAGAGCTGGGATCGCTATCCAGTCTTCAATGCATTACTGTAAGAAGCCTATCTCTCATCTGAGCGTTATTTCAAACGTTTTCTGAGTAGCCAGTCTATATCAATCTTGTCTTCTGAAACAGGGAAGGCATGTTCGGAGAATTTTTCAAAGCCATATTTGGCGTAAAAAGCTTGTGCCTTGGTATTATGTTCCCAGACACCTAGCCAAATCCAAGATTTGTCCATATCCTGGGCAGTCTCAAGTGCATAATCAAAAAGCATCTTCCCCAATCCCTGACCCTGATAGGCTTTCAAAATATAGATTCTCTGGATTTCAAAAGCATCATCTAACTTTCTTTCTGTTTGGGCATTTCCCCAATTTAGTTTCAGATACCCGACTGGCTCATTATTAACCATAAGAAAATCAACTTCCGTTTCTGAATGGTCCAGTTCTTCTGACAATACCGCCCTATCATACTGATTCGCAAAAAAAGTTTGCAACTGTTCCTCAGTATAGTTCTCCTCAAAAGTTTCTCTGAATGTTTTCATAGCCAGTTCTTGCAAAATTGGCACTTCTTCTTTCACTACAGGTTTAATCCCTACTGTCATAACCATTCGTTCTACCTCTAATCCTTAATACATTTCTTTTTCAAAACGCAATTACTACTTAAACTGCTCACTAAATCTCACATCGCCTTGATAGAAGCCACGAATATCGTTAATACCATATCGGAGCATGGCAATACGTTCTTGACCAAGACCAAAGGCAAAACCTGAATATTCTTCAGAATCGACACCTGACATTTCAAGAACTTGTGGGTGAACCATGCCGGCACCAAGAATTTCAATCCATCCTGTTTTCTTGCAGACATTACAGCCATCGCCACCACATTTGAAGCATGACACATCCACTTCAACAGATGGCTCGGTAAATGGGAAGTACGATGGACGAAAACGAATCTTGCGCTCTGCACCAAACATTTTTTGAACAATCATCTCAAGCGTCCCTTTGAGGTCTCCCATTGAGATATTTTTCCCAACCACAAGTCCCTCAATTTGGTGGAATTGGTGACTGTGAGTCGCATCATCCGTATCACGACGGAACACGCGCCCTGGAGAGATCATCTTCAACGGTCCTTTTGAAAAATCGTGTTCATCGAGGGTACGAGCCTGCACAGGACTGGTGTGTGTACGAAGCAGGATTTCCTCTGTGATATAGAAAGTGTCTTGCATATCACGCGCTGGGTGATCTTTTGGCAAGTTCATGCGCTCAAAGTTGTAGTAATCCTTCTCCACTTCAAAGCCATCCACCACTTGGAAGCCCATACCAAGGAAAATGTCTTCAATTTCTTCTGATGTTTGCGTCAATACATGACGGTTCCCTACTTTAATCTGGCGCCCTGGTAATGTCACATCAAGACTTTCACTTTCCAATTGGCGCTGAATTTTAGCGGCTTCAACAATCTTTGCTGTTTCTTCAAATGCCGCATTCAAAACGTCACGGACTTCATTGACTTGTTTACCAATGATTGGTTTCATGTCATTTGATAAGTCTTTAAGCCCTTTTAACAGCTCTGTCAAAGACCCTTTTTTCCCCAACACAGCGACACGTAAGTCTTGCAATTCCTTACTGTGATCTCCATGCATTTCTTTTAATTTAGCCTGAGTTGAAACCTTCAACTCCTCTAACTGTGCCTGTAAATCCATATCTATAATACAAAGCCCGTAAACAGCACCATCAAAACAGGGAGCATAACGCAGATACTTGCATCTAGGTGTGCTCATCTTTTTGACCAAGCTATTAGGGCGTGTTCAGTTCAACTATCTCGCTAAACCAAACCTTCCTTTCTTTAATTTAAAAACTCATATGTTGAATAGCATCAAGAATCCAAATGATAAACAAATAACCGCATGCCAAAACTCCATAAGCGGAGCGTTGACACGCGGTACCATCCGTTTTCGTCTAAAAGACCTTAATTTGCTAACCTTGACTTGAGTGAATTCACTAAGCTTTCCATGAGGGAACTTCCAGTCCACGATTCCCACTCCCTGTCATCTGCCACCTAGTTACTAGTCTCAAAGGCTCTATTCAATTAAAAATATTTTACCAAAAAATTGCAGAGCTGGCAAATAGAACATCGTCATTAACAGTAAAAAAACACATCGAAAAATACCGGAACTTGGTTTAAGAGATAGGCAATCCCACTTCCCCAAATTGGTCACATACACAAACTTAAAAACCCGCAAACTTCAATTCTTCTAACATCGCTTTACGACGTGGGTAATCATTTTTCCACCTTGCTGCAACTTTTTGACTAATCACTTTACCATCTGGATAAACTTCTAACACTTTTAAATAACTAATCAGATGGTGGTAATTATCCCTACTTGAAACACTTTCCATACCACGCTGAATTTCATCTGAAATCACATCTCTCACTCGGTAGGGATCATTGGACTTCAAACCTTCTTCGTATCTGCTAATTAACTCTAAACGATTAGAGTATCCAGATAAAATTTCCTCTAATAATCGACCAAATAACTGTTCTTGATTCATCAACTCGAAACGATTGTGATAAAGTCAATTAGTTTTTATTTAGTATTTTTGTTAGCACTTCTCCTAATGTGGTGTGGGGCGCTCAAAAGGTCTGGGAGACCATTTGAGGTGGGAAATGAAGCTGACGAAGTCAGTGTCAGAACCTCCCCTCCTACAGAGTTCCATTCTTTCTTGGCGAGCCTAGGTCTCCTTCGCTCTCTGTTTTCTAAGCTCAGGCTGAAATTGTCCAGTGGACAATTTCACCCCCACACGAGGCTGGGCAAAAAGTCTAAAAAATAGCAAATGGCTTAGAGTAACGTCGTCAAAAACGTTAATTCTAAGCCATTTTATTTTGTTTAATTTTCAACAACAAGGCGGAAATTTGAGTTTTTGCCCAGCCTCGTTATCACCACTTCGGAAAGTGCTAGTTGTGGCGACTTCGTCGCTCGTAATGATTGCAAAAAATACCAGCAATAAGATATTATGAAACAACCATATGTTGAAGGGGAATTCATTGTGACTAAGACAATTTATCTTAATCGAGTTTACTATTTTAAAGCTAAAATACTATAGCATAGTAAAAATAGCTCATCTCACTCTATGCCAAATTTCAGATTTTCCAAAAAACACTAAACAATATGTCTACTTGGTGCTTTTGTAACTTGCTTAATATGGTCCAAATCACGAAGTGATTTAATCGTATCTTTGATTTTTTTTCTAGCAAATCTATCTGATAAAAATTCAATAAGTTGCCTGTCTTCAATACCATCTTTTTTATCATCAGTAAATGTTGTTGACTGAAATAAAATAAACATAATCTCTCTTTGTAAATCTGTAAAAGAACCTTCTTCTAACTCTTGCCAAAAATCATTTAACAAGGCAATCTTTTCTTCCAACATGCTAATCATATCATCTTGTCCAGAAGCTAATAAAGACATCATGTCCCAGACAAAGAAAGTCCCTTCCGCACGATTATCAAAATCGCCAGTTTTTTGAAAGGCTTTATAATAAATCGATCTAGATGCATTGATTTTTTGTGAAATCATCAATCCAGAAAAAATGTCTAATTTTCGAGAAAGATACCTCGATAGGATGTAACGACCTATTCTACCATTGCCATCATAAAAAGGATGAATATTTTCAAAAAAATAGTGAGCTAAAAAGGCTTTTGTTAAAAAAGGAATAGTCCGATCATTAATAAATTGAATCCAGCTTGATAGCATAAGAATAATCGTTTCTTCCATAATAGGTGGGATGTGATCAATTTTACCATTTTTATCATCCAAAATACTGACAGGACCATTTCGAAACAATCTTCCATCAGGCTTATCATCTTGCCTTATTTCACCATCTGTTAATTTATCATAAATATCTCTGATAGATTCAATCGTATCTATTCTAAACGGTTCCTGCTCCAAGATATCTTGATAAAGTCTGACTGTGGAAAATAATCTAATACCACTCCCTTTTCCATCAGAAATCGCTTGATAGGCATCTGAAACCTCTCGTCTCGTTGTTTTGACACCTTCAATCTCATTCGTATCAATGACAGCTCGATATAATTGCTCCCTATAAAGATGATTCTGAGCAATTGGAGGTAATTGTGCACTAAGAGACAATATCTGATTTGATTTTTCCTGAATTTGTTGTGATAATATTTGAATTTCTAATAAAGGCACTACAAATAATGGAAAACGATGCCCTTTTGTTTCACCACGCTTCATCAAAACAGGATACATCTCTGTCTTGACTGTGCCTATATTATTTAACCTCTCTTGATATATTCTTTCGATGTCATCTGAATGTTGAAATTTGATGATTTTTAATTCTTTATAAGTCATAATCTCTCCAACTTTTTTAAAAATAGATATTTTTAAAAAAGTTTAACACATATTCGAAACCAAATCAAACAAAAATAGAGTTTTTTAAAGTTTATTTATGGTCATTTAATTTAAAATTTCAATCATTCAATATATCTTCTTGACCTTAGGGCAAAAAACTTATCAAAAACATCAAACGCAATGCTTTTGTCAATTTTAAGAAACAGATTGACCTCAGTTTTGAACAGTCAAATTCTGTGTTCGGCCAGGTGAGTTTTCCATTTTCGAAACGTTTATAAAGTAGCCAGAAGCCTTGACCGTCCCAATAAAGTGCCTTAAAGCGGTCTTTACGTCCACCGCAAAAGAGAAAGACTAGCCCTAAATCATTGAGTCTTATGGCCATATGTAAGTACCTTTTCTAAAATAAGCTCTAGTTGATCTTGACCAAGGGGATAAAAACAACTGATTTCTAGTTTACCTAATCTTAATTTGAGGAGAAGATTAGTTTTGCTTTTCTTTTCATTCTGACAAGATTGACGGGGCGAACCCAAGGGGACGATAGGGGGTAACATAATAAAAATCCTCCGTTTCTGTTTTCTAATGACAGTATAACGGAGAGAGAAAGTTTTTTATAGATACTTCGTTATTAGGCGGTTACGGTTGTGACATCAAAATATCCTCTAGTATACTGTGTTTGCTGATAACAGTATACTAGAGGCGTGGAAAATATAATAGATACCCAGTTATTGAGTAATTACATATACCCTAAAAATAAGTAAATCCCTACGCGTACACAACCACTTTTCCAAATAGCTTCATCATCCTCCTGAGGCTACAATAATTTCCGTCATTGTAACTAGAAAATAAGGTTGTCAAAGAAAAATTAGTTCTTCGAAATAGTTTTTTCAACACTCTTTTTATCCGATTTATTCGTTAAAATCCCTAAAAAGAGTAAAATACTTAAAACAATACAAATTGTCTGCTCAATCTGATTTAATTGTTCACTCAGATTCATATGAAAATAAACTGAAGTAATATTATCCACCAACATCAATACCAATGAAACGAAACCAATCCAAAACATATGACGATGCATCCGCTTTTTAAGATTATCCATAAACATTTTCTCCTTTTCAAATTTTATAGCATTATCATACTAAAAAAATGAAATACTGAGAACTATTTTCTATATTTTAAGAAAAAATATTCGTATATAACGAACACGTATTCCCAATTTATGTATAAATGAACACTTATTCAATACTAGATAAAAATTCTTGATATTTTTCTTGTAATTGATACTCTGTAAGTTGCTTAAAATGTAAACCATCTGTCGTTTGATGATAATCTAAATGACCATCTTTAGAAATATATTGATTAATATCTAATAAAGCAATTTGATGTTCTGTACAAAAACTCTCTAGCCATCTATTTAATTGATTAATATCACTATTGTTTACATTTTCCCTAAAAAGAGTATAACCAATAGTTGTCACGCTTAATTTTATTTCCTTTGAGTCTAAAATATCAAACAGCCTTTCAAAATTTTTAAAAATAGTGTTAATAGAGTACTTTGTAATCAAATCATTAACACCAATTGATAAAAAAATTTCTTTAACATTATCAGACAAAACTAATTCTATGTTCTCTAGCAAAGTCGCTAAAGTCAAGCCTCCCTGAGAGTAATTAACAAATCCATCTACTTTTAAATCTAATGTTCTAGAGTCTCCTAAAATAACCCTTTGAGCACTAGAATCTACTAATTTTTTAAAACCGTTACGATAAAATGCTTTGTTTTCTTTCTCTCTTCTTTTATAATCAAAGAAAATTTGCCCAATAACATGAGTAAAATCATCTCTTGTGTCAACATCTAGAGAAAATTCTTTATCCATTTTATAAGCGTATGTTTTTGGAGTAAAAAAACTTTTTGACGACAAGTAAGTTTGTTTATCTGAAATATAAATAGCCCCATTTGGATAATACAATGTCTCTAGATTTTGTCTACGATATCCCCTATCAACTCCGATTATATCCTGAGCAAAACCTTCCTCTGATAACGTTGAAAACAGTCTAGGGTGTTTGTCAATCTCAGAAAAGCTAACTACATTATCCACATCATGAGAAGTGTAGTAACTAATAGCTTCTCTAATATGCCAATCCTTTCTTAGGGGAGAGGTCACTTGTAACAATACAAATACTTGTTCATCTTCATAAGGTAATAAAAAGTCCTCCAACATATCATAAGTTGTAGCTGTATCAGTCGCTAAATGCTTATCTCTCAGAATAACTGAAACCCCTCTAGTCTCGCAAATCTCTTTATAAAGTTCTGAATCTGTGCTGACATAGATATCTTCCTTTGCGAAGCAACCTGAATTAATTGCTGCATCTATGGTATGAAATAGCATCGGTTTACCATCTAAAAACAACATATTCTTATTAGGTAACCCTTTTGAACCTGATCGTGCAGGTATCAAACAAATTGGCCTCATCTTCACATCCTCAACTCTATTTTATTTTCCGTGCTGGCGTTCCAACATATGTCCCTGATTCCGTAAGGCTTTTAACCACAACAGCACCTGCACCAAGAACTATTTCATCAGCCAACTCAACTAATTGAATAAGAACACTTCCACTTCCAATATAACAGCCTTGTCCAATGTTACATAGACCATTAATTGTCGCCCTAGGAGTAATATTACAATGTGCCTTAATAATGGTGTGATGTTCTACAATCGCTGATGTATTGATAATACAATTATCCCCAATCACACTATCTGAACCAATAAAGGCTGAAAAGCCAACAAATATACCTTTTCCACTCAGTTGTGCTGTGGGCATAATAGCTGATTGTGGGCTAATAATATTAAACAAGGCATCATAATGTTGTTCTGAAATCAATTCAAAAATTTCTTTCCTTTTTTTATTATCCCCAATCGTTACAAAAACTAAATCAACCTTTCCCTCCTCTAAAAAGGTCACACTATCTGCTAAAGTCCCATAAACCGGAAATCCTCGATAGTTTTCTATCGGTTTATCATCAAAATAGCCGATAAACTGATACTTTTCTTGATTTAAATAAGGTAATACTCCGTCTGAAAAACTTCCTGCTCCTAAAAATGCAACTCTTGTTTTCATTCACATTCCCCCTTTACATCATAGAAATCTTTAGCAGTTGTAATACCATCAATTAGGGCTTTTTTTATTGCCTTATAAGCCAACTGACTAGAGTTCTCCTTTTCATAAGGATTCCAAAATATCTTGATAGTATTTAACTGTTGTAATCCTTTTAGAATAGCATCCTGTTCTACTGGAACATCTATAACAGATGGACCGTGTAGACGCCCTTTTTGCCTATCTCCAATATTCAACGTTGGCTTCTCTAACGAGGGGACTTCGATTAGTCCTGATGAGGAATTGCCAATCAACCCTTTTGAATGACGAATAAGCGAATGATACTGCTGTGTCGTTAATGAACGATAAAGACTACTTCCTTTATGTTTCTTTAAAAAGCGGTTAATCTGTGCCATAATTAAATCTGATCCAGTGTCTGAATTAGAACCGATAAAGATATAGGACTCTTTAAATATTTCAAGTGCAGAGAGTAACGCAATAATTTGAGCTTCCGCATCCTGTTCATCATCTAATGTCACTGGATGAAATAAGACAACATAATAGTCGTTAGGTAATGCTTGCCCCAACTGCTCTTCTAACTCCCCTTTATGAAGTTTCGGAAGTTTTAAAGCGTTTTCTACTCCTAGAGATCCTGTATTAATCACTTTGTCAGGTGACTCACCTAATTGAATAATTCTCTGACGATAGTCTTCCGTCGAAGCTAGGTGTAGATGGCTCATCTTTGTAATGGCATGCCGAATATACTCATCAAAATTTCCTAATGTTTTTTCACCTCCATGTAAATGACATACTGGAATATTATAGATTAAAGCAACATTAGCAACAGCTAACATTTCATAGCGATCTCCCAAAATCACAATCAAATCATAGGAATTTTCAGAAAAATATGAGGATAAAGCCACTTGCAGAGTTGATATTGCCGTTGTCACGGTCTGCTTAGAGGTATCTTTTAAATCTAGAAATATTTTTTTCGCAATCACATAGCCATCATTCTCAATGACACGATAAGTCATGCCGTATTTTTCTTCCATATGCATTGCTGTTGCCACAATATCTAATTGGCATTCAGGATCATTCCACAACTTTTCAATTAACGGTTTCATAATACCATATTCCGCCCGCGATCCTGTTATCAAACAAATATTATACATGTTTACACTTTCCTAATAAGTTTCTAACGTCAAAACGTATCTTTTCCTCTAATAAATAAAATAGTATACCAAAACTTACACAACTAAGAACACTAAATAAGGTCATTGTTAATACTAGATTTCCCAATAACTGATTTAGTTTATTGAATCCAAATGCAAAATAAACCATTTGAACCAGGTAAATATGATAGGTCGCAGATGATACCAATACTAACAACCGCTGCAACCAACCAGCATTAACCTTGATATTACTACTCATGATGAAAATAGACCACACAAATGGATAAAAGAAAGATAAGGTATTTTGACTTCTCCAATCAGGCTGAGCAAGACTCTCTAATCCTAAATACTCTACACCTAATATATAGCAAGCACTTAATATTCCTAATAAAACCCAACCTTTTGTTAGTCGTATTTGCCTTATTCCATAAAGCATTCCTAATTCAATTGGCAAGACAAAGCGAATCAAGCTAAATCGATAATCTTCATTAGGCATCTGAGTAACATCTCTGAACCACTCTATTAAAAAGCTCATTACTGTAATGATGATAATTCCCCCAACTGGCTGTTTTCTCATTAAAAGTAAAACCATTGGAAGAAGTATAATCATTTCAAAGAGCAAAGGAATGTAGTAGGATCCTGGACCAATCCCTCCTGATAGCAAGAGGTAAAGACTAGCTTGAGGAAGCCGTCCATCTCTAATCGTCAATACTAGCATTTCCAGCACAAAAACCACTATATATGCCCATATAATACGATTTATTCTCTTAAATACATACTGCTTAGAACCTAATGTATCAGCTAATAGTGACTGGCTACTACTATATCGACGGGCAAAACTATAACCTGAAACCATCATAAACAAAGGGACAGCATGCAAAATATGATAGGGGGCTACTAAATTACTACGCTGTGCTATCGTTAAACAATGAAGCAGTATTACTGATATTATTGCAAAACTTTTAATAACATCAATTCCCCAATCTCTTTTTTTCATCTCTACCATGATGGATTAATCCTCAATTTGATTTACAAAACGATCATCTCGAATATTTTGGTCTTCTTCAAAATCCTCTTGAGCCGTTTTTCCTAGAATGTCATACCAAGCCATAGGTGAAATACCATTTCCTGGTCGTTTGACAGTAATGTTGTCAACCGTAAAAACCTCTCCTTTTTGGATAGGACGCGCCGCAACAATTGATTTACGAGCAACAATCATGTTTTTTTCTTCAACTGGATCAGGATATTTTTCAAAACGTCCAAGAGATTTTTCAACAATTCTTATGCCTTTGACAAGGGCAGCCAAAATGTCAGGAGTCGCACTAGCTTTATGATCCGGACCTTCCATATCGTTATCTAGCGTAAAATGTTTTTCAATGACTTCTGCCCCCATGGCAACCGCTGCAATAGGTACTTCTGAACCAATGCTATGATCTGAATAGCCAATCGTCAACTCAGGAAACGCCTCTTTCAAAGTATGGATAACATTCAAATTCAAGGCTTCATAAGGAGTTGGATATTCTGTTGTACAATGGAGGATAGAAATATCTTGCGTCCCATTAGCCTGTAAAATCTCAACCGCCTGATGAACTTCAGACATAACCGCCATCCCAGTTGATAAAATCACTTTTTTCTTCTGTTGCCCAATTTTTTCCAAGTAAGGTAAATTCGTAATTTCTCCAGATGGAATCTTATAAACAGGCATATCTGTCGATATCAAAAAATCAAGCGATTCCATATCAAAAGGTGTTGAAAAGACATCTACACCTTTTGATAAACAATAATCACGTAGCTCTAAATATTCTTCAAATGACAATTCTAAACGACGCGTCATTTCAAGTTGACTATCTTCTGTTCCAGTTGTTACTTTTTGATAATCTGCCTTCGGGGCATATTTAGAAATGAGCTTATCTGCTTTAAAAGTTTGAAATTTGACTGCATCGACACCACAGTCTACTGCGACATCCACCATTTTCTTCGCTAGTTGAAAATCACCATTGTGATTACAACCAATTTCTGCAATAATATAAACCATTTATTTTTATCCTTTCTTATTGACAATCGTTTGATAAATTACTTTCAAATCTTTTTTAAAATAAATTCCATATGCAATTAAAACTCCAATTCCAAAACTCCAGCGTATCAGTAAACTATTTAAAAAATAATTCATCAGTAGAGCATACCCAATAGCAATCATAGATAGTAAGCTGTACAACTTGACACCTACTTCATTATACTGATAGCGTTTTTTAGAAATTATATGATGAAAAATTAATAGACTCAAATAAGATAATACTGTAGCAAAAGCTGCTCCATAAATTCCCATCTTAGGAATAAAAAAGTAATTTAAAACAACATTAATCACTCCTGCCGCAATCGTACCAATTGGAATCATCTTTGTATTTGCATGGTAAAATTGAATATTTACTGGAAAAGTATAAAGAAAAACAAAGAAATAACTAATAATAATCATTGCTATAAAATCAATACTTTGATTATATTTTTCACCACCCATAATCAAAGCTAAATCAGGAAAAATCGTTAAATAACCTAATGTCAAAAATAGCCCTAGCGCTAAATAACGTAAAGTATAATGTTTAAGCCCTTTGTCTTCCTTTTTCTTAGCTTCAAAAAACCATGGAATCCATGCTAAATTAATACTATTCAAAACAGTTTGGATAATCATTCCCATCGTATAACCAAAGCTATAGATAGCAACCTCCCTAATTGATAACATTCTCCCAAGCATAATTCTATCAAGCTGATTCAAAATTAGATGTCCAAGTTGATGAAAAATCAATGGGAGAGAAATCATTAAAATAAATGAAAGATATCGCTTATCAAAAAATGCTTGTTTTTTCTGCTCGAAATACAATACAGCAATTAACATAAGAATGGTACTTGGAATCATTCCTCCGTAAACACGCGCTAAGAAATCATCCTCCATCACTGTTATAAACCCTAAAGAAATGGTTGTGGTCATAATTGCACTACCTAGAGAAAGCAAAAAATTTGCAATGCTTTCTTGCTTTTGAATGAAGTAGGAACCCAAAAAACCTGAACAATAGCCGTTAAATGTCTGAATTGCCATAAGAGTTATCACCAGACCTGAAAATCCCAAAAGATCTCCGATTACATTTCGTAATAAAATTATAATCATAATCAAAGCAATCGCAAACAAATTGGAAAAATGAAAGGCGCTAACAGCATATCTATCGTATTCTCCTCCATATTTTACTTTAGCTGGCCCCAAAGAACCTGCTACCTGTAAACCAATCACCAGACCTAAAATACTCATATAGGAAGAAAATAAACTAAATTTCCCAAATACTTCTTGAGAAAGCACCCGCGTATATATTGGAAGAGTAATGAAACCAATTGCTTGAACAAATACATTCCCTAATGTATAAAGCACACCAGACGTCATTAATTTTTTTGTATTCATGTCATATCCTTCAAATCAAATAAGACTATTTTTTCTTCTACGCAGTTTAAAAAATCTAAAGCAGTCGAGGAATGTGTAATACCTATATTGAATTTATGCTCACCAAATATGTCTAAAATCTCAATTGGATAAGAATTTGAAAGAATTGTAGCATTAAATTTACTATAATCCGTATAATCTCTAGGATGAACTTTTAAATAGATATGATAATCAGAATATTTTTCTACTATTTTTGAATAAAATTGAATATGTTCTTCATAACTCATTCCCCATTGAACATCTGAATGTAACGGTTGAGTCAATATCAGTACAGATGGCTGTTGTATTTTAATCGGTTCATAATCAAAAAGATTAAAAATTATCTCTTTTTTCGAAACTTCCATCTCCTCAAAAAGCTGCTTTCTTGGAACTTCAATAAACTTATTATAGCGACTATCACGAGGTATTCCAGCTATTGAATTCGCTTCAATATCTATACAATATTTACTATATCCATGTACTTTAGGGATACCCTTTAAAAAAAATCGCCACCAGCTATATTTATGCTGAGATGGATATAAAAAGCAATTATAACCATCTTCCAATAAATGATAATTAATTTTTTTTCTATGTAAATACCACCCAATATGATTAGCATCAATAAACATATATATTTCTTTAACTTTTTCCAATAGCTTATCCATCATATCCAGTTGTTCCTGTTTATATATAGGATAACGACTATATACTAGATTATCTGTGAATACAACTGCTTCTATGCCATCTATTTCATTTAACCTCAAACAAAACTTCTCTGCATCAACGATGCCATCTAGAAGTACAATTTTATTGTATTCTTCCAAATTAATCTTTAGTAACGCCACTATCAAATGATAAACAGTAGAGCACACATATAATTTTTTCATATCATTAATTGCTTCCTTTTAATTTATCAAATAATCTTCTCTTACGTATCTTAAAATGCTTCTTTTTTAATGAATAAATCAATTTTATTTTGTGAAAATTAAAATAATACTTCCTAATTAAGTGAAAATTTTCTGGGGTAATATTTTTATACTCTAGATTTTCAAAAACATTTGGAATAATTTTATACAAAGAGCTATTTGGAGCAATAGTAACTTTCATTTCTCGTTTTTGAAGATGGATGTACATGTACTCACGTTTTTTTAATTGATTGTCTTTCATGAAATATTGGAAAATTTTTCCATTATCATAAACAAAAAGTGTATCTCCATCCCTATCTACATAACCTTCTTTTTTGATATTTATAATACCACCCTTAGCAGGCATCCTGACAACATAAAATTTTGTACCATGAGTATAAATATCAGCACTAAAATTTTCGTTATATACTTTTTTTGAACTCTGTTCATAAATATAGTTAATCCCATGTTCAAAAGCTTCATCAAAATGTTGACTTTCCCAACTATGAAATATTTCATGCCATCGCTTCTTGCCTTTGATTTCTTCAAAAAACATTTTAGTATTTTCATCATTATTTTTAAATAAGGTGCAATGACCTAGAAAAAACAATTTATCATAATCTTTTTCAAGCACCGGTTCAAGATAACGATCCAAATCGCCAAATATCAAATCTGTATCACAATATCCCCAATAATCATACTCCTTTAAATGTTCTTTAAAAATTAGACCGTATGCAGGACGAAAATCACATAGTTTGTATGCTTGTTCTAACCTGGATTCTAATCCTAATTGTGAATTGATTAACTTCTCTATATCGTTTAGGGTAGTATAATGTACCTTTACATTTGATGGATAGCAATACTCTGTCCTATCATCTGTAAAAATTAAAAAATCCACATATTTTTTACCTGCACATGAATTTAAAAATAACTGGAAATAATTTGGAAATTTTCCAAAATGGGGAATAATAAAAATAGCTTTTTTCATATACTTTCCTCATCTCTTATAAATAGCAGCAAAGTTTAAAAGCATTAACCAATAGATTGAACGATACATTTTTTTGTTAAACAGAAATGCCAATAATTGATTATGCTCTCCTCCTTTTACCTTTAGATTAAAATCTATCATATGGTGAAAATCTTTGGTCTGCGCAAGAAAGTTTTCTTTCGAAATATTTACCCCTATTTCATCCAGTGCGAAATTTTTATACAATTTCATAAATGTGTTACTCAGTGCAACATCAGAAGTTAAAAATTCACTAGCAATCCTATAGCAATCTTTCATCTCATCAATTTTACCTCCATAAAATTGTCGAGATAAGGAATTATCTGTTAATTCGACACAATAGGCTACCGTTGGATCAACAACAGCTTCTTTACAGTACTTATAATAAGTATAATTAAATTGTAAATCTTCAGAATAACGCGAGTTTGCATTATAATATAAATTATGTTCACGTTGAATACTTGTTTTGAATAACCTGACCATTGTTGAATTCAGTCGTTCTAAATTCTCATAATTGGAAAATAATAAATTCAATGAATAAATCCCTTTATTTAACCAAAGACTATTTGTGATTAATTTATCGTTCTTATAATGTGTAAAACTATACAATGACAAATCTTTATCCAAATACTGTGACATTACTTTAAAAATCCCTTTGGGCAAATAATCATCACTATCTAAAATCATAAAATGATTGCCAGAAATATAATTTAGAGCAACATTTTTTGTCCTACTTAAGCCCTTATTTTCTTGACTAATATAAACAATATTGGAATATTTCTCTTGGTACGACTGGATAATGTTAGGAGTTTGATCTGTTGAACCATCATTCACAATCACCATTTCATAACTGCAGCCTGTCTGAGCTAAGACACTTTCAATACACTTTGCAATGGTGGCCTCTGCATTGTAAGCAGGAATAATCACACTAATATCTACTACCATCTTCCTCTAATCTTCCTTTTTAATTTAATCATTAGATTTTTTGAACGCAATTTAAAATAATGCAAGTTGAAATTCTTCTTTTTAATATCTCCAAAATTTTCCAATGTAACTTCTGAATATTCCAATTCTTCAAAAGCATTTGGGATAATCTTATAATATTGAGTATCCAAATTAATTTTTATTTCCATCGGTCTAGACTGAAAATGCATATAAAGATACTCTTTTTGATATAGCTGATTATCTTGTAAAAAGTATTCATAAATACTACCGTTTTCATAAACGAATAAATGATTTTTATTTTTGATAATCTCATACTTCTTCAATTCATGATTCCAATGAGTTAGATAGAAATTAGAAGTCTTAGTGTAGGTATTTGCCTCTAGTTCTTCTAGGTATATCTTTTTCCCATATTTTAATAAAATTGTATTGATACTTTCTGAAAACTCCTCGTCTAACGAATAGTTATTCTCAGAATCAGACAATTTATTCACAAATGATTCTTCAGATAGCAATAATCGATTGATTTCTTGAGTATTTTTCACCAGAGAACAATGACCTAAAAAGAAAATTTTATCATATTCTTCCCCTAAAACTGGTTCTATCAACTTATCAAAATTTCCAAAAATAAGATCTGTATCACAGTATCCCCAATAGTCATATTCAGTAATTAGATCTGAAAATAACAAACCATATATAGGTCTTAAATCACAAAGCTTATAAGGCCTCTGAATCTGAATAGGTTGTTTTAAAACTTTTTCCGCTCTCTGATTTATCTCCCCTAGTGTAGAATAAATAACTTTTACATTTCTGGGATAAATATATTTGGTCTTATCATCTGTTAAAATCAAAAAATTTGTACTCTGGTTCTTATTACATGAATTTAAAAACAATTGAAAATAATTATTAAATTTACCAAAGTGGGCAATGATAAAAATTCTCTTCTTTTTAACCACCATTTCGTATTTTCCTAACTTGATACATCAACTGAACTAAAAATATTAGTCCAGTTACATTCTTCATTTTGCACATTTGATAAAATAATTTCCAAATCGTTGGTAAATTAGAAAACTCAAAAGTCTTAAATTTTTCTCTATATATACTATTAGACAACAATTTCTCCAGCATTTGTACCTTAAATCTATAGTTTTCTCTAGAGTTAATGATGTTAGCCATTAAAGGAAATAGATTTAAAATCACTCTATTATTCAACGATTCTCTAAATTCACATCCAAGATGATATTCATCAATAATAGCAAACATACTTTCATACAAGCGATGATGACGCTCACTCAATTCCTTATTATAGACAGTTGTTAAACTATTTTCATTATCTTTACGGTAATGATATCTAGTCGCACCGCAGTATGCAACATTTAAAGCTTGATTAAATACTTGAGCATTGTAGTACACATCCTCACTACCAATTAATTTTGTATCCGTAAATTTAATATGCCTAATCTTATCAAATGAGTATAATTTCCCCCAGACTGTATTTAATCTTTCACTTGTTAATGGCTCTTTTAGTTGTATATTTGTCAACCCAAATATTCTTTGGTGAACATATCTATACATCTCCTCATCAGTTACAAAAGTTGGAATAATGCTACATTCTTCTGTTTTATTTCCATAAAATTTAGTAAATGGAAATAAAACAACATCTGCACCAGATGATTTTTGTAACAATATCAACTCCTCTATGCAGTTTGTTTCAATAAAATCATCACCATCTACAAATAAAACAAATTCTCCCGAAACTTTTTCAAGCCCCGAATTCCTAGCCGATGACAGTCCTCCATTTTCTTTTCTTAAATAGTAAAATCTATCATCAATTTGCGAAAAATCCTTAGCAATTTCTATAGAACAATCATCACTACCATCGTCTACTAAAATTACTTCAAAATTTCTATAAGTTTGTGATTGAATACTTTCCAAGCATTTTCTTAAATATTTTCCAACATTGTAAATAGGTACAATTACAGAAACTTTAGACATTTTTTCTCCCTATCAATTTACTAAATATTCTAATATCGCATTCGACTCAATTAAAGGACGAACTAAACTATTAAACCCAGCAATTCCAGTTAACACATACATCATCGTAAACATTGAAATCTGTAAACAAACTAGAATTAATAATATATTAAACGTATTTCTTTTTATTTTATAATCATTCACATCAAATAAATTCGCCATCATAATAAAAACAAATAAGAACAGTAATCTTGGAAATCTAAAGAAAGTTGAATTATAAAATATAAACGGAATAAATATACTCATCCCTCCCGAAAACCACATCAATAGACGTCTAAGATCAGGATTTATTGAATTTTCTTTGAGTTGAAATTTATATATTTTATATGCAATTCCTACATACAGATAAGCAATTACAACATGGATTCCTAATTTCCAAATACTAGTTTTTAGACTTTCATCTACTAAATATAAATTTAGTTTGCTACTTTCTATAAGAAAAGGGGCTATTCTAAATACTAGAGCAAAGAGAGAAAAAGACAACAGAGAAAAGTAAACAATAAACCTAAAATTAAATTCCTTATTCATCAAATAAATTGGGATTAAAAGTAAAAACATCAGAGCAAAACTTGAATGTAGCGTATAAGATACATAAATGAGTCCAGCAGAATATAGCCACCTTTTATAACTAACTTGATATCTCAAAGCTACTGGTACAATCCATATAGCTATTACCATTGCTAAAAAAAAACGTTTTTGTATAATATTATCAACTAAAGGATAGATATTCCCTAAAGCTATTACAATATTCGGATTTTTTGAATACTTTTTTATAAAAATCACGTAAGAAATCACACCACATGTTAATAAAACCATCAGAAATTCTTCCACTGTAAAAGATAAGCGATAAAACACATGGTTCAATATTTTCCATATTCCATCTCCGTAAAAATCTAATTTGACATTTTCTCTCCCAAAGGCATTAAACATCGCCACATATCCAATATAATCTGCACCTCCACGATTAAAAGCAAATAAAATCCATAGCAATAAGGAGTTCATCACAAATACTATTTTCTCTTTAGGAAATAAAAAACTTAACAACAGTAATGAGATAAAAATCAAATAAAAAATAACCATTTTTTCTCCTCATAAATGACTATAAATTTCTCTCATTTGCTTATTGACACGAACAATATCATATTTTTTAGCCAATTCTATATTGTACCTTCCTATTTTTTCTCTTTTACCTTTATCAAGTAATAATAATATTCCTTTTGCAAATCCTGATATGTCATTCGCATTAAATTTATAACCTGTTTTCCCGTGGTAAGAATAATCATTAATTCCATGGCTATTAGATGTTAACAAGGGAAGACCTGCCGCCATAGCCTCCAATGCTGCTAGTCCTAGCCCTTCTCTCTTTGAAGGGAAGCAGAAAATATCACACTCATTTAAAATTTGAGGTATATCTTTTTGGTAACCAAGTAGGCGAACTTTATTGTCAAGGCCTCTACTTTTTATATATCCTTCAACAGTTGATAATTGATTTCCTTGACCAACTATTAAATAGCTGACGTTCGCTAGCTTACTGGCTTCTAACGCTTTTACAATAGTTATGTGATTTTTATTGATATTTACCTCACCTACAGAAACCAATACTATTTCATCTTTAGGTATATTATAAACTTCCCTAATTTGTAATAACTTCTCATCTTTATCGCACTTCCTAATCTTCTCATATTCTATCCCCACTCCATTGATTTTATACACTCTTCTCGCTTTCAAGAAACGTTCTGCTAAATAATAATCTTCCTGATTAATTGTAATTAAAATATCCGTAAAATAAGAGCACAAATATTCCATTGGGTAATATAATAGCCAGTCTAGCGCACGTCCTCCTTTAAAAAAATGAAAACCATGAGCAGTGTAAACTATAGTCGCTTTAGTTTGTGCAAAAACTAATCTTGCAATAACCCCTCCTATTGGAGTATGACAATGCATAATAGAATAATTATATTGTTTACTTATTTTTTTTAATTCAATAAACGATGCTATATGTTTTGTAAAGCCAAAAGGGTTCCTACTAAAGTCAATATGGAGGAAGACTACATTTTTAGCAACTAATTCTCTCTTTAGTTGCTCCATCCGATTATTAGAAATTGTATTTCCGTTTTCAAAATTTGCAGCAACATGAACAGTATACCCTTGTTCCTGTAGTAAACGAATGTTATGCATATTAAACTGTTCTATCATTGAAGCAACAGTAGCTACAATCAATGCGTACTTTTTCCCCATAATATACCTCCTATTCTCTTTCTGTTAATATGATGGATTCTTCAAAATTTCGAATTTGATATTCAAAACAGTATTCAGACATGCTTTTTTCGTATATAAGATTTCCAAACAATTTATTTACTTGAGAAATAAATCGTAATTTATAAATCATCACATTTATTATAGAAGTTAAAAACGTATGTTTTTTATGGTATCTTCTAATACTAACAACCATTTCTCTAGTAGAAATATATTCACTATTCTGTGGAAAATACACGCCTGAAAGTTCCATATCTACAAGCTGCTTTATAAACTCGGATAAATTATCAATAAAAATCATACTCCTTTGATTATCTATATTAGGAAAAACTAGGGTCCATTTTGATAACTTTGATAGCTTTGAATAATTTCCTTTAGAATCCTTCCCATAAACCATTGGAGGCCTAACAATTGCAACTTGAAACTGTTTGCTGCACAATTCCTTTAATAGATACTCTGCTTCGAGTTTGGATTTCCCATAATGATTTTGAGGTTTTTCTTCCGTTTCTTTTGTAATTATTTTCTCATCACTATCATACACACTCATCGTGCTTAAAAAAATAAATTGTCTTACACCTGATTTTTTAGCAAGTTTAGCAAGCTTATGCGTTAAGTCTCTATTAACTTTATAATATATATCTGGATCTATATTTTTTTCATTCTTATGAACAATTCCAGCAACATGAAAAACTGCGTCATAATATGAAAAATCATAATTCATCCAATTTGAATCTAACATATCCAGTGTATCAACTAGATATTGATTTTCAAATTGCGATAGCCATTTTTCAACCGAAGTACCTATATAAGAGTTTGCTCCTGTAATTAACACTTTTTTCATTTATTTTTCCTTCTTTTGCCCAGTTCCACCTTCAACAACACCATCACTTTTAAGCACGCTAATAAAAGTACCAAAGAAACATTTCATATCAAACACAAAACTCATATTTTTAATATACTCACCGTCAAGTTTTGCTTTGACATCAATCTCAAGTTCATCTCTTCCATTGATTTGCGCCCAACCGGTTAATCCAGGCCGAACATCATTGGCTCCATATTTATCACGTTCCTCAATCAGATCATATTGATTCCAAAGAGCAGGTCTTGGTCCAATGATAGACATCTCACCTTTAAAAATATTAAACAATTGAGGTAATTCATCAAGACTTGTTTTACGTAAAAAGCCTCCGACTTTTGTAATCATAGCTGACGGATCTTTCAAAAGATGAGTTGGCATATCTGAAGGTGCATTTACATACATACTCCTAAATTTATAAATTTGGAAATAAGTTTTTCCTTTACCAACTCGTTTTTGTTTAAATAATATTGGACCTTTTGAATCTAATTTAATCGCAATAACAATAATCAATAATATTGGACTCAACACTAGAATAGCCAAACCTGAAATAATGACATCTAACATCCTTTTTATCTTTAAGTACATATTCATCTCCTCATTTTTTACCTTTTTAGAAGTCAGACTCCCCTGACCTCTAAGAAAGTAAAAATAATTTACTTTCTACTCCTGTTTTGCAAATTCAATCAAACGTTCTTTTAACGTCACATTGTCTAGTTGCAATAGATTATCAATAAAACTTTCTACTTCTTCAATTGGTTTTGGTGTAACTTTACCAACAAAAATCTTTTCATGAATTTGTTCGCTCACACGCTCATCTGAAGACAACAACTCTTCATAGAGTTTTTCTCCAGGACGAATGCCAGTCTCTACTATGCCAATTTCTTTTTCAGTGTGTCCACTAAGTTTGATGACTTTTTTAGCCAAGTCAAGGATCTTAACTGGCTCCCCCATGTCAAGAACAAATACTTCACCACCTTTAGCAAGGTAACCTGCTTGAATCACCAAGCGACTTGCCTCGGGTATAGTCATAAAGTACCGTGTCATTCGGAAGTCTGTTACAGTTAAGGGACCTCCTTGGGCAATCTGATCTTTAAAGACCGGAACGACACTGCCACGGCTTCCTAGAACATTACCAAAGCGAACAGCAACAAACTGAGTTTGACCTGCTTCATTTAAGCCAGTAACAATCATCTCTGCAACACGTTTGGTAGCACCCATAACATTTGGTGGGTTAACAGCTTTATCTGTAGACACCATGACAAACTTAGCAACACCAGCAGCCTTAGCTGCTTCAGCAACATTTTTTGTTCCAAAAATATTATTTTTAACTGCCTCACGAGGATTGTATTCCATTAACGGCACATGCTTATGAGCAGCAGCATGATAGACTACATCTGGTCGATAATCAGTCATTAAACTAAAAATCAGGTCTCTATCTTGAATATCGGCAATAATCGGTATAATTTCAAAGGTATCTTTGTACTTGTTTGTAAGTTCTCGATGAATGAGGTAAATCGAGTTTTCTCCATGCCCTAACAATAATAGTCGCTTAGGAGTAAACTGCGATATTTGACGACAAATTTCAGAACCAATTGATCCGCCAGCACCTGTCACAAGAACTGTCTTATCTGAGAAAAATTCACTTAATTGGCTTTGATCAAGCACGACTTCTTTTCGCCCCAAAAGGTCTGCAATATCAATTTCTTTCAATTGATTCGTGTTCACGTGTCCTAAAACTAGCTCCTCTACTAGAGGCATCACATTAACCGGAAGATTTATTTCCTGGCAGATATCTAGAATCGTTTCTTGCTCACTAGCAGTTATTGAGGGAATTGCAATCGTTAATTGATCTACACCTAACTCTTGAACCAGTCTAGGAATATCAAAACGATTACCTAACACTTTAACACCGTGCAAGTAACTTCCTTTTTTATTTAAATCTTTATCTAATATACCAACAATTTCAATATCGGTATCACTATTTTGAACCGTCCGAATAAAAATACTTCCTCCCGAACCGGCTCCGAGTACTAATGTTTTTTTCTTATTAGTTGTTTTATGTGACTTGTCTTTATAACCCCACTCGTAGATAAATCGCCATAATATTCTTGGTGTAATCAACAACGCATAAGATAGTAGGGCGCCTAAAAAAATGAAACGTAGGCTAAAAACATTAAAAACAAAAAAAGCAAGTCCTGTAAACAAGATATAACTAGAGACTACAGAAATCCCTACACTACCTAAACTTTTGTAGTCTGTAAAACGGTTGATAACCGAGAAAACCTTTAAAATATAGGCAATAATCAGATAAAATAACGGCAATAATACAATTGCAATCCTGAAATAATCCCTCGTAATATGCGTGATTACATCTAAAAAACTTTGGCTCAAATACAATGAGAAGATAATCAAAACCGTATCAAGCACCATTAAGATTATTTTTTTATGGTTTCGTGTTAGCATCATCTTTCTCCAAATTCCTTTTCAACACATTGCAAAGCTGCTGCGATGACTTGATGCATATCATAGTAACGGTACTGACCAAGTCTGCCCCCAAAAATGACATTTTTTTGCTGTTCAGCTAACTTTTTATACGCTTTGTAGAGATGATTATTTTCCTCATTATTTACTGGATAATAAGGTTCATCCCCCTTTTCCCAAGTTTTAGAATACTCTTTGGTAATAATGGTTTTATCTTGCGTGCCAAACTCAAAGTGTTTGTGCTCGATGATACGAGTATAAGGTGTCTCTGCATCAGTATAGTTAACCACAGCATTTCCTTGGTAGTTTTCCATATCAAAGGTTTCAGTTTCAAAGCGAAGACTACGGTATTCTAACTCTCCGAGCTCATAATCAAAGAACTGGTCAATCATCCCTGTAAAGACAACTTTAGGGAAATTAGCAAGATACTCTTCCTTTTTAGCAAAGAAATCCACACCTTTTTCAACATCAATATTATCCTGCGCAAGCATTTTTTCCACAATTTGAGTGTAACCACCAATTGGAATCCCTTGATAGGTATCGTTGAAATAGTTATTATCATAGGTTAAACGAACCGGCAAACGACGAATGATGAAAGTAGGAAGCTCTGTTGTTGGTCTGCCCCATTGTTTTTCAGTGTAGTCTTTGATCAACTTCTCATAGATATCTGTACCTACCAATGAGATAGCCTGTTCTTCAAGATTCTCAGGAGTTTTACCATTCAGAACCGCACGTTGTTCCTCAATCTTAGCTTGTGCTTCTGCAGGTGTCACAACGCCCCATAACTTGTTGAAGGTGTTCATGTTAAATGGAAGGTTATAGATTTCACCCTTATAGTTAGCCACTGGGCTATTGGTGTAGCGATTAAATTCTGCAAATTGATTCACATAGTCCCAAACATCTTTGTCAGAGGTGTGGAAGATATGTGCCCCATATTCATGGACTTGGATTCCTTCTACTTCTTTGGTGTAAATATTTCCTGCAATATGATCACGCTTTTCAATGACCTTAACTTTTTTTCCTTTTAAAGCAGCTTCATGTGCAAATACTGCTCCAAAAAGACCTGCACCAACAACCAAATAATCATACATGCCAAAAGAAGAACTTTCTATGGCCACCTCTTCTTTTTCCATTAACATCCAAATACCTTTCTATTTCAGTGCTAGCCATTTTTTGGCATGCACTTCTCCACAATAAGCATATCAATTATAGCACAAATATCCCCTAAATCAAAATTAACATTTGTTAACATCAATTCTATTGTATATTATAGACATTTTGATAAGATTTGTTGAATATTTTAATCTGTTATCCTAATTTGTCATTAATAAAATATTTTTTTTATTAATGACAATCACTCTTTTATTGATTAAATATTCATATTTTTTCTAATACATCTTAATGGCAGAAAATATTTTTTAGACACAAGATTATTATATTATCCACAATTAAACCAACTCTGTCAACACATTCCATTAACTTCTTATACTTAACCAAATTCAAAAATTACTTTTTGTTTCTTTCTTAAAAGTGTGGATGCTCAATAAGAGAGGTCCGGATAATTTTACCCCAACCTTCCTATTGACTATTCTTTTTAACGACATGATCCTTGATAATTTGATAGAGACTTGCTGCTAAAGGTACTGCTACTAGCATTCCTGGTATACCTGCCAAAGCACCACCCAATGTAATAGCGACTAAGACCCACATACCCGGAAGTCCGATTGAGCCTCCGACCACACGTGGATAGATGAGATTACCTTCAAATTGTTGTAAGACCACTAGAAAAACAACAAACCATAGGGCTTGAGAAATGGACTGGGTCGCTAGCAAAATAAATCCAATTACCAAGCCGATATAAGCCCCCACAACTGGGATAATTGCTGTAAAGGCTACAAGCACTCCCACCGTTGCAGCATAGGGAAATCCAAAGATTTTCATTCCCAAAGCTGTTAGACTTCCTAAAATCATAGCTTCAAGGGTCTGGCTCACCAAAAATCCGTGGAAACGATTATCTAAAATCTTAACAACGTAGCGCACCTTACTCGCGTATTTACCAAGATAGGTATCCGTTAAAAGTCCTACTTGTCTGATCAAGGTTTCCTTATTTCCTAAAACATAGAGGGAGAAAATAAGGCTAACAAAGACATTTAGAAGTGTCGAGGCAATAGAAGAAACAGACGATAAAATCCCTGTCAAAACAGTCAAGACCTGTTTCAAAATTTGTTGACTATAAGAACTAATCGTCGTCGCTAAATCCGTATCCTCTCCCAAATAGTTAAGAAGTTTAGCAACGTACTTATTGTCATTTAAGTCATTAATCCATTGGTTAATACCAGAGGTATCAATCGTTAACAACGATTTGATACTTGAAATCAAATCTGGCAAGACAATCGAGAAAATCCAGACAATAATCACAACAAAGGTCAGGTAAGCCAAGACGAGTGATAAACCTCTCTTAGCACCTTCTGCCCGTTTACCTGATAAAAACAGACCAAACAGACGCTCATAAGCCGACATCACGATATTGACAATATAAGCAATGGCAGCCCCAATCAAAAAGGGTTGACCAGCTGTCCAAACCGTCCCGACCAAACGAGCCCCTGTACTCCAGTAAGCCTGCACCATGTAGCAGAGAATAAAGGCTACAACAATATAATAAACGTGTTTTTTTTCAAAATTCATAGACTGATTATACCATACTTTAGTTCAAATAAGGGCGCAAGGCCTCTGCTAGACGCTCATAGGCTGTCTGACTGAGGTGGAGACCATCCGTCGTGTACTCATTTGCCAGCTGACCATCACCATCCAAAAGCAAAGTGTAAAGGTCAATAACATCCACTCCTGGCAAAGTTTCCAGACTAGCATTAAGCGACTGAATGTCTTTATTTTTGCGGATTTTAACAGTTTTGGAAAAAGCTGGCGCTTCATTCACTGGAAGAACGGATAAGAGATAAGTCTCTGATTTCGGACTTAACAGGCGAAGCTGGCTGAGCAGCTCTGCTATTTTTCCAACCGTATCAGCCACCGAATACCCCATTCCCAAATCATTGACACCAATCGTGAGAAAAATTTTGCTTGGAGAAAGCGCTAAAACTTGCTCCTCAAGATGGTCTAACAACCAGTTCGTATCCGTTCCTGCAATCCCACGATTTAAGATGGACCATTCTCTTCCGAGATATTTTTTCAAAGGAAAAAACTCTGTTATCGAATCTCCGACAAAAACAATACTGCCAGCAGTTGCCGTTTGATTTTCCAAGCGAAACTGGTCCAAACGCTTTTGGTGATAGGCTGATAAGCCTGGGGTAATGACATCAATTTCAGACATTTACATCTCCTTTAAGACATTTTCTAAGACTTGTAGAACACCATCTTCTGTATGAGAAGGTGCCAAAAAATTCGCTACTGCTTTGACAGCGTCTGTGGCATTTGCCATGGCATAAGAATATTCAAACCTCTCTAGCATCTCAAGGTCATTAGGACTGTCTCCAAAAACCATGACTTCCGCAGGTGATAACTGCCATTCTGTCATGAGATAATCAAGTCCAACTGCCTTATGAACTGTTTTGGGTAAAATATCCAGCCAATTAAAGCCCGTTTCAACCACACGAAAAGAGGTTCCTATTAGGTAATTTTCAATTTCAGCGAAATTTTGTTCAAAGTTATCTTCAAATTGTATGCTAATACGGTAAAGTGGAACCTGTGAAGCCTGATGCAGATGAGATAGCTCTTCAATAGACGTGAAAAATTGTGACAGGAATGCTTTTTGTTCTGTTGGCAAGGTCTCTAAGACATAGGTTACCTCTCCAGCAGACAGAAAATGCTGCGCATCTGGAAATCTCTCCTCTAGAAATCTTAACAAGGGTTCTTGCTCTTCCTTGTCCATAAAAAGCGAAAAGACCTCTCTTCCTTTATGAACCAACTGTGCTCCATTTTCCGCAATAAAGGTCAATTGATTAGCGTGTTTTGGAAAGAGGTCTCTCAGTCGCTTCATGTTATTACCTGTAGCGATGACAAGAGGAATCTCACGCTTTTTCAGTTCTTCGAACACTGCCTCAAAGCGCTGTTCATTATAAGAATTGTGACCACTTAGAAAGGTACCATCCATGTCTGTCGCAATTAGTTTTATCATACAAGACTACTTTTTTTACTCTAGGGGTAAGGGAGCAACGGAACAACTTGGTCGGATTGCAAGCAATCTCGTGGTCAAGCTAGTTCCCTTACTAACTACACAACTAATACTCATTCAAATTCAAAATTAGATTTTTATAACCTCTATTTTGATGGGTTAGTGAAAGTAAGGGGGTAAACCGTTTCTTTCACCACAGTGGACAGTTCCCATAATATCTACTTTGTCATCTTGGACACTGTAGCTGTATAAGTAGAAAGCGATAATTCTCAACTCTCCTAGTAGCTAAAGCTATAAATCCACAGTTTTGTTGGAGTGCCAGCCGCATGAGAAGACTTTAGAGAAAAGAAAATATTTTTGTCTCCATCTAATTTTGATTTTTATAGAGTATAAATCTGTCGTTTTTAGTTGTTCCATGTCGCATCTTTTAAAACAAATAAAAGGCCGATTAACTCCGCAAATGATTTTTAAATCATCGGAATTGTTCACCCTTTTAGTTTATATATACTTTTAATTGTCATGTAAATATGCTACACACGACATGTTAAGCCTCTTCAGACTTATTTTCCCCTATTTCTTTGTCGCAATCTGTTTTACCATATAAAATTTCATTTCTTACATTTCTCATTATCAATTACTTTAATGGTGATGAAAGCAAAATATCCTAGAATAGAAAATGCAACAATAAATAGTAACTCAATCATTATTAAATATGTCCCTTGTAAAAACTTTTTCTTTATGAGGGATTAATTCAGGCGTCATTCGGTTCGCAATCACCAAATCAACGGCATCAACAAAATCTTCTAAACTATCTTTGCTACTTTTATTACGTATTTGATAATCTTTTTCTAATAACCTAACTAAGTTGTAAGTACTAGATTCTCTATCATTATCAGAATCCTTTTTCATTGCGTAATTATACACACCTATTATCTTAGATTTGTCCTGTTTTAATATTTTATCAATTTTCTCTTTTAACAAACTAGGTCTAATGACTTGATTTTCATGTAAAATATTTGATATTAAATCACTATTAGTCTCTAGCCAAGTTTGGTGAGTATCTTTAGGTAAACAGTAACCGCCAAAACCAAACGAAGGATTATTATAATAATTCCCTATACGATTATCATAGGAAATTCCCTCAATAACATCTTTTGAATTTAGGTTTTCTTTTATAGCATAGTTATCTATAATATTGAAAAAAGCAACTCTCATAGCTAAATACGTATTAGAAAATAACTTAACAGTTTCAGACTCTTTTGTACCCATCATTAAAATAGGTACATCATTTTCAATAACAGTTTGATATAAGTGAACTACTTTTTCTCCTATCTCTTTGTTGTTTGTGCCAACAATCAATCTACTTGGATTCAATAAATCATTAACCGCTTGTCCTTCTCTTAAAAATTCAGGACTAAATACAATATTCTCTCTATTTAATGTAGATGTAAATCCAATTGGAATAGTAGATTTAATAATAATCGGAATATCAGTCTGTAATTCTTCTACCACATTTTCTACAATACTCGTATCTAGTCCCTTTTCAGTGTAGTTAGTAGGCACACAAATAAAAATATAGTCTATATTATCTAACTCAATTTTATTTGTATAATGAATATTTGTAGTTGTTTGTAATATATCCTCTATTTCTATTTCTTTTATAGGAGAAATTTTATTTTTTAATAACTCGAGTTTTTCAAGATTATTATCCACTAACGTCACTTTATGCTTACTTGAAAAGACACAGGCGTGAGATAAGCCTACATATCCTGCTCCTAGTATTAAAATATTACTCATTATCTTCCTCCTTCTCTTCGATATGCACTTCCGTTAGTTTCTCCCTTGTTCCCCATTTTGCATCTCGTATTGTAAGCAAAGCATACATTCTAATCGGCTGTAGCAAAAATAAGTGTAACATTGCATACAAAGGAGATATTAAGAATAAAAATGGATGCTTTATTGCATAATGTATATTACGAGCAAAAGCTGAAAGTATCACACCTGCTATCAAAACAAATACACTATGTAGACCTCTCTCAAATGAAAATATGAAAACGAACATTGAAAATGTCAACATAAAAAATAAAACTATCTCTAACAATGACCAAAATGCAACTATTGGTCTTTTATTTATCATTTTGACTGCAATAATGCTTTCTCTAAAAAATGATTTATTCCAGCGAATTTGTTGTCTTAAAAATTGATTTATATTATTAGGCACATCTGTTGTTGCTCTTGCTGTTGTTTGATATTTAGTTTTCCCTAGTCTATTAGCAAAATTTGTCAAACATCTATCATCACCTATATTTACCGGTACACCTAAAAATTTTTGATTCGTATAATGCTCTAAATTAGGTATGACTACTTCTCTTCGGTAGCAAGATAGAGGACCAGAGCACGTCAAAATATTTCCGGTATATGACTGCGCTGCTCTTTCTACTCTAAACGCATTATCATATCTTATGTCTATTAGGCGTGTTAATAAATTTTCATCTCGATTTCTTGCGTTAACATGACCAGTAACTGCAAATACTTTTTCATCATTAAATGCCTTCAACAATTCTTCTAATGCATTTGGATAAACATACGTATCAGAATCTACTGTGAAAAATACATCAGCATTAGAACGTTCAAAGGCATATGCCTGTGCGTGTCGTTTTCCTTTATTTTGTTCTGCTAAATGAATGATTACATTTTTATATTTTTCTTTATTGTTATTTACGTATGCCATCAATTCCAGCATACCACTTTTATCTGGACTTCCGTCGTCAATAAAGTAAATTTCTTCTACTGGATAGGTTTGATTTGCAATACTTTCCAAGGTGTTGATTAGTCCATTACCTGCTTCATTATAACTCGGAATGACACACGCTACTTTATAATCCTTTTTTACAGTGCCTTTATATTCTTTATAGGTAAAAGAAAACAACATTTTACTAAATAGATAGATCATCAAAAATATGCCATAAGCATTTAAAACATTATCATCTAATTGCCATAAAAAGAAAAATAAAATTGAAAATAGAATAAAATTAATGAAAAGTATAATCTTATTGTCCATACTAACCTACTCCTTTGATATATAATTATCTGATTCATAATAGATAGATTTACATAGCTAGCAAATAAATACAACAATTAATTATATATATATATATAATATTTGTCAAGTAATATGCAGGACAAACGCATGAAGAAAATCATTGGTAATTTCCCAAAGTAATTTCCACTTTAGCTTTCGAAGTGGAAATTAGTCTAAAACGGATTTTTATGGTGGAATTAAGTCTGAGACGTTTGTGTTAGAAATGAGTCCTTACTATGACAAAATAT
>NZ_RCVM01000016.1 GCF_003686955.1 Streptococcus hillyeri
ATGAGTCTGCGTCGTAAGAAATATGCCCTAAGTCTGTCCTTTGACAAGTATTTAAAACAATTGCTTTAGGGCAAAAAACTTTCAACACTTGCAAAATGGAAATAGAAGATTTCATGCGTTTGTCGTGGAACCTGCGCATAGTTTGAGCCAGGGAGAACCTCTGTTGTTTTGCCAGAGAGATCATCTAAACTGTCATATTCCGTTCCGTTGGCTGAAACAATTGCATAGTTTGATTTTGAAATCGGATCAGAGAAAAGATACTTTTCAGCTCGCTGCTCATTGTAATTAAAATCATTTGCAGCAATCTGATAACGGTCAGCATCAATACCAGCTAGAATCGAATCAAAGGCTGTTGTCACAAATGTGACATCGTACTCCTTGGAATCTTTAAAGATTGCTTTGACAACATCAATGTCATAACCTTTAAAGTCATCATTCTCCTTATAAGTGAAGGGCGCTGTGTCAGAATCCGTAGCTACCGTTAAGGTCACTTTAGACTTTTCAGACGACTCTTTTGAAGTCTGAGCACATCCTGCGATAATACCTACCGTAATGCTAACTAGAGCAAGGGACCAAAATAATTTTTTCACAATACAACCTCTTTTCATCATCTCTTAACCACTCTAAAATCCTATCAAAATCAGTAATTCGGAGAATTCTGCTTCTCCTAAATCAGAATAACCTTGTCACCTTATCATGCCCTTCAAGCAAGGACACTTCAAAAATAATTCATTTAGACGGTATATTTACAATAACACAGAAAAGATAGCTTGCCTAATACCTCTTATCTATCACCGCTATAAAGAATTTATATCAGGTTACAAAAAAAGAGAGGATGAGACATTTTAGGTCCCACTCTCCCTTTCTTAAAATGTTTGTTTTTTTGCCTTACGTTCAGCACGTCCTTTAGCTCTAGCCTCTGCACGGCGTTCTTTCTTACGTTTTTCGTCAACTTTCCACTGAATTTTCTTCTTGTAACCTGGTTTTACTTTTTTCTTTTTCTTCTTCACTAGACCAATCATCTCAGTGTCAAGTTTTTTATAGACTTTTTCACGATTGGCACGACGGTCACGATCGTAAGTATCTTGGAATTCTCCATCTTTTAAAACTTTTGGGACAAAGGCAATGCCCAATTTCTCAAGTTCTTTAATATCAGAATCATCACTTGGCTGATAGAGTGTAATCGCTGTGCCTGATAGACCATTTCGACCTGTACGTCCAACACGGTGCACAAAGAATGATAAATCTTGAGGAATGGCATCATTGATAACATGGCTAACACCCTCAATATCAATACCACGTGCCGCTAAGTCAGTTGCTACAATATACTCATAATCCAAGTTTTTAACCTGATTCATGATACGCTTACGCTCACGAGGCGGCACACCTCCATGAATTTTAGCAACTTTCAAACCATTGGAGACCAGATAACTATGCAAGTCATCCGCACGTTCCTTAGTGTTAACGAAAATCATCGCCAAATATGGATTCAAAACTTTAGCAAATTCTAAAATCTGAGCATTCTTATCACGACCTTTTGTAGAGATCAACCAGTTATCAATTGTATCTGCAATAACTGTCGATGTTTTGATTTTCTCCATGACAGGATTCGTCAGATATTTTTTCAAAAACGGCTGAAGCTTCTGAGGAATAGTTGCAGAAAAGACTAAGATTTGCACTTGTTTAGGTAGCGCACTTGCAATCTTATCAACAGTATCCAAAAAGCCCATATCCATCGTCATGTCTGCTTCATCAACAACAAATGTATGCGCCTTATGAATCGCCAAATCACCTGACTTAACCAAATCATAAATGCGCCCTGGCGTACCGATAACAATATGCGGTTGTGCAACCTTCAACTTCTCAATCTGACGAAGCTTATCTGTCCCACCAACATAATTAACCACTCGAATCTCTGTCTCAGAATGATCCGCAATCTGCTTTGTCGCTTGATAAATCTGAGTAGCAAGCTCACGCGATGGTGCTGTGATAACCACCTGAACATCTTTTCCATTTTCATCAATTTTTTCAAAAATCGGTAACAAGAATGTATGTGTTTTACCTGATCCTGTTTTAGATTCTCCGACAAGGTCGCGACCAGAGCGTACCACCGGAATTAATTTCTGCTGTACCGGAGTGGGATTAATAAACTTAATCTCCTCCAAAGCATCTTGAATATAGTTTTTAAAATTAAAATCTTTAAATGACATGTGTAAGATATTGAAGCAATAGTCTCATTTCACTAAAACCCTAAACAGCATAACTTGATGTTAAAAAATCGCTCTAACCTCTCAGCAATGAACTTTCTAACACCTTCTCAATTGGTGCTGCCAGATTTCCTGTAAAAATTTTGCCCCTGTTCAGTTCTAAACAAAATCAACTGAACATCCCTTTCTCTATGATAGCTTTACTATTATACCAAAAAATACTCAAAAAAGCTCTGGTTAGTTTCTTCGTTCACGACATTCGGATGATGATTATTATTCTCATTTACTCAGTCAATCAAGTTCAAACAAAAAACCAGCTTTCGCTGGCTGAATTTTACAATCAGAGGTAAAGAAGCGCTAGCGTGATCAGACTAGCAATTGTTCCTACCGCCCATAGGAAAGCATCAACCTTCCATTCACTCCATTGCTCTGCTTTTCCAGAAAGCCCACCTAACTCCAAATGATGGTGGAAAGGTGTCATACGGAAAATGCGACGTCCTTCACCATATTTTTTCTTAGTGTATTTGAAGTAAGTGACCTGAAGCATCACGGAACTTGTCTCAAAAACATAGACAATTCCAATAAAGAGCAAGGTCCATTCTTGGTGAAGGGTAATTGAGAGTGTGGCAAGCATAGCTCCAAGAGCAAGTGACCCCACGTCACCCATGAACACTTTAGCTGGTTTTTTATTAAAGACAAAAAAGCCAAGTAAGGCACCAATCATGGTAACAATAACTAAGAAAATATCTAATTGCCCTTGTGCGTAAGCGATAACCGCATAAGCAAACAGGCTAATCACCACTGAAATGGAAGCTAGGCCATCAATACCATCTGTTAAGTTGACAGCGTTTGAAAAACCTACAATCCAAAATAGAACAAAGGCCAAATAGAAAACTCCTAAATGAAGTTGGTAGCCAAAAACATTTAAGCTATCATGACCACTTGAATGGACATGAAGAAAATAAAACAAGATACCACCGATGATTTGCGCCGCCATTTTCTGCTTTGAAGTCAGTCCTTCATTAATCTGTTTGAAAATTTTCAAGAAATCATCAAGAAATCCAATGGTACCATAAATGGCTAAAACAGCTAAAATACCTGCAACAGCTGTCCATGACATCGAATCAGCCTTTACCATACTAGCAATCATAAAAAAGACCGAACTGACTACAATCGCTACAACAAGAAATACAGTCCCCCCCATGGTCGGAGTCCCTGCTTTGGCAAGATGTTGTTTCACATCTTCGTGCATTTGTTGTCCACCAATTTTTTTGATTTGAAAAAATCGAATAAAATGTGGCATGGCTATGATGGTTACCCCAAAGGCTACCAGACCCGCTATAATACTTAATAACATCTTAATCTCCCAATGTAATCGTAATTTTATCTATCTTAGAAATGTCTTTTCCGGTGTCAATACTCTGCTTAACAACCGTTCTTCCTGAGCCTTTATAAGTGACATCTATCCCTTGCCATTCAGCAAAAATATCCATGTTTTTCTTGGTCCAACCATACATATCAGGTACCGTTTTTAGAGAATCTGTCAATAGAAGAACTTGGGCATTTGAAGCTAATTTCTGTCCTTTATCAACAGACGCTTTGGTTATCGTTTCACCATTTCCAACAATAACAGGTTGAACAATATTTCGTCTGAGAATATCAGCTGTATCTCCTGATGGTTTCCCAATAACATCAAGCATTTTATAAGCTGTTGTCTTTTCACTAATCGGTGTGATTGGCTGGGTTAATTCTTTTTCCATCAACAGAGCTTCTTCCAAGATAGGATTAAAAATATCACGGTATTCTAATCCTGTCCAAACTTTTGGTTGCTGAATAGTAACATACATCATAAAGGTCGGATCATCTGATGGAATCATTGCAATGACAGAGTTGATTGTGTCATTTGACCCTTGAAGATAGCCACCACCTTCTTCTGCTGAGGCTGCAATCTGAGCTGTACCTGATTTTACAGCAATACTCTCATTACCAACCTGGATAACTGGACTCCCCAGTGTTTTTGAGTAGAGTGTCCCCCATATTGGATCCGTACCAACCGTCACCATGTACTGACGCGTTTCAGTAGCAGCCTCCGATGAAATAGGATTCCCAATAATTTCTGGTCCAACCGTACGACTAGATTCCGTGTTCGGATCATAAATTTGCCCAATAAAATGAGGTTCTAGCATAACACCATTATTACTAATTGATGTGAAAGCGCGCAACATTTGAATTTGGGTCACATTAATCCCCTGACCAAATGCAGACTGAGCAATGGTTACAAGGTTATCTTCTGGAAGATTACCGACCTCTTCATCACTCATTCCAAAACGCGTACGCGTACCGAAACGGAATTTTGATAAGTAATTCATCCACTTATCTGTTCCAATCCCTTGTTGTAAATGCAGGATACCAACGTTACTTGAATAAGCAAAACCTTGAGACAACGTTAAATAGTTTCCACTAGATAAGCCCATATTGACATCCCAGTCCCTGATAACAGCGTCTGCAAGCTCATACTTATCACTATAGTAAGTTTGATTTGGGTTAAATGTTCCATTATCAATTGAAGAAGCCAATGTGAAAACCTTCATTGTAGAACCCGGCTCATAATTCCCTTGATAAAGCAAACTATTCCAGGTTCCTATTTTTTCCCCATCTAAGCCTTCAAGGGTATCTGCGTTGTAAGTCGGACGTTGGCTTGTCGCTAAAATCTCTCCTGTTTTAGCATTTACCAAAGTAGCACTAATGAATTTTGCAACCGTTTTTTCTGCCAAAAGATCCAACTGCGTCTCTAAGGCAACCTGCAAGGGTTGTGACAAGGTTGTATAGATATCCTTACCATTGATCGCTGCTTTCACTGGAGTTGAAGACCCTAACAGAACATTACCATTTTTATCTTTTTGATAACTAATAATTCCATCAGTTCCAGATAAAGCTTCATTAAGAGCATATTCCATTCCTGTTGTACCTGTGAATGATTTGCTTCCTGTTTTTTCGTCTTCCATCAACTGAGCTAGTCCTATAAAATGCGATGCAAAGGTCCCATTAGGATACATACGTCCTGGATTGGTATAAAAATCAATTCCTTTAATACCAGCTTTATCAACTGCTTCTGCTACAGCAGACATAGTACTGTAATTTAAATTATTCCCTTGTACGCCAAAGGCAGTCTGAGATAGATTATCTTGCTCTAATTGTTTGATAACATAATCTTTTTTCATGCCTAAATGCTCATGAAAGATATCTGCTACCTTTTTAAATTGAGACTTCTTGACATAAAGTTTATTCCCATAAACGTCAACATAAGAAGTATCCATTACCGCATAGACTGAGTAAGTTGTCGAGTCTTCTGCGATAACATTTCCATGACGGTCATAAATGGTGCCCCGCTTAGCCTGCTGCCTAACTTGTAATTGATAAACCTGCTCCGCCCCTTCTGACAAATCCGTTCCAAATTTACTATCAGTACCGATGATAACAGCAAAGTTAATCAGAAACACGAAAAAGACGAATATGCTCAAAATCATGAGATTCTGACCTACTCGTTTTCGATTGCTCGCAGGAGTTTTTCTATCTTTAACAACATAATTCAAAAAGAATTGTATTAACTTTTTCATAACTTACTCAACCTTTTGAATGTTTTCTGATCTGGGTACTAAACCAGCTTCTTCTGCTACTTTTATAATGCGCTCACGTTGTAACAATTCATTGACTTCTTGTTTGGCGTTATTATACTCCGTCTGTTTCAGATTCAACTCCCCATTCAACTCTGAAATCGTTTGTTGGAGCTGGAGATTACGACTTTGTATATAGATGAGACTAATCGCCATTACAATAGCTGTCAAAATAATTGTCCCATAAAACGCCTTCTCCAGTCTTGTAAATTGGCGAATACGTCTTTGAACAACCTGACTAAGCGCTTCTTGTCTCTTGTCTTCTGGCATAATATTGTCCTTAATTATGTATTTTTCGAGCAACTCGAAGTTTTGCGGAATGAGCGCGGTTATTAACTGCCAATTCCTCATCACTTGGTAAAATCGGCTTACGAGACACCAATTCAAACTTTGGTTTAAGGTCATCTGGAATAAATGGCAAGCCTTTCGGAACATCCACTGTAGACGCTTCTTTGAACAATTGTTTGGTCAAACGATCTTCCAAAGAATGGAACGTAATAACAGAGATATGCCCATCTACTGCAAGTAACTCCATCGCTTGTTGAATGGATTCATCTGCGGCACCAAGCTCATCATTAACTTCAATACGAATGGCTTGGAAAATTTGTTTTGCGGGATGTCCTTTTTTCTTAAGTTCCTTCGCTGGCTTAGCTGACTTAATGAGTTCAGCCAATTCAGTCGTTGTTTCAATCGGTTTAATTTCCCTAGCTTGCTCAATCTTACGAGCAATCTGTTTTGAAAATTTATCTTCACCGTATTTGAAAAAGATACGCACTAAATCTTGGTAAGGATAGCTATTAACCACCTCATAAGCCGTCAAACTAGCTTCTTGATTCATTCTCATATCAAGCGGAGCATCTTTTTTATAAGAAAAACCACGTTCACGCTCATCAAGCTGAGGACTAGAAACCCCTAAGTCATAAAGAATCCCATCTATAGAATAGACTCCATGCTGGGCTAGGTTCATTTTTAGATTTCTAAAATTATCCTTAATAAAGGTAACCATACCGCGATCGATATAGTCTTTTAACTTGATTTGAGCATTGTCAATAGCCTTTTGGTCTTGATCAAAGCAATAAAGATGCCCCTTATCACTTAATTTAGAAAGGAGACAAGAAGAATGTCCCGCTCCCCCAAGTGTCGCGTCAACATAAATACCATCCGATTTAACGTCAAGCATATCAACGGTTTCGTGTAAAAGTACGGTCACATGATGAAATTCTTTAGTCATAACTTTTATTATAGCATAAAGCAGAAGCATCTGTCTAAAATTTGAAAAGCACAAAAACCCGCAGACTCTGCGGGTTGGATTTAGGAGTAGCTTATTTAATACGTTTTTCAGTCTCAACGTCAAAAAAATGACCTTTAGCAACATTGAATGTCAAGTCTACTTTCTCGCCGGGATTGTGGAAGTCACGCGCATCAACACGTGAGGCAAATTCAGTTGATCCAACTTTAACGTAAAGCATGGTTTCACTTCCGAGAAGCTCTGATACCATCACTTCCGCTTTAACTGTCGCGTTTGGATAAGTATCTTGAACGATTGGGTTTCCAGAAATATCTTCTGGACGGATACCAAAGATAACTTTTTTACCTTTGTAGCCAGCTGCTTCAAGCTTCTTAGCTTGTCCTTCTGGAAGAGCAAGTTCGATACCATCTTCACTGCGAAGCACACCATTGTCAAACGTTACGGTAAAGAAGTTCATCGCTGGGCTTCCGATAAATCCTGCTACAAACTTGTTAGCTGGTTCGTTGTAAAGTTCTTGTGGTGTACCGATTTGTTCAACGCGACCAATGGTTCCTGAACCTTCTGGGTTTTTCGTTGAACTCATGATAACGATACGGTCAGCAAGCGTCATCGCTTCTGTTTGGTCGTGGGTAACATAGATGGTAGTTGCACCAATACGACGGTGAATTTTGGCAATTTCAGCACGCATTGAGACACGGAGTTTGGCATCCAAGTTTGACAATGGTTCGTCCATCAAGAACACTTTGGCATCGCGGACAATAGCACGTCCCATGGCAACACGTTGACGTTGACCACCAGAAAGATCCGCTGGTTTACGTGTCAAGAATTCAGTCAATCCAAGAATTTCAGCCGCTTCACGCACACGTTTATCAATATCATCTTTACTATATTTACGCAATTTAAGACCAAAAGCCATATTATCGTAAACAGTCATATGCGGATAAAGGGCATAGTTTTGGAAAACCATGGCAATGTCACGGTCTTTAGGTGCTTCGTCATTCATGAGTTTGTCATCAATGTAAAATTCACCTTCTGTGATATCTTCGAGACCTGCAATCATACGAAGGGTTGTTGATTTACCACAACCTGAAGGACCTACGAAAACGATGAATTCTTTGTCTTTAATATCAAGGTTGAAGTTTTCAACAGAGTAGTGAGTGCTTTTTGGGTATTTTTTGTAAATATTGTTAAGTTTAAGAGTTGTCATACATCTTACTTCCTTGTTTTTATTGTTGAAATAAGTATATCAAAAGCGCTTTCACACTGCTATGGACACCTTAACTAGATTTTTGGGCAAGTTGCACAAAAATAAAAACGTTTTCATGTAGGAGCTAAAAAAAGAGAGCCTACGCCCTCAATTTTCCAATAATAACCAATAGCACAGCGCTAAATCATCTAACTTTTTCAAATTCAGCCCTGACAGGCTTTGAAATTTATCCAGTTTATATTGGAGGCTGTTGCGGTGCAAAAAAAGTTTTTGCGCCGCTTGTACCTGATTGCCGTGGCTTTCCCACAGGGCTGCTACCATATCTGGAACCTCATTTTGCAGGGTCAAATAATAGTTAAGTGCTTCCTTGAACACTCCCACTTCTTGCCCATTGCTCAATGCCCAGAGCAACATTTTTGCAAAGCTCTGCATTTTTTCAGAAGAATGACCCGCTAGGTAGGCAGTAAAAAGAGTCGTTTCCGCCTGAAAAAGCTGTCTCAGATGCTCATCATCTATCCGCGCCCAGCTATTCCCGAGAAAAAGACTAAGCGATAGCCCAAAGTCGCTTTCAATGGTCACCAAAAGCTCCTTCAAAAGCTCAGTGATGTCACTTCCTTGTTCTTGAGTCAATAGCAGAGCTGTCCGATATGATCCAAGTGAAATGGTTGCCACACGTCCCAAAAGAAGTTGGTCCAACAATTCTAGCAACTCCTCCGTAAACGGTTGGGAATGCTCAAGATAGAGAAATTGGTAATTTGGATAAGAGGCTGGCAACTGAGAGCTTCTTCCCATTAAAAATTCTAACCAAGGATTGGTTAATACCGGCCTATCCTCAGCCGTTGTTGAGAATAAGGTGATTAAAAATCGCTCTCTATCAGTCAAATCTTCTTTAGGAATTTGTAACCATTCTTTTTCCAATGGAAGATTTTGAATTCCAGTATCGTCTGACTTTTGCTGACTTTTCTGGGCATTAGGAAAATAATCTTGCCAGTTCATCCAAGCTCACTTTCTAAATTTGTCATGCTTCATTTGTTATTCTCTAATCTGTCCTTGACCATTGATATAGAATTTTGTAGATGTCAAAGCCTCTAACCCCATTGGTCCACGCGCATGCATTTTTTGCGTTGAAATACCGATTTCAGCGCCAAGGCCAAAGACAAAGCCATCGGTAAAACGAGTTGAGGCATTGACATAAACCGCTGCCGCATCCACTTGGTCTTGGAATTTCTCGGCTGCCACAAGGTCACGAGTCACGATGGCTTCTGAGTGCGATGACGTATAGGTATTAACCCAAGCAATCGCTTCTTCCAAGTTCGAAACCACCTTGACAGACATGATATAGTCTAAAAACTCTGTGGCATAGTCTTCTTCTGTTACTGGAACGGCTGTTTTTAAGAGGGCGTATGCCTTCTCATCCGCACGAAATTCAATTGGCTGTACCTGATTAGCCGCCTCTTCCAACATTGGCAAAAACTGCTCTGCTATTTTTTCATGGACCACTAAAGATTCTGCCGCGTTACACACACTTGGACGCTGGATTTTGGCATTAAGGACAATCTTCGTCGCCATTTCTAAATCAGCAAACTCATCCACGTAAATGTGACAATTCCCAACGCCAGTCTCAATCACTGGCACTTTTGATTTTTCTTTAACCGTTTGAATCAATTTGGCACCACCACGTGGAATCAACAGGTCAACATAATCAACTGCCTGCATCAAGTTTTCTGCAACAGCGTGCGAAGTATCTTCAACCAACTGAACCACATCAGGATTGACACCGCCATCTGCTAGCGCCTGACGAATGACCGATACTAGGGCTTTATTTGAGTTAATAGCATCACGTCCACCACGTAAGATAATAGCATTGTTGGTCTTGAAGGCGAGCGAGAAAGCATCTACAGAGACATTGGGACGACTTTCGAAAATCATGGCAATCACCCCTAAAGGCACTCGTTTCTGAACAATCTTTAAACCATCCAAATTCGTATAGCCACGTACCACCTGACCAATCGGGTCTTCCAAATCGGCTACCTGACGAACCCCTTCTGCAATTCCTTCAATTCGTTCAGGTGTCAAACGAAGGCGATCTGTCATAATCTCGGAAATCCCATTTTCTTTAGCTTGTGCCAAATCCTTAGCATTTTCCGTCAAAAGTAGCGCTGTTTCACTGACTAAACGCTTGGTTACCAAGGTTAGGAGAGCATTTTTTTCACTGGTGGAAAGGCTGAGCAAGTCACGCGCTGCCTTTTTAGCTTGTTTTCCTAAAGTTTCAATATAGGTCATACTCTTTCCTCACTTCTGACTAAACAATGTTCCTAGGTGTTCGCCATCTAGAACACGCAAAATATCACGCGGATTGGCACCATTCATCAATACCATCTGCCCATCATTTTCAAAGACAATTTGTGCTGATTGGATTTTAGAAAGCATACCGCCTGTTCCAAACTTAGAACCGGCGCCACCAGCAGAAGCTAAAATCTCTTCTGTGATTTCAGGAACATGGTTACGCAACTTAGCATCGTCATAAATCGTCGGATTTTTATCGAACAACCCATCAATATCTGACAGCATAATCAATAAGTCTGCCTTCGTGATGCTAGCCACAATAGCTGATAAACGGTCATTGTCTCCAAACTTAGTCTGATGGTCCATTTCATCAATGCTGACCGCATCGTTTTCATTGACAATAGGGACTATTCCCATGCTAAATAGACTTTCAAAAGCATTGGTAACATTGGCTAAACTCTCAGGAAATTCTACCACATCACGTGTCAATAAAATTTGAGACACATTGGTCTGGTAGTGGGCAAAAATCTGAGAATAAAGGCTCATCATCGCCACCTGCCCCACACTAGATACTGCTTGTTGCTCTGCCATTTCGCTAGGACGCTTAGCAAGTCCTAAAACATCTAAGCCAAATCCCATCGCACCAGATGAAACGAGAACAACTTCCATTCCCTTATTCATCAAACTAGCAATAACAAAAGCCAACTGATCAATTTTTTCAAGGTTAATCTTTCCTGTTGGTAAGACTAAAGAACTTGTTCCAATCTTAATAACAAGTCTTTTTACGGTTTTAAAATCTCTTTTCATAGTCAACATTATACACTAAAAACCGTGCCAACGCACGGTTTTCTGTCATATTAGTCATTAACGTTTTCTTGACTTTGTTCCAAAACATTACCTGAATCAGCATCAATAGAATAGCTGTATTCTGTAGTATCTTTGACAAACTCAATATCATAGCTATGTGGCATGTCATCAAAATCTTGCTCAACTGTCAAATTGATAACTTCCTCTTGCTTTAGGCCGGCTGCTTCAAGAGCTCTTTTCACAGCATCTTCTTGAGAAATAGCAGGGCTATAGGCACCAGCTTGTCCAGTCGTTTGTGTGCTTGTTTCTGAAGCACTTTGTGAAGTCTGTTGAGTGGTACTCTGCTGTACAGCTACCTCATCTTTATCATCATCAAAATCACAAGCAACTAAAGTCAAAGTAGTTAAAGCTGCTAAACCAAATAAACTCAATTTTTTCAAAGTCATATTAATACTCCAATCTTAGATTAAAGTCATCTTATCATATCAAAACTTTCAAAGTCAAAAAATCTGTTCATGACTAATCTTCGTTTAAGTTTTCGTTAAGAAAAGGATAGAATTAGATATATGCTTTATTTTTGAATTAAATATTGACTTTATAATGCATTAGTTTTATAATTTATTCAAGTAATTACTTTATTTAAAACTTTAATTATTACTTGAGGTGTTTTTATGAAAAAGATTTTTGCCAACAAAACTTATTTAGCGGTTATTGCCTCTGATCTTCTGTCAAATTTTGGAGATACTCTTTATTACATGGCTCTGATGAACTATGTCTTATTTCTTCCAAATCCTAATTTTGCTTTATCTATTATTACCTTATCAGAAACCCTTCCTACCTTTAGTCGTCTCATAACAGGTTTTTGGTCTGATAAAACCAAAGATAAATTAAAGGCTATTCAATTAACATTAGTTTTTCGTATTACTATTTACACGATTCTAGGCTTTATCATGACCTTTGAACCAGCTTTATGGATTGTCATCGTGGCGGCTATCTTTAATTTTTTCTCTGATGTCGCGGGACAATATGAGAATGGTCTTTACATCCCTATTAGTTTAAGAATTATTCCTAACGAAGCCAGAGCAGAATACATGGGATTTAGCCAAAGTTTAGGATTAACAACCAATCTCTTATTTCAATCTGCTGGTGCCTTATTTATTACGATGATGAGTTTTTCCCAGTTAGCCTTTGTCAATGCTGCGACATTTGCAGTATCTCTTCTCATGTACACAATCATTAAACCTCGTATTGCTCAGCTTTTTGTCCAAAAACCTCTAGAAACCTCTGAAAACAAAAGGTCTGGTAATATTTTCAAAGATATGTGGCAAAGCTTGAAGCTAACTCTGTCAGAAATGGCTGCTATTCCTGACTTAAAAGCCTGTATGATTATTGTCCCTGTCCTAAATGGGCTAGGTGCTGTTCTAATCACATTGTTGACCCTTATTATGAGTCATAATAAAGAGTTTATAATCTTTAATGCAGCTACAACCTTAGCAATTTTTCAAACCACTAATATTATCGGCATGATTCTAGGGGGAATTTTAAGTATGAATCTCCTAAAAAATCTTTCTATTTCTCACACCCTACAAGTGGCTTCCGCGCTGTTTTCTGCTCTTATTTTTGCTTATTATCTTCAGAATATCTGGCTCATTCTCATTTTCCTTATTCCTATAGGAATCATTTCGGGTGCTATCAATCCTAAACTAAACACCCTAATTTACACTAGAATCTCTGAGAATAAAATTGCTACTGTGTCTGCTGGCATTTATACCTGGTTTACTACGGGGATTGTAATCACACGATTACTGATGTCAGGACTGATGTTATTTCTTTCGGTAAAATGGCTGACGCTTCTTCTTTTCTTGCTCAGTCTAGGACTTTTAGGTTATACTATTAATGACTTTATCAGAAAGAAAGTAATATAATGGATATTTTTATCAGTAAACATCAAAGTAAAATCATGGATTTTCTTTGGCTACCAAGCATCAGCTACTTCGATCCTAGTCAAATTGATCTAACATTTGAAGAACGTCAAACTTTTCAAGAGGTGTTTAATGATTTTGAAACCATCAAAAAAATATTAGAGCCCTATACACCACGTCTTCACAAATTTTACCGCGGAGCAAACCATGGCCATATTATAGATAGTATTTACCGCTATCTATTAGAAGAAGGCCACGACCCTAAAACAATGGAAGAACTTTATCCACTTGTTTTAGCGGTTTCAGAAGAAAAAATCCGCTCCCTTTTACTAAATCTTATCGCACCTGAAGGCCAAGTCATCGAAACCGAGGAAGATCTTCTTAACCTCTTAGAGGATGACATGATAAAAGAGAGTACCAAATGGCGCGTCTTTTGGTCATATCATCACCCTAAAGAAACCGTCGAAGGCATGGTTGACCTCTACAAAGAGCTTATCCCTCTCTATCAACCGTTTTATGAAAAATACGAAAAAGAGGTGCTAGAGACAATCAATCAGCTTGACATTATGGAACTTTTTAGCGACTCTATTTTTGATATCAAAAAATACCTCTCAAAAAGTCAAAAATCTGCCCTAAAAGTTTTTGTCACTTCACCACTACATCTCAGTCACATCATTACTACAGATGAGTTAGACTTAGAAAAACCTATCTACGTCTATACTTACGCCAGAGCAGAAATCATTCTCAAAGGACGACAACAACACAATCTCAGCAAAGACACTTTGGATTTGGCCATCAAGTCTCTAGCTGATCCCGTTCGTTATGATATTTTAAATATCGTCTCTCACTCAACAATGAAAAATAAAGAAATAGCTGCACAGCTAGGCATCACTCCCGCTAACGTATCTTTCCACATCCAAAAACTGCTCAATGCTGGATTGCTCAGCTTTGCTATTGATAAAGACGAAGCCCGCTATAGGCTCAATAAAGCTTTCATGGCGCAATGTCTTGAGAAAATCAAGTCTGATTTTGACTTATAACAAGCGTTTTCAAAAATTTTAAAAATGCCCTTGAAATTTTTCTAAAAAGTGGTATCATAATGGTACAGAAATATTGCTGTGGCATACGAATTCACATCAATGTGTTGACCGACTATTTTTTGTATTTTTAGGGAAACAAAAGTCTTCCTCCAGTATGTAGGCCGTTTCACGCGGAAACAACTAAGGAGGAGCGAGTTGCCCACCTGCTTTATTGCGCGGGTTCAATACAAAACGTGAATCACCGGTGCCAATACAGCTTTCTTGCCTCCTTAGCTCAGTTGGTAGAGCAGTAGACTCTTAATCTATGGGTCACAGGTTCGAGCCCTGTAGGGGGTATATGATTCAACAGTCTAAAGCCTTGATTTATAAGGCTTTTTTCTTTGTCTAGTGGTATTTTGTTCTAGATTTGTTCTTGTAGGGGGTAAATAAAGTAAAAAACCCACTATAGTGTAAGGCTTTTTTTCGTATTCTAAGGGAGATATTAACATGAAAATCATTGAATACCAAGACTCTTATCGAGACGACCTTATCTTTATGATACTAGAAGCCAAAGATGCTCTAGGAAGAATTCCAAGTATCAACCCTGATTTATTATCCATTAAAACCTCTTACCAAGATAAGAGCGATCACTTCTGGTTGGGAATTGATGAGAAAAATAGGGTCATCGGATCCATCGCTTATTCATCTCTTCCAAATTCCTCAGAAGTTTTTCTACACCGCCTATTTGTTAAACCTCGTTTGAAAAATCAAGGTTTAGGGAGTCAATTACTTCGCTTCGCAGAAAAACACTTAATTGCAGAAGGTAAAACAGCTATTCATGTCCACCTTGGACAACCTAAAGAAGACTGGAGAGCCTCTTATTCCTTTTACCCCAAGCATGGCTATATTTTTTACGATGATACTCATCTGATTAAAATCTTATAATATGACACACAAAAAACTCCTAGAATCTTGTTACTTAAAACGAGTAGTCTAGGAGTTTTTATGCTAAACAGTAAGTCTTTTACTATATTATACTTAATTTATTTCAGAAATCTGAAATTGTGAACTTTACACTATAGAAATTTAACCAGATTTATAATTTATATTGAAACTAAAATCCTGTTCAGAAACAATATTCACAAGTTAAAAATTTTAGCGCCAGCTTAAAATGCGACCACAAAATCGCTCAAAACAGACAGTTGCCACCGTGGTAAAAAGACGATTGACTATATTCTGTCAATCGTCGAGGGTATTTTCAAGACCTTAGGCTTGAAAATAAGCAATGGAACTCCGTTAGGAGGTCGCTTGCGTCCCTACCACATAAGGCTAACTGTCCAAAAAATTATGAATACAAGTTATCAAATTTTGATTTTATATGAGTATTAGTTCAAATGCAATTTGGGTTTCAAATATTGTCCTGTATAGCTTTCATTGACTTGTGCGACTTCTTCTGGTGTTCCTGTGGCAACGATTGTTCCACCTCCGACACCGCCTTCTGGACCAAGGTCAATGATATGGTCTGCCGTCTTAATCACATCAAGGTTATGTTCAATGACAAGAACGGTATTTCCCTCATCAACAAAACGTTCCAATACCTTAATGAGACGAGCAATGTCATCCGTATGAAGTCCTGTCGTTGGTTCATCCAAAATGTAGAAGGATTTCCCTGTTGAACGCTTGTGGAGCTCACTAGCCAATTTCATGCGCTGCGCTTCTCCTCCTGAAAGAGTAGTAGCTGGTTGTCCCAAAGTAACGTAACCTAGTCCAACATCCTTAATGGTTTGAACCTTACGAGCAATTTTAGGAATGGCCGCAAAGAATTCTACCGCATCATCAACAGTCATATCAAGGATTTCCGCAATATTTTTATCTTTGTAACGTACTTCTAAGGTTTCTGAATTGTAACGTGTGCCATGGCAAACCTCACAAGGGACGTAAACATCAGGCAAAAAGTGCATCTCTATCTTGATAATTCCGTCACCTGAACAAGCTTCACAGCGTCCGCCTTTGACATTGAAAGAAAAACGCCCTTTTTTATAACCACGAATTTTGGCTTCATTAGTTTGAGCAAAAAGGTCACGAATATCATCAAAGACACCCGTATAAGTCGCAGGATTTGAACGTGGTGTCCGTCCGATTGGGCTTTGGTCAATATCAATCAAGCGCTCGATATGCTCAATTCCTTCAACAGACTTATATTTACCAGGTTTTTCAGAATTACGATTGATTTTCTGAGCAATCACTTTTTTCAAAATACCGTTGACTAGGGTTGATTTTCCTGAACCAGAAACACCCGTAACAGCGACGAATTTACCAAGTGGGAACTTGACATCAACATTTTTTAAGTTGTTCTCAGAAGCACCTTTGAGCTGAATAAATCGTCCATTTCCAGAACGGCGTTCTAACGGTACTGGAATTTCTTTAGCTCCAGATAGGTACTGACCTGTGATGGATTTTTTATTTTTAGCCACTTGTTCTGGCGTACCAGAAGCAATGACTTCACCACCAAATTGACCTGCTCCTGGCCCAATATCAATCAACCAGTCAGCCTGCATCATCGTGTCTTCGTCATGCTCAACAACAATCAAGGTATTGCCTAAATCACGCATTTTTTTGAGGCTTGAAATGAGGCGGTCATTATCTCTTTGATGAAGTCCAATAGATGGTTCATCTAAGACATAAAGAACGCCACTAAGATTTGACCCAATCTGTGTTGCCAAGCGAATCCGTTGACTCTCACCACCAGATAAGGTACCTGCTGTACGAGATAGGGTCAAATAATTCAACCCAACATTATTGAGGAAGGTCAAACGATCTGTCACTTCTTTTAAGATAGGCGCTGCGATTTGCTTGTCGTTACCAGCTAATTCTAATTGTTTAACCAGTGCCAAATGATCTTCAATAGACAAATCTGAAATTTCAGCGATGTTCAAGCCAGTCTCTCCCCCAACACGGACTGAAAGCGCCGCTTCATTGAGGCGATAGCCGTGGCAAGTCTGACACTTAAGCTCATTCATGTAGGCACGCATGACATTACGTGTATAATCACTATTGGTCTCGTGGTAGCGACGATTGATATTTGGGACAACTCCCTCAAAAACAATATCAATATCTCTGACACCACCAAAGTCATTTTCATAATGGAAATGAAACTCACGTTCACCTGAACCGTAAAGGACAAGATTCCTATCACCCTCTGATAACTTTTCCCATGGCGTATCAATGTCCACACCAAATTGAGTCATGGCCTGCTCTAGCATTGCTGGATAGTAATTCGATGAAATAGGATTCCATGGTTCAATAACACCTTCGCGAAGCGTTTTTTCAGGATAAGGTATCACCAAATCAAGGTCAACTTCTAGCTTCATCCCAAGACCATCACAGGTAGGACAAGAACCAAAAGGCGCATTAAATGAAAAGAGGCGAGGCTCAAGCTCTGGCACTGTAAATCCACAGACTGGACAAGAATAGTGCTCAGAATAAAGTAACTCATTACCATCCATCGTGTCAATGATAAGATAACCATCTGCGAGACGAAGGGCTGCTTCCACAGAGTCAAAGAGACGTGAGCGAATGCCGTCCTTGTTGACCAAGCGGTCCACCACAACCTCGATATTATGCATTTGACTCTTGGACAGTTCAGGAACTTCCGTCACATCGTAAATCTCACCATCAACACGGACACGAACATAACCATCCTTTTGAATTTTCTCAAAAATGGTCTTATGTTGCCCTTTTTTGCGTCTCACAATCGGCGCTAAAATCTGCATACGCGTACGCTCTGGTAGCTCCAACACTTCATCCACAATTTGCTCCACAGATGATGCCGCAATTGCCCCGTGCCCATTCACACAGTAAGGAACTCCCACACGCGCATAAAGCAAACGAAGATAATCATTGATTTCGGTCGCTGTTCCTACCGTCGAGCGAGGATTTTTACTGGTTGTTTTTTGGTCAATGGAAATAGCAGGGCTAAGACCATCAATCGAATCCACATCCGGTTTTTCCATATTTCCCAAAAACTGACGGGCATAGGCTGATAAACTCTCAACATAACGACGTTGCCCCTCAGCATAAATCGTATCAAAAGCCAGCGATGATTTCCCTGAACCTGACAAACCAGTCACGACAACCAATTTATCACGCGGAATTTCAACATCAATATTTTTCAAATTATGGGCTCTCGCCCCATGGATTACTAATTTATCTTGCATATAAAAAACCAACCTGACCAACCGACATCTTTCCACCACAAATAAACATCATGTGTGGAAAATCGTAAAAGGTCATTTAATCATTTTCCTTTCATTTATTGAGCATAGTACTCAATATGACAACACTCATTATAACAAAAATCCCAAAAGAGTTCCCACAAAAGACTCGTTTTGTAGTATAATGAAATGTATGCCTATAAGGCAAATTTTATCCGAAGGAGGGGCTTGATGAAACAAATATTTTTATCAACTGCTAAAGAATTCAACGAAATTGAAACGTTCGAGCCAGGGGCTTGGATTAATTTGGTAAACCCTTCCCAGGAGGACTCTGTTCGTATAGCAGAGCAATTTAATATTGATATTACCGACTTGCGGGCACCGCTTGATGCGGAAGAAAGTTCTCGTATCTCCGTGGAAGATAATTATACCCTCATTATCGTCGACGTTCCCATGCAAGAAGAACGCAACAGCAAAAGTTACTATGTGACCATTCCTCTTGGTATTATCGTCGCACAAAATGCTGTCATCACGACTTGCTTAGAAGATGTCCCACTATTTGATTATTTTAAAAATGGTCGTGTTAGAAATTTCTACACCTTCATGAAAACCCGTTTTGTTTTTCAGCTTCTCTATCGAAATGCAGAGCTTTTCCTAACAGCCCTTCGTTCCATCGACAGACAGTCTGATAAAATCGAAGCAGAACTTGAAAAAGCTACTAAAAACGAAGAACTGATCGATATGATGGAGTTGGAGAAGTCTATCATTTACCTAAAGGCTTCTCTGAAAATCAACGAACGTATTGTCAAAAAATTGACTGGAAATGCCTCAAGTTTAAAAAAATACGCTGAGGATGAAGACCTACTGGAAGATACTCTGATTGAAACCCAACAGGCGATTGAGATGGCTAGCATTTATGAAAATGTCTTAAATGTCATGACTGAAACTTCTGCTTCTATTATTGGTAACAATCAGAACACTATCATGAAAACCTTGGCGTTAATGACTATGGCCTTAGATATTCCAACGGTTATCTTCTCAGCTTACGGTATGAACTTTAAGGATAATACCATGCCTTTTAACGGCTTACCTAATGCGTTTTGGTTAATCGTTATGATAGCTGCCTTAGGGTCATCGTGTGTTGTTATTTACTTCTTTAGAAAAAAATGGTTCTAAGAAGAGTTTTAAGGATAATCATTTATTTAGAAAGAAAAAAAAATGGAACTTCAAAATTTAACAAAAAAAAATCAAGAATTTGTCAAAATCGCTACCCATCAATTAATCCAAGACGGGAAATCTGACGCAGAGATTAAAAGTATTTTAGAAGAGGTCTTACCTCAAATTGAAGAAAATCAGAAAAAAGGTATTCCTGCACGTACCTTCTTAGGAGCTCCAACCGTTTGGGCTGGTTCATTCACCCCAAAAGCTGGGCAAACAAGTGCAGCAAAGGTTGAAAAAAATACCAATCCATGGCTCATGTGGTTAGACACAACACTTCTATTCCTCGGAGCATTTTCATTACTAAATGCCATCATACAATCTTTCAATAAAGAAGCGACTAGCTACGGCATTTTAACCCTCCTTATCCTCACAATGACTGGTGGCGCTGCAATGTACGCCATCTACTACTTTGTTTACCGCCATATCAACAACGGCAATCGTCCTCATTGGGCGAAAAGCATGGGAATCCTCTTTGCTGTCACATCACTATGGTTAATCATTTTTACAGTAGCAAGCGTCTTTATTCCAGCAAGCATCAACCCTGTACTCCCAGCACTAGCACTTGCTATCATCGGGGCCCTTGCCTTTGGTGCTCGTTATTTCCTCCAAAAGAAATACAATGTCGCTAATGCACTTAGTGTTGAAAGATAATCATTATAATATAAACAAAAATCCTCTGAAAACACCATTTCAAAGGATTTTTTATTGTTTTATGATTCAAAAAGTCTATAGACCTATCCGTTCGCAGATAGCAGCGGCCTATCCCCCTCTGAAAGCTTGATTTCAAAGGGCTTTTAGATTCCGCAAAAAAAGAGCACACAACTGACTTCGCTTAGGGCTGCTGGATTCCTCCCCTGACCCGCTTCACGCACAGCTGTTGCTCCATAAATAATTATAGCATATTTCTAGATTTTTGCAAGCAAGGAAAATGTTCCTAAAATATACAAGTAGCCTATTTTTCAAATATACTTATATTTTATTTTCTAGATTAAATCTTCTTAAACAGACACTTGTGTCAGGCAAGTGTCTCAATGTTTAGGCTTTATAAGCTTTTCATTTCGTTTGTAATCCTTCCATCAGGTTGTGATGATGTGATACGATACGCCAATGATGTTAAGTCTGCTTCTAAGGTAGCCGTGTAGTGATTATATTCCCATGTTATCTTAATAGTTGAATCTTGATGACTCACTGAAACCGTTGCTTCACTTGAAAATGCTGGATTTGTTTGACGGAAATGTAATAGCTTCAATTGTTCTTGAACAGCTTCATTTTTTAATTGTGCTTCAATTTGTTCTAATGATAAGTTGGTACGATTGATTTCTTTATGACCACCCTCACCTGCTTGTAAAACAGCTTCATGATCATTTTTACCTAGAAATAGATCTAAATACCAGATTTGTGGTTTTCCTGGCATGAATAATTGCAAGGCACGCGCTAGCAACATTTTCGCATCATTTTCACCTAATGCACTATAATAGGTTGCATTCACTTGATAATACATATTTTTCTTACCATGTAAATTTTTAACGTAGCCACCACGTCCAACAATCACGTTAATCAATTCTTCAATACGTGAATCTGACAAAATTCCCTTCAAATCAAGCAAGGGAATCCCGTCATGGCACCCTAACATATTCACAACACGCATGTTCTTTTCAATGATGTCATTAGCCCACTTCGCTAAATGCGTCGCTTCACCACTCTCCAACGCATCAATAATCAAGCCCGGTAAAAAGAAGTCATAGGTCATAAATTCTTTATCTGAAATCACTTCATGCGTTTTTTCACTGTAACTGGTATGGATTTCAGGCAGAACGGTTAATCCATGCTTAGCTGCCATCTGTTTAATCTTTTCAAGCAAATCCCATGTATCAGGCTCATTCATGAAATTTTTTGATCCCGGTGCTTTTGGCGCATAGGCAAAGGCATCTAGACGAATAATTTTCGCACCATAGCTCGCTAATTTAGACAAGGTATCTTCATAAAACTCCCAAACTAAGGGTGAATTTAAGTTTAAATCCATTTGCCCCATATAGGTACGGTTTGCTTGTAAATAATCAATAATGGTATCTTTTACAGATTCAAATCCAGTAAAATCAATGTCTTCGATTTTTCCACCAGATGTTAATGTATCATTAACACGTTGACTCAACACATCTGCTGCCCAATATTTTAAACTGGTCCATTTAATCAGGTCATTGGCTTCAAGCTTCGGATAGCGAATCTCGTTGTAAAAGGTATTCCAGTATGGATAATCTTTCCCATCTGGAAAACGTACCATTAAAATAGGCAATCCTGGTTTTCTAAAGAACATTTTTTCCAAATATTGATCATCTGGTTGAATATAACCTTGTGGGGTTAACGTCCCATAACCTTCCCAAAACTTGTTCCAGTTAATGAAGAAATCTTTATATTTTGAATCTTCACCCTTGTTAATAATATCTTGAAATTGTTCAGATAATACGGAAAGATGGTTTAACACAAAATCTAATTTCAGGTCCAAACCTAATGATTTCAGCGCTTCTAAATCTTCAGCTGTAGCTGTTAAATCATTCAAACGATAATCTAATATTGAAAAACCACGGTCCAAATCGCTATTAAACACACTTGGCAAAATATAAAAAGATGAAAAAGTATCTTGCAAGTCTGATTGTTTTAACAGTTTAACCAATGACGACAGATTGCCACCAATACTGTCTGGATAAGCATTTAACATTGGACCAAGATTAAATTCAGTTGTCATTACTCCGCCTCCAAAACATCTTGATAGTCAATAAATTCACACTGATTTGACACGATAATTTTTGATTTTGCTGCTTGTTTAATTAATTTTTCTTGCTCAATTTCCAAAACGCGTGCCACAAACGGACTATCAGCTTTGCCATCTCGGTTACGTGCCAAACGATTTTGTAACGTTTCAGTCGGTGTACTATTTAAAAAGATTGGAATATCCACACCTTCTAAGGCTTCATTATTTCCATGTGTCCATTCAATGATTAACACATTGATCTCACTAAAGTCTAATTCATCAAAATATAAAGAGGTTTCTGTACGACCCATGCGTTTCAACCAAATCTTACCTTGTCCAGCTTTAAATTGCGCAATAACATGTGATAATTGTGCAAAATTGATCTCATTTTCTGTCCCTAAGTAACCTGTTAATCCTTTAATCCCACCTTTAATATAAGATGACATCCATGGATATTGTTCAACCACTGACCAATCTGCTTCGATTTCTTTATCTTGGAAGGTGCGCAATTGCTGAGCATTCTCTTCGTTATACACACCATCCGCTAGCATTTGTAAAATGCCTTCTTCACGGAAAATTTTCAAACGCTCTGCATCATTATAAACAGGAATACGCTTAGGATAATTATCTCCTGAGAGTGTATAACTGCCTATTCCTACTTTCTCTAAAAAATAAGTAAACAAGGCTGCAACACCTGTCTTGCCGACGCCAGATCCACCGCTAACCGCTACAACGACTTTAGCTGACTTTGTTTCTTTCACATGCTGAATAATTTCACTCACCAAACGCGGAAAAATTAATGCTGCCTTTTCAATATGTTGTGGCACAATTGCAATCTGATCTCCTGGCATATCACCTAGCTTAATATCTCCCTCAATCGCTGGCACTTGCCAGTTTGGTAAAACACCTTCTAAACGTTCCATGAATTGCTTAGTTTCCATAAAAATCCCACCTTTTACCATTTTCATATTGTTTATTACATCTAAAGTATATCAACTATTCAATAATATCGCAATGTATTTCAAATATTATACGAAAAATTCTGATACTGTAAATTATCTTATCAGTTCAATCGCCTTTGCTACCGACATTTCACCTCAAAATATAGCGTATTGTGATCACTAGCTTACTGGTCAACCTTTCCAAAAGTAATCAGATATTTAAGAAATTCACATGATTTATTTCTAACAAATCATTCCCTATCTAATCTTATACCGATGTCTGTCGGCGAAGTGGCTCTAAAAGCCATTTAAAAAAAATAAGGTAAAAATGAGGTAAATTTTTCAAAAAAGTGCACAAAAAAAGCACCCATGAGGTAAACTCTTGAGTGCCTTGAAACGTTGATATATCGCTGATATTAACGTTTTGAGAATTGTGAAGCTTTACGAGCTTTCTTAAGACCTGGTTTTTTACGTTCAACCATACGTGCGTCACGTGTAAGAAGACCAGCGCGTTTCAATGAGTCGCGGAAGTCTGGGTCTACTTGAAGCAATGCGCGAGCGATACCGTGACGGATAGCTCCTGATTGACCTGCGTAACCACCTCCTACAACGTTAACGAAAACGTCGTATGAACCTTCAGTTGAAGTAACTGCGAATGGTTGGTTGATAACAAGACGTAAGTCTGCGTGTGGGATGTACTCTTCTACATCTTTTTTGTTTACAGTGATTTTACCAGTACCTGGAACCAAACGAACGCGTGCAACAGCGTTTTTACGACGGCCAGTACCTGCATATTGTGCTTGTGCCATTATTTAGATGCTCCTTTCCTCTTAGATAAGTCCTGAGATATCAAGTACTTCTGGTTGTTGTGCTGCGTGAGTGTGCTCACCGCCAACGAAGACTTTCAATTTCATACCTTGTGCACGTCCAAGAGTGTTGTGTGGAAGCATGCCTTTAACTGATTTTTCAATCAAGCGAACAGCGTTTTTAGAACGCAATTCACCAGCTGTGATTGATTTCAAACCACCTGGGTGAAGTGAGTGAGTGTAGTAAACTTTATCAGTTGCTTTTTTACCAGTTAATTTAACTTTTTCAGCGTTAATAACGATTACGAAGTCACCTGTATCAGTGTGTGGTGTGAAAGTTGGTTTGTTTTTTCCGCGAAGTACGCTAGCAACTACTGCAGAAAGACGTCCAAGTGGCACATCAGTAGCGTCTACTACGTACCATTTACGTTCAACTTGGCCTGGTTTAGCCATAAAAGTTGTTTTGTTCATGATTTCTCCTATATATAGTTCGATTATTTGTTTACAAGTGCGGTGGGTGTTCCGTCCCACCAAAGGTATTTGGAAGGTTCCGGGGCCTTTCAAATGGGGTAAACAATACCGTCTAATATCTTACCAAAAAATGAGACTCAAAGCAAGTACTTTGAGCCTATTTTTAACATTATGCATCAAAAATATTTCCGACTTCCACAGTGACCTTGTTATTTTTAACATCAATTTCTGAAACACTGAGAAGTGATTTATATGCAAAGCTTTCGCGAGTTTCTTGCGTGTTGTCTGCAAAGACTGCAACACCAACAAGGGTTGAGTCAAATTCATTCAAGAGACTTGTCATCCCTGTAATAGTTCCTCCGCCTTTGAGGAAGTCATCGACGATGAGGACGCGGCTGTTTGGTTTCAAGCTGCGCTTAGATAGGAACATTTTTTCAATACGGTCACTTGATCCTGACACATAGTTGACAGAGACTGTAGACCCTTCTGTGATTTTAAGGTCACGACGAACAATGACAAAAGGAACATTCAAGACGTTTGCAACAGCATTTGCCAAAGGAACCCCTTTGGTCGCAACAGTCATAACGGCATCAATCTTCTCTCCACAAAAGGCATTTGCAATGATACGACCGACATTTTGCAAGATAGAAGGTGTGCTTAGAAGGTCTGTTAGATAGATATAGCCACCTGGAAGAATACGGTCACTTTCAGAGAGGCTGCTGCAAAGCTCCTCAACAATAGCACGCGCTTCTGCTTCTGCGATACCGGGTGTGAAGATAACTCCACCACTAGCTCCTGTCACCGTATCAATGTGTCCAATTCCTGCCTCTTCAAAAGCTTTTTTGATAATCGAAATATCCTCAGAAATAGATGATTTTGCAGCTTCGTATTTTTCTGCAAAGGTATTTAAACTGGTTAGAATATAAGGGTTATTGATAAGGTAGTTAGAAATCACTACCATACGCTCACTTCTACGTAATTTCATAATGGTTACTCTTCTCTCATTTAATAATATAATAAAAATATTATACCATAAACCGTATAAAAAGCGAACATTTTAATGTTGTAATGCTCGCTTTTTATCTATTTTAGAGATTATCTGTCTCATTCACTCAATATTTTAGCTTGTAGAAAGAACGATTGTCCATTGCAAAAATTTTGCTGGTCATTTCACCTTCTGACACACGGCTTAGGGCAGTGGTCATCATCATCATTTCAGCATCGATGTTATCAATCATATGAAGGATTTCAGCTTCCATGATACGTGGACGCACAGGGCTTCCGTATTCCAATTGTCCGTGGTGGCTTAAAATTACGTGGCGAAGCACGGTAACTTCTTCTTTGCTATCATCAATGTTTAGCTCTGCTATTGCCTTTGTAATTTCTTCATTAATCAAGGCGATATGACCGATTAAGTTACCTCTCACGGTGTATTCCGTATTATCAGGACCTGACAGCTCAATGACTTTTGCCAAATCGTGAAGCATAATGCCAGCAAAGAGCAGGCTCTTATTAAGATCTGGATAGACATCACCAATGGCATCCGCTAGACGAACCATGGTCGCTGTATGATACGCAAGCCCTGTCTCAAAAGCATGGTGGTTGGTTTTGGCTGCTGGGTAGAGGTAGAACTCTTTATCGTATTTGCGGTAGAGATTTCTAACAATCCTCTGCCAGGTGGCATTTTCAATGCGGAACATGACCTGTTCTAAATAATCCTTGACATCACTTGCTTTCACCGGTGGTTTTTCCTTGAACTCAGATGGGTCTGAAGGCTCTCCCTCTCTAGGATTGCGTAGGCTAATTTGATTCACCTGGGGTGTTCCATTATAAACTTCCCGTCGTCCTTTCATAAAGACAACCTTTCCTGCTGTAAACTCTTCCACGTTGTAAGGTTGGGCATCCCAGAGGTTTCCTGAAATTTCGCCACTGTCATCTTGGAAAGTAAAGGCGATGTAATCTTTCCCTGCACGGGTCTTGCGGACCTCGGCAGATTTGATTAAGTAGAACCCTTCAAATAGCTGGTCCTGTTTCATTTGGTTAATTTTCATCATAAATCTATCTTTCTATGTGAGTCGGGTGATTTCTCCTACGCCTTGGATGAAGGTCTCGTTACCGATGTCTGTCTTACTCATCTTCTTCTGAAATAGGGAGGTTTAACAGACTTTGAGTGGCACTATCTTGGTAAGTTTCTACTGTATTCAGTGCCTTGATAATGGCATTGGTGCGTGTGGTCAACAAACTATCAACCGTCTTACTTGCTGTGCTCAATTGTTTTTGAGCCTTTTGTAACATGCCACCAAATTTGCCGAATTCTCCTTTGACATTTCCCAAAATCTTGCTGATATCGTCAGCATTTTTTTGGATATTAAGGGTTTTAAAGCCAACTGATAAGGAGTTAAGCAGAGCTGAAATGGTTGATGGACCTGCAATCACGATATGCTCTTCACGGCGCAGGGAATCAAAGAAGGCTGCGTGGCGAACCACTTCGGAATAAAGCCCCTCTGTTGGTAAAAACATAATCCCAAAATTAGTTGTTTCTGGTGGATTAAGGTATTTGCTTTGGATATCTTTGGCAAAACGTTTGATACTTGCCAACAAGGATTTGCGGTAGCGCTCAATTTCTTCCTTGTCTCCTGTTTCATAGGCCTCTTCCAAACGGTAGTAATCTTCCAGAGGAAACTTGGAATCAATCGGAAGGTAGACATAGTCCCCTTGATTGGTTCCCGGTAGCTTAATCGCATACTCAACACGCTCTGTCGATCCTGAGACAGTGGCAAATTCTCGCTCATACTGGCTGGTCGTCATAATGTCTTCAATAATTTGTCCTAGTTGGATTTCACCTAGAATACCACGCGTTTTGGTATTTGATAAGACCTTACTCAAGCTACCGACATCTTGAGCAACGGATTTCATTTCTCCCAAGCCTTGGTTAACTGACTCCAATTGTTTTGAAACGGTCTCGAAAGAGGCTTGTAGACGAGTTTGAAGGGTTTGCTCTAACTTTTCTTCCACTGTCTGACGCATCTGATCAAGGCGTTTTTCATTGGAAGTCTGCATGTCTTTCACTGACCGGCTCAGATTTTGATTGATTTTCTCAAGCATCTGATCTGAGCGGTCACGGTTGGTCGAAAATTGCTGGTAGAGTTGCTCTTGTAAGAGATTGATTTGCTTGGCAAGCGCCAATTCCTGCTCCTTACGAGAGGTTTCTAACTGATAGCCAATCTGGTCAGAGAGATTATCAGCATTATCATCCAATTTTCTGGACAATTGTTCCTGTAAATCAATAATTTTGAACCAGAGCAGGGCTGTGATTCCCAGACTAAGGAGAGCTATTATCAGTATCATTACGGTCATCTCGCCCTCCTATCTTTGGTCTGCATCACGACCACATAACCGTCACTCAGGCTAATTTCAATCGGACCTGAGAGAAACTCATTGCTAGAATAAATTTTTTTGGTAAAAAAATTGGCTGGGGTTAAATCATATTTGGCACCTAAAATCTGCAAGTCCCCCTCACCCTCGACTAGAAACGACACATAGGTTTTTCCTTCTTGAAGAAAAATGCGGTGCTGACCAGCTGGTTGGTAGGTGACATGATTTTGTGCGTCTACTAGATTGATTTGCGTCATAAAAGGACTCAACTCAGGGTCACTTGGTAAAAAGAGGTTAGACAGTAGGTGGTCAATTCGTCCTCCAAAAGCTCCAAACACGGTCACTTCTGCTTCTGGATAGGTTGCAAAAAGGCGTTTTAAGGCTAATTCTGTATCTGTGTCATCTTTTTCAGAAGGAGACTGATACATTTGCCCTGCGACAGCTGAAATCTTCTCACGCTCAGAAATCGTTACTGAGTCAAAATCCCCAACTGCCCAATCTAGCGGCAGCCTTTGTTCCAAAAGAAAGAGACACCCCCTGTCAACGCCAACGTAAAGGTCAAAGTGAGACAGAGAAGGGAGGTTGGACAAGTCTCCTCCTGCAAATAGGGCAATTCTAGGCATCTAAGGCGTCCCTCAAGGTTTGCACTTGGGCTGGTAGGTCGCTAGCTCTAAAGAGGTAAGAACCCGCCACAAAGACATTAGCACCAGCGTCTGCACAGGCTTTGATGGTCTGATTATCCACACCGCCATCCACTTCAATGTCAAAGCTTAAGCCTTTTTCGTCACGAAGTTTAGCAACAGCAGCAACTTTATCCAAGCACTCTGGGATAAAGGCTTGTCCGCCAAAGCCTGGGTTGACCGTCATGATAAGAACTTGGTCAACTAAGTCAATAACTGGCACCAAGGCTTCAACTGGCGTCCCAGGGTTGATAACCACACCCGCCTTCATTCCTGCTGCTTTAATCTTTTGAAGGGCACCATGAATATGGATAGTAGATTCGGTATGAATAGTCATGATATCTGCACCTGCCTGAGCATAGGCGTCAACATAACGTTCAGGGTTAACCACCATCAAATGCACATCAAAAACCAATTTGCTGTGCTTGCGCATACTAGCGACCACATCTGCTCCGAAGCTGATATTTGGCACAAATTGACCGTCCATGATGTCGATGTGAACGTATTCGGCACTGGTTTCTTCGATACGGCGCAATTCACTGGCAAAATTAGCATAGTCTGCAGCAAGAATAGATGGGGCAATTTTATAAGTTGACATGACAATCCTACTTTCTTTTGATGACTTTTTTATAAACTTCACGGCGGTTTTCAATTTCACTTAGAAATTGAAGATAGTTATCATAGCGCACTTGCCAAAGCTGACCTGATTCAAGCGCTTCTTTCACAGCGCAAGATGGCTCATGGGTATGCGTGCAGGTGCGAAATTTGCAGCCTTGGCTGATATCTTTTAATTCTGGAAAGGCTGCGTTCAATTCTTCAGCTGTTGAGACTTCGTAGTCTAGTGATGAAAAACCTGGGGTATCAGCAATTTTACCACCATAAACATTGTACAGGCTGACAGCGCGTGTGGTGTGACGACCGCGTCCCAGGCTATCAGAAATCTCACCCGTTTCAAGAGCTAATTCTGGAGCGATTTTATTAAGCAGGGTGGACTTGCCGACACCTGTTTGTCCCATAAAGACCGTCACCTTATTGGCTAAATGCGGCAACAATTCTTCCTGAGAGTAACAAAATTCATAACCAATCGCTTCATAGTGAGCTCGAATGGTATCCATCTCTGCTCTGCTATGTAACAAATCCAACTTGGAAATATAAACGATAGGACGAATGTTTTTATGCTCTAGAAGCACTAGAAATCGATCCAAAAGGTTGCTGTTAAAATCTGGCTCCTTGGCACTCATGATGACCACTGCCTGATCAATGTTGACAATCGGAGGGCGCACCAAGCTGTTTTTACGCTCATCGATAGCTAGGATGTAGCCTTCTGACTGCTCCTCTGCTGAAAATTCGACAAAATCTCCTACGTAAGGGGTCTGCCCTTTTTTACGAAAATTTCCCCGCGCTCGGGTCTGATAAACTTGTCCGTCTGCCTCGACATAGTAAAAACCTGCCAAGGACTTGATAATTCTTCCTTGCAAATGAACTCCTTATAGGGTTTGATACTTCTATTTTACCAAAAAATATGCTAAAAACCTAGAAACAAACTAACCGAGATAAAAAGCCATCTATAATTCGTGAATAACCAATGTAATTAGTGCTATCCGAAAAGCAACTACTCTTTTCTTCTGATGTCATCATTTACTTCACTAATTATAAACCTCTCAAAAATGTTATAATGAACACAAATAAATCTTGAGGAGAAACCTATGGACATTAGCTTTATGACTTCAGAAGGAAAATTTAATTTCCGTGCCTGCGCGGTTATTATCAACGATAACAAACTCTTAGCTATGAAAGATGACAAATCACCTTACTACTTTTTACCAGGTGGGCGAATTCAGATGGGTGAACGTGCTGAAGGTGCCCTTATAAGAGAAGTCTACGAAGAATTAGGAATAACAGCTGAGATTGTTCGCTCTTTGTGGCTTAACCAAGGTTTCTTTACAGAAGATGTGGAGCAGGTTAGGTTTCACGAAGTCTGTCTTTATTTTCTAGTAGATGTCGCAACGAGTCACCTAACAGAACTCGGACAAACCTTTCAATCAACCGAAGGAAGTCGCACCCATACCTTTGAATGGCTAGATTTTCACACCTTAAAAGACCTTTATTTCTATCCTAAGTTTCTCAAAACAGAGATTTTCAACTTGCCAGATGGACTGACACTACGAACTGAGGTCGAATAAGAGACATCCCTAATTGTTAAAGTTGGGCTCTATAATTTCTGTAGTGGGTAGATCCACTCTGGTGATTATAGAGCTTTTTGCATACAAAAAAAGCCATCAATTGATGACTTTTTTGACGATTTTCAAACTGACATTCTCTCACATAACTTTTCATCTAAACTTCAAGTAAACGTAAGAATCTCAACTGGCTTAATCATTCATGTTTTGACGTTTATCAGAAATCCAAATCCCTGCCATTGCAAGAGTCGTAAACAATCCACCCAATAACATGAAATAGTTTTGTTCCTCTTCCCCTGTTTTTGGTAGCACTGCTTTTGTTTGCTTTTGCGCCACCTTCTGAGAAGTCGAAATAGCTTTAGATTGAGTAGCTAATGCCATTGTCGTAACATTAGAAGTCTCTGTGCTTTCTGAGAGGGGAGCCTCTGCTTTAGGTGCTTGCGTTAGCTTTGATCCTTTACTTGTAATTGCCGGAATTTCCAATTCTGGTTTCACATCTTGCGTCAGACCTGAACCTTTGCTTGTAATTGCTGGAACTTCTAGTTCTGGTTTTGCATCTTGCGTCAGACTTGAACCTTTGCTTGTAATTGCTGGAACTTCTAACTCTGGTTTGACGTCTTGTGTCAGACCTGAACCTTTGCTTGTAATTGCTGGAACTTCCAATTCTGGTTTCGCATCTTGCGTCAGTCCAGGACCTTTACTTGTAATTCCTGGAACTTCTAGTTCTGGTTTCGCATCTTGCGTCAGACCAGGACCTTTACTTGTAATTCCTGGAACTTCTAACTCTGGCTTCGCATCTTGCGTCAGACCAGGACCTTTACTTGTAATTTCAGGAACTTCTAATTCGGGTTTCTCGTCTTGAACTAGACCTCGGCCCTTACTTGTTATGACTGGAACTTCTAGATATGGTTTCGCGTCTTGAGTCAAACCGGAGCCCTTCGATACCTCTACTGTTGGTTCTGCTACAACTTCTTTTGAACCAATACGTACTTTTTCAGGGAGAGGTGCCTTTTCAAGTTTTGTTGTCGCTGGATTTTCAATTAATTCACCTGTCTGTGGATTAATGTCATAGGTTGTCACAGTAAGTTCTACACCCACTTGACCTGTAACATCAACTCGACGTTCACCTTTTGGAAGTTCTGGATCTGTGATTTCGATAGTCTCATACGCTACTTCTTTACGTTCTTCCGTTGGTTTTGTGCCAACTTTGATACGTTCTGTTCTAGCAGGAGTAATCACTTCCTCAGGCGCTAGAGCAATCAAATCTCCCGTTTTTTCATCGACACTGTATTTAGTAATAGTGCGTTTTACGCCTTTGATACCTGAGGTAACCGTTACTAGACGTCCTGCTTCGAGATTATCATCTTTTTCATAGATACGATTAAAATTAATAGTCGAACGAACCTCTGTTGGCTTAACACTAACCAAAACAACTTCATTAACTTTCGGAGTAATCGTACGGCGGCTGATTTCCTTACCATCAACAGTTGTAATTTCTTCCTCACCTAGTTGACCAACTGTCTCTACAGACTTAGTTCCAGCAGGATTCGCCGATGTTGCATCTGCCTTATAGATGATATTAAAAGGAATTTCTTTTATCGTTACAATAGGTTCTTCCTTATAAACACCAAGCTCTATGATTGTTTGTTTTAATGCTTCTAATGCGGCATTGATTTCAGATTGAGAAGTCGCAGTATTTAACACTTCATCTGCTTTTTCAAATACTTCATTGTATCTATCAACTAATTCAGGTGATGCAGTTTTTAATTTTTCTGAAATTGCTATTGAATCATACGCCTCATTCACAAGATTTTCTAATTCGGTTATATCTATACCTTTTTCTTCTTCAAGCTTCCAAGAATTGCCATCTTGTACAATTATTTCACCTGCTGGTGTGGGACTTCCTGTTACCACAGGTGTTGCCTCTGGAGTTGTCACAACTACATATGCTTTCTTATCATTAGGTGCCCAATTAGCAGTGTTGTTCTTAATTTCTACATTGATAGCCTCTTTCAACGTTCCAATGTTTAAAGTTCCTGCTGGGCTCATGATAATCTTACCGGTTCCTAACAATTCCTTAACTGTTAATTGATTATCTCCTATGTTCAAGATAGTTCCTGCAGGTACTTCTAATTTATCAGTAATCGTAGAACCAGCCTGTAAAGTGACATTACTATTGCCAGCCAAGGATAACTTTTTAACCTCTGTAGTTTTCACTTCACCTACAAGATTTTTTAGTGTCAAATCTCCACCTTGATACTCATCTACTCCTGTAGAATCCGAAATAACTTTCGCATTATCAGTAGCTTTGACTAATTTAGCATCAATTTGCTTACCTTCCAAAGTTAAGGTTGCACCGTCAGAAACTGTCACATGATTAAATTTTGTTTCACTTGTTCCGTTTGTAACTGTTGCTGTTCCGCTAGTGACTTTTAGGTCAGGTTTTACTGTTCCCGAGGTCGTTACACCGTCTAAAGTAAGATTTCCTGATGAGGTAATAGAAGGATTCGCTAATCCTGTGTCTGCTACTATATTAATTTTTGTGTTTTTTATCGTTAAATCTTTTTGGTTATCAATACTTACCCCTCTTAAGGTAAGATCTTGATTATTCCCCTGTACTGTTGTTATAGCAGTATTATTCAAGGTAGAATTTTGAACCATTCCTTCTGTTACAGCATTTTTATACCCCGTAGCATTCAAATCAATTGTCTTATCGCCTGCCTGATTCCATTCTCGTACAAAATCACTTGAATTATCAACCGTTACGACATTTCCTGCCTCTGCACGCGCCTCTGCAACCGGTGCGGTTTGAGTATTCGCTTGAACTGTTACACTAGTTCCTAAGATAATGCTAGCTCCCAACACCACAGATGCTACACCAAAATGGTATTTACGCAAAGAAAAGCGCTGTCTCAGTCGATACCAATTCATTGAATTTTTTTCTTTTTTCATAAATAGCCTCCCACAGCCTTAAATTATTTCATTCCAATTATACCATATGACAAACACTTATTGAAAACAATTCGTTCGAAAAATGCACATTTTTTAGCCATATGATTAGTTAACTTACGATATAACATTCGGATTATCTAATAAAGGTTATAACTACAAAAGCTTCCAACATCAAACATTATACTGACAAAATACAAAAAAGAGAACCCGTTCGGTCCTCAAAATGTTAATATTGCGTCTATCTACTATTATGTTATTTTTTAACAAGCGCTGGAACGAGCAATCCTACTCCTAGAAGAATAGTTAAAACACCAAATAAGAAGAAGGCAAAATTTACTTCTGAATTAATGATTGATGCCGCTTGAAGGGCAAAGGCTGCGCCACCACCTCCAAGATTACAGCCGAGTAAGACAATTGTTGTGGCTGTGCTGAGCTGGTTGATAGGGAAGTTTTCGGAGACCTTATGAAAGACAAAGGTAACACCTAGGCTATAAACAAAGCCAGTCAGAACTGCACCTACTCCTAATAACCATAGGGATTGGGCTTGCCAAAGCAGGAACATTCCCAGACCAAAGATAAGGGGAACTAGCGGTGAAAACCATTTATTAACAACATGGAGAATCTGACTAAAGACTAAACCTGAAAGAATACCCATCAGCATCATTAAGGTGAGGATAAAACTAGACTGGGTAGCTGTTCCCATGTCTAATTGTTCAACAACTAGGGGAATGCGTAGCATATTAGCGGTATTAACTAAGATAATAAAACCTGCATAGGCAGCTAAACTAACAAGATAAGCTAATTGCTTACCAGTCAGCTTTTCTTTTGTCTCTTGTTGATGCGTTTCAGCAACTTCTGGTGTTTTCGGAACAAACATCAGATATAGCGCCAGCATGATTAACCCAAAGACATAAATGAGATAGGCTTTCGACCAACCAAAAGCCAGAAGTTGACCTGCTAGAAGAGTCATACTAGCAGAACCCAAAACCTCTGATGACCCACGTAACCCCAATACCTTGGTTTTTTCATCACCTTGGTAATGGTGGCTAATGATGTTAATGGCATGCGCATTGATGAGACCAACCCCAGCCCCCAACACCAAGCGTGAGACAAACAAGACCACATAGGCTTGATTAAAAACAGGTAGGGTACCACCAAAACTAATCAACAACAACCCTAGTATAATCGCCACGCGCTCAGGAATCCGACGTAAAATTGGATTCAGCAGTAAGACAACCAGAATCATCATTGACGATAGGGAAAAAAGCTGTTCCACTTGTGAAGCAGTATAGCCCTGTGCTTGATAATGTTTCAACATAGCTGGCAGAGCTGATGATACGGCAAATGGGGTCACAAGCATGAAGGACAAACCTAATAAACTAATCTTTTTTAACATGTCATTCCTTTTCTTATAAAACTTGGGCAATAGCATCTATGTCAGCTTGGGTCGTCGACCAGCTGGTCGCTAGACGAATGACCGTATGGTTTTCATCATATTTTTCCCAGAAACTGTAAACCACTGACTGACCTAGTTCTGTTAGCTTGTCATTTGCGACGATTAAGAACTGCTGATTGGTCGGGCTTTCAAGATAGAAACGATAACCTTTTTCTTTGAGTATGGTTTTGAGTTGTTCGGCATAGCCAACTGCCTCTCGCCCAATTTTCTCATAGAGATTATCTGTAAAGAAACGGTCAAATTGGACACCGAAAATACGACCTTTAGCCACCAGAGCACCGTGTTGTTTCACAATAGCTGTGAAGTGTTTGGGCATATTATTTTTCGTGAAAACGATGGCTTCACCAGCTAGGGCCCCAAGTTTTGTTCCACCGATGTAAAAAACATCGCAGAGCTCTGCTATTGTTTCCAAAGACAAATCAGACGAAGAACTTCCCAAAGCATAACCTAGGCGTGCACCGTCCATAAATAAGGGAATATCATAAGAACGGCAAACCTTCACCAAGGCAGCCAGCTCCTCATGGTTATAGAGGGTGCCATACTCAGTCGGATGAGAAATATAAACCATGCCTGGAAAGACCATGTGTTCGTGATTGCCATCAGCGTAAAAATCCGCCAGGTACTGTGCCACATCATCTGCTTTCAACTTACCAGCATCGTGTGGCAGGGTCAATACTTTGTGCCCAGAAAACTCAATAGCACCTGCTTCATGGGTGGCAACATGCCCTGTCTCAGCCGCAATGACCCCTTCGTAAGACTTGAGCAAGCTATTGATCACCAATTGATTGGTCTGCGTCCCACCTGTCACAAACTGGATCTGTGCCTGAGGACAGCCGCAGGTTTCACGAATCTTGTCAGCTGCACGCTGGGTGTAGCTATCCATGCCATAACCTGCCAAATTTTCGTCATTCGTTTCAATCAAGGCTTTTAATAACTCAGGGTGCGCACCTTCGTTGTAGTCATTTTCAAAATGTAACATCGTTTCTCCTTTTTCCTAAAACACTAGTCGCAGCACTGCCATGCAGATACAGCCGACCACTACGGTGACCATAACATTTTTAGTGCGTAACATAATGGCAAAAGTCGGTAGGACAGCTATCAGCTCTGCCCATTTGACCTGTGGTAAACTCCCTACTTCCACCGTGAAGACACTGGACAATAGCAGAGCAAAAATGATTGAAACTGGTAGGTAATTAAAAAATTTAATCAGCTTTTCTGGTAAAGTCACCACACGCACTAAAGCATAGGGGAGAACCCTCGGAACCCAAGTCACCAGAGTTGCTAAGCCAATCGCTAATAAAAGATAGGTATTAGTCATCAATCATCACCCCCACTGTACAAGCCGTCACCGTTGCTAACAGCACCGCTAGAGAACCTGTTATCACCATTGACGACGCCAAATAAGTCACTGTCACCACAGCCAGAAGCACACCGATTTTCTTAAGCGGTAATCGCTTAGCTAGACTAGTCAGCTGACCTGTAAAAATCGCTACAAACATGGCTATCAGAGCAAAATCAATGCCTAATGCTGCTGGATTAGGGAGGAGATTCCCAAGAACAGCTCCTAAAACGGTTGACAGGCACCAAACAAAATAACTGGCAAAATTATTGCCGTACATCCAGGTCGGACTGACTGTGGTTAACCCATTTTTCAGCTCTGCCCCAAGCAGGACACCGTAACTTTCATCTGTCATAAAGGAACCAATCAGTAGCTGTTGCCATAAGCTTGCTTTAGGAAACAAGGTTGCCGTGTGTAAATTCATCAAAAAGTGACGAAGATTAGTGAGAAACACCGTTAGGGCAATGCTAGACAGCTCTGCCTTTGCCAACAAAAGCGCACAAAGCACAAACTGCCCAGATCCCGAATAAATGAAAACACTGGTTAATAAGGTCTCCAAGGGACTTAATCCCGTTTCGCTCGCTACGATACCAAAGGCTATCCCTATGGATAGGTAGCCCAACATGGTAGGGATGGCAGCACGCACTCCCAACCGTAAGTCCTGTCCTTTCATCCGCTCTCCTCATTTCTCTGTAGTTCTGATTATTTTACCACAAAGAAAAAGGCTTGGAAAGGACCAAGCCATCATAATGGCGCTAAATAAAATTAATCTTGAGACTACTAAATGCCATGTCTGCTTTAACAACTAGTGTTTTATCTGTCACAACATTTTGAGGTTGATAGTCCACTGTACTAAAGACTGAGTCACCCTTGACATCTACTGCCCATGTTTGCGGGACATAGAGGGTAATCGCTGAAAAAGCTGCATCAACTGTAAAAGTAGCCCTTTCTCCCACTATTTTTGCATCGTTAAAATAAATTGTTGCATCACCAAAAGCCACGTCCGCACTGCCATTGTCAAAATACTCATCCTTAATATAACGGACAGAAGAGCCCAAACTTTTTCCCACTAGTCTTTGGCGCTTTCCCTCACTATTATAAAAAACTTGCTTGCGAAAAGGTTTAAATAATAGTCGAATTCCTAAATAAGAAAGTAACCAAGCAAAGCACATGGTCCAAAAACCAGCATCTAGCCATTGATATTCACTATTTAAGACGATAAAGACAAGAGAAAAATCAATGTAACTTCCTATTAATTTTTTTTGCCACAAATCATCTATGCCATCAATAGCAAACAACATCACGATAATCAATTTCCATAGCGGCAACCCCAATTGAGGTAAGGCATTGTGAAACAGTACGCCACCTGCTAGTGCTAATAGTACCAAGCCCCAAAAAATATGATGTTTTACTCTCATTTTTCCTTACCTCATTTCTTGTAATTTTTCTTTTAATAAGTGATAGTAATGCCGTGAGACATAGACTTGCTTATGACTATCGTAAAACCGTATCATGCTCCCTGAAAAGGATTTATCAAGAGAATAAATCTTGCGTGTATTGGCAATACTGGCCTTTGCAATGCGACAAAAATAGTTAGGCAGATAGTCTTCCAGCTCGTACAATTTTAGCTTGACTTCATAGGCATTATCTTTGGTATGCCCGTAAATCTTACCACCATCAGTCTCAAAGAAGAGAATGTCTCCTACATCAATAAAATACTCACTGTTGCCTTTATAAAAGATTAGCGGAGGCCTTGTCAACTGGCTGAGCAGTTGCTGCATTTGCTCAATCTCAGCTGATAACTTAGGCGTACGGATAATCACTTCCGCATCGGTCAAACTGTCATCCAATTCAATCGTGATTTTCATCTCCTACTCCTCCCCTTTTGATAGTCTCATTATAACAAGCTGACGTTGAAAAACAAGAGCTTTTCAGTAAGTAGTTCGTTTTAAGCATTAAGTGGTTCAAAAAAGAACCCAAGTTTCCTTGAGTCCTTCTATGTTTATTAAGATTGACCACCAAACAAACCACCTAGTATTTGTGTTGTAGCAATTGTTCCTCTATATTTTTGTAATATTTTTTGACTGGCATTTGCTAAATCCGTAATCGTTTTAGGGGCATCATATTTATGTGCCATTAGATACCACGACAAACTTTGACCTAATTTACTAAAAATAAAATTTTCCGGTTCATTTTTATCTAAATCAGCTTTTGCATCTAAACACACTTGATAGAGTTCCTTATCCTTGGCAACTTCTTTGTCCAAAAGAGCATTGTACAACAACTCTATAGCATCCTGATAATTTGTCATCCTATACAACCTCTTTCTAGATTATTATGAATTATTTCCTGTGATAATATAACTTTTCAACTGTTCAGCAAATTGTTGTAAATTGAGGCTTTGAATATAAATTTCACCATAGCCAGAAAAGGTATTAACCACACCCTCACCTGTACCGATAGACTGCATAAAACCATTTTCAAGGTGAATATCATAATCAAGATCACGGCTCCAAGCCACGACATGGGCATTGTCAATCGTGATACTTTCTCCATTTAAAACAAGCTTTTTAATAGAACCAAAACTATTAGCAAGGAGGGTTCCTTCACCTTCAGTCGTCATAACAAAGAGTCCACCTTGACCTCCAAATAAGGCACGGCCAACAGATTGGCGTTCCATTTTATAATGGGCAGAGCCATCAAGAGCAAGAAAGGCACCATCATTAAGACGATATTGTTTCGCACCAAGTTCCAAAGCAATCACTTGACCTGGAGTTGATGGCGCAAGGGCCAATTTCCCGTTAGCACCATTAGATACCGCCTGAGTGATAAACATTGACTCACCAGATACCATTGATCGTCCAAGTGCTCCGACCAATTTACCCAGACCTGAACCACGCCCATTTAAGCGAGTGTTCAATGACACACTAGGTGTATGGTAAACCATGCTTCCTTGTTGAATATAGGCAGATTCACCAGCTTCCAAGGCAATTTCAACTAAAGGAAACTGCATATTGCTATCAATTGTAAATTTCATCCGATTATCCATATCAAACCTCTTCCTTTTGCAAATAGCAGAGCTATTTATTTGTATCGTTTGTTTAGAACAATTATATTATATTTTTAAATCACTGTCAAAGAAAAACAAAAAATCAGCCTTAACTGAGGCTGACATACGGTTATCCAAACACTTTTTTCAAGACTTCTCCGACGGTCATGACACCGATGACCTCAATACCGTTTGGTACTTCAATGCCTTGCAAAGAATTTTTAGGAGCATAAACCTTGGTAAACCCTAGTTTTGCCGCCTCGTTAATTCGTTGCTCAATGCGCGTGACACGGCGGATTTCCCCAGTTAATCCAATCTCACCGATAAAGGCATCTTGGGGATTGGTTGGTTTTTCTTTGTAACTAGAGGCAATGGCTACCGCTACTGCAAGGTCGATGGCTGGTTCATCCAATTTAACCCCACCAGCAGACTTGAGGTAAGCGTCCTGATTTTGCAAAAGAAGCCCTGCTCTTTTTTCTAAAACTGCCATAATTAGGCTAACACGATTAAAATCAAGACCTGTAGTCGTCCGCTTGGCATTTCCAAAAACAGTTGGTGTTACGAGGGCTTGCACCTCTGCCAAGATAGGACGCGTTCCCTCCATCGTCACGACAATCGCAGAGCCTGTCGCACCATCTAAACGTTCTTCCAAGAAGACCTGACTAGGATTAAGGACTTCAACTAGCCCACCTGACTGCATTTCAAAAATACCGATTTCATTGGTTGAGCCAAAACGATTTTTGACCGCTCGCAAGATACGGAAGGTATGGTGACGCTCCCCTTCAAAATAAAGAACCGTATCCACCATGTGTTCCAACATACGAGGTCCAGCTAAAGTACCTTCCTTTGTCACATGACCCACGATAAAGGTCGCAATATTATTGGTTTTAGCCAACTGCATGAGTTCAGCAGTTACTTCTCGAACCTGAGACACAGATCCTTGCACGCTAGATACCTCTGGACTCATAATCGTTTGAATGGAGTCAATAATCAGAAAATCTGGCTGAATTTTTTCAATTTCCGCGCGGATGCTCTGCATATTGGTCTCCGCATAGAGGTAAAATTCATTGTCGATATCCCCTAGACGTTCACTTCGCAGCTTAATCTGCTCTGCCGATTCTTCCCCAGAAACGTATAAAACCGTCCCTTTATTGGCTAACTGAGTTGAAACTTGGAGAAGAAGCGTTGATTTCCCGATACCAGGGTCACCACCAATAAGGACAAGACTTCCAGGAACGACACCGCCCCCAAGGACACGGTTGAACTCATCCATATCAGTCTTGGTACGAGCGTAGTTGATAGAGCTAACATCTTTGAGTTTTGTCGGTTTGGTTTTCTCACCCGTCAAGCTGACGCGGGCATTTTTAACCTCAGCCACTTCCACTTCTTCAACAAAGGAGGTCCAAGCGGAACAATTCGGGCAGCGCCCTAAATATTTAGGAGAATGGTAGCCACACTCCTGACAGATAAAATTTGATTTTTTCTTAGCCATACTTATTTCCCTGTGCTACCAAAACCACCGGTACGCTGACCAGTAGCTTCATCACCATCTACTAATAAAAACGGAGCAAAGACCCCTTGGACAATGCGTTCACCCACTTCAACAACCACCGTCTCATCAGTAATGTTTTTCATCTGAGCAAAAATATGCCCCTCATTAGCCTCATTGCCATAATAATCCCCATCAATGACCCCTACTGAGTTAATCAGTACAAGCCCTTTTTTACGAGGATTAGACGAACGGTCATAGAGGTAAAGCACCTCTGTCGGCTGCATGTAGGCCTTGACACCTGTTGGTACGAGGACAATCTCACCTGGTGCAATCTCCGTTCTCACGGACGCTTTCAAATCATAGCCAGCCGCATGAGCCGTCTCACGTTTTGGCAACAAATCTTGGTTAGTTTCTGTTGAAATCAATTCAAATCCACGAATCTTCATATTTTCTCTTTTCTATCATTAATGCCTTTCTATTATAAAATATTCGTCTTTGAAAAGCAAAAACGCCACTTTCGTGACGTTTTTTCAAATTACTCTTCTAGCACCAATTTACCATTTTTCAGACGGTAAATGTTATCCACCACATCCAAAATACGTTCGTCATGGGTGACTAGGATAGCTGCGGTTTGTTTGACTTTGACTTCTTTTCTAAGAAGCTCAGCAATTTGACGGCCACGCTCTTCATCAAGACTGGCTGTTGGCTCATCAGCTAGGATAAGGGAGGGATTTCCCACGAAAGCTCTGGCAATCGCTGCGCGTTGTTTCTGACCACCAGACATATCTTTTGGATAGCTATTGGCACAATCTGCAATGCCCAATTCTGTCAGCAAGGCTAGTAAATCAGATTCACTGGCAGACGATTTAGTCATCTTAGCGACCATTTTTAGCTGATCCATGATGGATAGGTAAGGCAGAAGGTGATGATTTTGGAAAATAAAACCAAGGTAATCCCGACGGCGTTTAGTCCACTCTTTAGCATTCTTAGCTGTCACTAAGTCACCTCCTAAGTGGAGCTCACCGCCATCAGCTGACAAGAGGCAACCGATAATAGAAAGCAAGGTACTTTTTCCAGAACCAGAAGGACCTAGAATCGCAATGATTTCTCCCTTTTCTAGCTCCAAATTAACACCGTCTAAGATAACACGTTTTTCCTTACCATCTTGGTAAGCTTTAGTAATATTTTTTAAAACAAGTGGTTTCGTCATTAGGCTTCACCTCCATTGATAATATCAATCGGGTCAATCTTAGCAATACGACTGACAGATAAGAGACTTGCTACTACTGTGACAGCAATGAAGGTAACTGACAAGATTCCCATATCTAATACATTGAGATAAAATGGCATTTTTACTGGTAAAACACTAGCCAGACCAAGGGTTAGCGCATCTCCAACAAGGACACCTACCAAAGCTAGAATAAAAACTTGGAATAACTGTTGACCAGCCAAGTTTCCCATACCCATACCAAGTGCTTTTAATACACCAAATTGCTGGCGCTTATCAAGACTGATGATATAGAAGAAAACCGCTAGAATAGCAGCTGAGGCAACTACCAAGACCCAAGTAATCATGCTAAGCGTTCCTTGCTCTGCTGCATAACCTGGAATTTTTTCAATTAACTCTTCTTTTGACCAGACATCAACCTTGTCCAAGTCTAAATCAGCTGCTGCTTCATCACTTGTCACAAAAGCCTGAGGAGCCCAAGCAAATTTAGGATTATCAACAGTTATCAAATTGTCGTAAGTTTTTTGACTAATGTAACCAATTCCTGTATGACCATACATAGCTCCCTTAGTAAATCCAACAACTGTCAGCTTAGTTTTCCCATTCTTATCAAGAACAACATCACCAATTTTGACATCATCAGCTTGAAAACGCTGATCTAAGACAATCTCATTCTCCTTGGCAAGGGCTTTCCCCTCAATGATTTCAGGAGCAAATTCACTGCCATCTTCCAAGACAAAGTAGGTCACGTCAACCTTTTCATCACTATCAGTTGTTACTTGACTACGTTGAATAGCCAATTCTTCCGTATCATCAAAAGACTTGTCCTTAATAGCCGTGATTTGATCGGCTGAGAGATGCGAGAAAGGAATAATCCCTTCTGCTTCCTCTGTCAAGATAAAGTGAGTTGCTGGCATGTTTTCAATACCCGCACTAACAAAACGACGGAGACCATTGGTCAAACCTGATAAAAACATGACCATGAAAATCATGAGAATAACAAGACCTTCAACCAAGAGATATTTCTTTTTGAAAAAAAGTAATTCTTTTAGAGTGTAAGACATATCAACACACTTTCTTATTCAAATACAAATTGATTGTGATAAAGTTCAGAGTAGAATCCTTTTTGTTTGAGGAGTTCGTGGTGGTTTCCTTGTTCAAGCACCTTACCATCTTTCAAGACAATAATTTCATCCGCATTCAAGATAGTTTTCAAACGGTGAGCAATGACAAAGCTTGTACGCCCTGCAATAATGGCTTCCATGGCATTTTGAATTTTCGCTTCTGTTACCGTATCCACATTTGACGTTGCTTCATCCAAAATCAAGACCTGTGGATCAGTCAACAAGGTACGAGCAATCGAAATCAATTGTTTCTGACCTGTCGAGAAGACATTTTCATCATCTGTAACATAAGTGTCATAGCCTTCTGGCAAACTCATGATAAAATCATGAATGTGAGTCGCACGCGCAGCTGTTTCCACCATTTCTTGAGAAATCGCCTCATTACCAAAACGGATATTATCCGCAATAGTACCTGAGAAGAGAACTGACTCCTGCAACACAATCCCAACTTTTTCACGAAGGCTATCCAAATCATACTCACGAATATCACGACCATCAAAGGTAATTGAACCTGCGTTGACATCGTAGAAACGGTTAATCAAGTTCATGATGGTGGTTTTACCAGAACCTGTTGGACCAACAACCGCAATCATTTTACCTTTTGGTGCTGAGATAGTCACATTGTCCAAGACTTTTTGACCAGGTAGGTAACCAAAGTCAATGTTCTTGATTTCCACACCTTCTTTAAGTTCAGTAAACTTAGGGGCATTTTGTGGACGGATTTCTTCAGGCTCATCAAACATTTCTTGCACACGATGAGCACCTGTGAAGGCAAGCTGCAACTCTGCCCAGCTTGACGCAATCTGCATCATTGGTTGGTAATATTGTTGTGAATATTGAACAAAGGTTACGACAAGACCAAGTGCTACCGCTGTATCCATTGAGCTATCGTTTAAAACAATATTAGATCCCGCAAAAATGACAATAGCTGTATTTACCAAGCTCATTCCGTTCATAAATGGGAACATGATTCCACCAAAGAGACGACCTTTAAAGGTAGTGCGGCGCACTTCTTCATTCAATTCTACAAAGCCATCAATGGTTTCTTCTTGGACACCTTGAACGATAATCGCTTTTTGACCCGAAATCTTCTCGTCCATATAAGCATTGAGTTTCGAAACTGCTGCTTGTTGTAGGTTAGTGTATTTACGAGCCATACGGATGATAATCACTAGAGCCAACAAAGCCACTGGTGTTGAAGCAATCGTCACCCAGGCAAGACGTGTATCTTGACGGAACATCATCCACACCATCCCAATGTAGAGCGCCCCATTTGACAAAATCTGCACCATAGATTGGTTAAAAGCGTTTTGAATATTGTCCAAGTCACTGGTAAAACGAGATAGGATGTCACCATCCTTGTGGCGGTCAAAAAAGGCAATGGTCAAGCGTTCTAATTTTCCAAAAAGCCCTTTACGCATACGGTTTGTCGAATGCGCCACAATACGTGTTAACAGTAAGCTATAAATCAAATTTGCTACAACCGTTGCGACATAGGCCATGAAAAGTTTTGACATCACACCATTAAAGTCAGCAACATCAGGGTTCGCTCCTGTTTGTCCCATCTGCTTAGCGATGAGATATTCTTGTCCAATTTTTCCTAGCTCAGCAATCGCATCTCCTAATAAGACTGGGGTTTTTACTTGTAAATAGGTTGCTGCAATAATGGCTGCAAAAATGATGACAAAGGATAATTTGTACCGTTTAAAATAAAACCAGAAAAATCGTGCCGTTTTCATTTTAGTCCTCTTCCTTTCCTTTTTGTGTCTCATAAATCTCACGGTAAACAGCATTGTTTGCCACTAACTCAGCATGAGTACCCTCACCAATCAGACGACCTTCATCCAAGACCAAAATCTTATCTGCTTTCACCACAGATGAAATTTTTTGAGCAATGATGACAGTTGTTGTTCCTTTAAGGTCATGGTTCAAGGCTTCTTGTACCAATTTCTCAGACTTAGCATCAAGGGCTGATGTGGAATCGTCCAATACTAAGACCTTCGGATTACCAATGACACCACGTGCAATGGACACGGTCTGACGAAGTGTTTTTTGATTCACTGCTTTCAAATCACGTCCGCCAATTGAAACCGTCCCTTCTTGAGGGTCAAACAAACGCGGAATCAGTTGTGCTAAGGTTGACTTACCAGCACCTGTTGCACCGACGACACCAACCATCTGACCGGATTCAATTTCAAATGAAATATTCTTGAGCGTTGGCTCAGTATCATGCGGATAGGTAAAACTAACATTATCAAACACAATGTTACCAGCCAAGTCCTCATCAGGGGTATCCACAAAGGTCATGGCAGGCTCTGTTTCCAAAATCTCATTGATACGCTTAATAGAGATTGCCGCACGAGCTGCATTCATTCCCATGAAACTTGTCATAATAATTGAAAACATGATTTGCATCAAGTAACTCATGAAAGAAGTGAAGCCTCCAACAACCTCAAGATTATCTTCCACCATACCAGACACCAAGTAAAGTGACGTAAAAATAGCCATGAATGAGACAAACATCATAACCGGTTGAAGGATTGAGAAACCATAACCAATAAACAGGTTAAGGTCTAACAAATCATTTGACGTCTCTTTAAATTTAGCATATTGCTCACGTTCTTGAACAAACGATTTTACCACACGGATGCCCCGAAGATTTTCCTTGGCAATCCCATTCATTTTATCCATAAAAACTTGGAATTTCCCAAAACGTGGTCCCATATGTTTCATCACAATAGCCATAATACTAGCAATCACGACAACCATAACAATAATCATCCACCATAATTCAGGGAGCGTTCTAACTGCCATAAAAAAGGCACCAATGAAAAGTAAAGGCACACGCAAAAGGACTGTAAAACTCATCATGATCAAGTTTTGAATTTGAGTGACATCATTGGTCATACGAACAACCAAGTTCCCCGCATTAAACTCTTCAATATTGGCATAAGAAAAGCTCTGTATTTTTCGGAAAGTTTGTTCACGAACATCAGCTGAAACCCCTTGTGCGATTTTAGCAGCAACAATCGTATTACACATTCCCGCTAAAAGCCCCACTCCTGCAATCACTAAGAGCCATTTCCCAACACGGAAAATCTCAGCCTGATCATTCATCAAGACAGCCGTCAAAACTTCTTTGAGGTAGCTCGGCTGTAACAAAGTCGTTACCACCACAGTCGTTACCAATAAAATCGACCCCAACGCATACCATTTATAACGTAAAAGTGCTTCTTTTATCATTTAATCTCTCCTAATCTCTCCTATTTTCAATTTTAATTAAGCAATCATCTCCCCATAGATTGTTTTACCTTTGGTTTTTATAATTCTCAATATTAACTTTTAATTGCTCAGCCCATTGCAAAACTGTTTTAAAATCTTCTCTTTCAATATTTTGAAATAAAGAGTTGTGCAATTCCTGATGAAATTCTCCTAAATGCCCAACCTTATCTCTACCAAGTACAGTCAAGACAACTTGTTTATAGCGTTTATCTATTTTAGAGGGAATAATCTCAATAAATCCATTTTTTTCCATCCTTTTCACTAAATTACTGGCCACAGATTTTGAGATTTTCAATTCTTTTTCAATATCTTTAACAAATATTTCTTGATCGCTGCAACGATGCAAATAAATCAGAGCCCATCCTTGTGGACCAGCTAAATGTTCGATACCTTTTTCCTTCGCAATATCTTCACAAACCTGCTCCAGTTGGTTAAGTACATTACGAATATCAGAAATAAAATGTCCCATAATATCACTTCCATGCCTGACTATCTATTAAGTTCAGACGTGCTTTTTCGTACTCCTTTCTTATAAAATATAATTCTCACAGAAACTATTATAGTTCGCATGAGAACCATTGTCAAGAAAATGCTCTGCTATTTTCAGAAAACCACCAATAAAATAAAGCTAAATAGCTAAATTCCCAAACTAACTTCCACCGTCTGTTAAAGTGGAAGTTAATCTGATAAAACCTCTAACAACCAGTGGAAATCCGTGTCAGGGTAAGTTCCACTGGTTTTTATAATGGTTGATTTTATTGC
>NZ_RCVM01000017.1 GCF_003686955.1 Streptococcus hillyeri
ATGCGAATGTAGTTCAGTGGTAGAACACCACCTTGCCAAGGTGGGGGTCGCGGGTTCGAATCCCGTCATTCGCTTGAGGCGCCGGGGTGGCGGAACTGGCAGACGCACAGGACTTAAAATCCTGCGAAGGGTAACCTTCGTACCGGTTCGATTCCGGTCCTCGGCATCAAAATTTAATAGAGCACCCTTAGCTCAATTGGATAGAGTACCTGACTACGAATCAGGCGGTTAGAGGTTCGACTCCTCTAGGGTGCATTTCGGGAAGTAGCTCAGCTTGGTAGAGTACTTGGTTTGGGACCAAGGGGTCGCAGGTTCGAATCCTGTCTTCCCGATGAAAATATGGCGGTGTAGCTCAGCTGGCTAGAGCGTCCGGTTCATACCCGGGAGGTCGGGGGTTCGATCCCCTTCGCCGCTATTTTTAATTTTAATATGGATGACTTTGGACCTTTAGCTCAACTGGTTAGAGCACTCGGCTCATAACCGAGCGGTCGTAGGTTCGAGTCCTACAAGGTCCATATATATGTTATTTTGGAGGATTACCCAAGTCCGGCTGAAGGGAACGGTCTTGAAAACCGTCAGGCGTGTAAAAGCGTGCGTGGGTTCGAATCCCACATCCTCCTTTTTATTGTTAACGCGGGATGGAGCAGCTAGGTAGCTCGTCGGGCTCATAACCCGAAGGTCGTAGGTTCAAATCCTGCTCCCGCAATATAGATTAATTAGGCTCGGTAGCTCAGTTGGTAGAGCAATGGATTGAAGCTCCATGTGTCGGCGGTTCGATTCCGTCTCGCGCCATTTAGCGGGTGTAGTTTAGTGGTAAAACTACAGCCTTCCAAGCTGTTGTCGCGAGTTCGATTCTCGTCACCCGCTTTATTTAGAAATAAATAAACCAAGCATTAGCTTGGGCGCGTAGCTCAGGTGGTTAGAGCGCACGCCTGATAAGCGTGAGGTCGGTGGTTCGAGTCCACTCGTGCCCATTGTCTTTAAATATGGTCCGTTGGTCAAGGGGTTAAGACACCGCCTTTTCACGGCGGTAACACGGGTTCGAATCCCGTACGGACTATCTTAATAAAAAGCTAAGGTTATTTATAACTTTAGTTTTTTTTTTTATTTTTAAAGGGGAAGGTTCTTTGTGGCTCTTTGTCAACTGTAGAGGGTGACCGTGATTATAATACCCTAAAGGAGACGAAATTCTTTGTAGGGGAAGTTTGGAGCTGCATGAAAAACGATAACCGAATGGTGTTGTGAAGAGAAAATTGTTACCTTATAAATTAGCTTATTTTCAAGTTATTTTTGGCAAGGTTTTCTGTTTGCATTTCAGTATGAGCGAGGAAATATTCTTAGCTTTTTGACTTATACTTAACAAAAATCAAAAGTTACTTTTTTTGCTTCTTTCTAAAAAGGTGCGGACGCTCCAAAGGTCTGGGAGACCTTTGGAGGTGGGAAATAGAGTTGACAAAGTCAACATCAAAACCTCCTACGGAGTTTCATTGCTACTTTTTGAGCCTCTTTTTCGCAGTAGATGATTGGCTGTACTTGTCGACTACTAGACAGCGTCCAACCTAATCATCCTTGCGGGGGAACTACTACGAAATTGACTTTCAATTTCTGTAGTTCTCCCAAAAATCCGTTCTTATCAAGCCAATTCCCCTCGCTCTTTTATTTCTGAGCTTGGGCTAAAACTGTCCACTGGACAGTTTCACTAATAAGAATACCACCATGGCGAGAGGAGCTCTGGTAAATCAAGCCATTTATTGCTTCTTTATTTTACTTAAACTGCTAATTTTGATTTTGGATGAGTATTAAAAATGTTTTGTGCAATAAAAAAAGCAAGCCCTTTAATCATTCTTTAAAAGGAGTGATCAAAGGGCTTTTTATGGTTGAACGGATTAAAAGTTATTCGCTATCTGTTTTTTGATATTTGTTTGCGATAGTTTGTATTTCATTGAGGTGGGCTTGCAGGTCATTGTTAAAGACTTGGAATTTATAATTTAGGTCTTTTGTGATATCTTTGAGGACAAGCTTTTGGTCTTGAATGGTGGACAGACTTTGTTTGATTTTTGTCAGGCTATCTTTTGATTGGTTTAGGTTTTCGTTAGTGTTGTTTAATTCGGTGAGAATTTGTTCTTTTTTTGAGAAGAGTAGAACAGTGCCTGCTGCTAATAGGCTTGAGATAATAAAAGGTTTTGCTTTCATGCTCGGACCTCTTGGGCTATTTGCTCTGCCATTTTTCCTAAAATATTAAAATCTGGTTCATGAACGCTGTATGTGATGTTAATGCCATCGTTTTCGCTGTAGCGTGGGACAAGGTGAACATGGGCATGGAAAACGGTTTGTCCTGCAATAGGTTCATTGTTATTGATAATGTTCATGGCTGGCGCATCCATAGCTTTTTGGACGGCACGGGCAATTTTTGGAACACGTGAAAATAGGACACTTGCAGTAGATTCTGACATATCAAGGATATTTCTAACATGTTCTTTAGGAATGACGAGAGTGTGGCCTGGAGTTGTTTGAGAAATATCTAGAAATGCTAGAACTTCTTGGTCTTCGTATACTTTACATGAAGGAATTTCTCCAGCAATAATGTTACAAAAAATGCAATCTGTCATTTGTTTTCCCCTTATGTCTCTATTTTTGGTATAATCAATTATATCAAAAAAGATGAGAGAAATGAATGTTAAAACTTGAAAACGTGACAGGGGGCTACGTTAATCTTCCTGTATTGAAAAAATTAAACTTTGAAGTTAAAGATGGTGAATTGGTTGGACTTATTGGTCTTAATGGTGCTGGTAAGTCAACGACAATTAATGAGATTATTGGTCTGTTAACGCCATATGAGGGGCGTATTTCGATTGATGGTGTGACCTTGGCAGATAATTTGGTTGAGTATCGAAAAAAACTTGGTTTTATTCCCGAGACGCCAAGTCTTTATGAGGAGTTGACACTGCGTGAGCATATTGAAACGATTGCTATGGCTTATGATATTGCTGTAGATGTTGCTTTAAAACGAGCAGAGCCTCTGCTTGAAACGTTTCGTTTAACGGATAAACTGGATTGGTTTCCAACGCAGTTTTCTAAGGGGATGAAACAAAAGGTTATGATTATCTGTGCTCTTATTGTAGAGCCCGCTTTATTGATTGTTGATGAGCCATTCTTGGGACTTGATCCACTGGCAATCAATGATTTGATAGCCCTTTTGGATGAGGAAAAGAAAAAGGGAACGTCAATTTTGATGTCAACTCATGTTTTGGATTCGGCTGAAAAGATGTGTGACCGTTTTGTGATTTTGCACAAGGGCGAGGTTAGGGCTCAAGGAGCTTTATCTGATTTGCGAGAGACTTTTGGCGATGATAGTGCTTCGCTCAATGATATTTATATGGCGCTGACTAAAGAGGTTTGAGATGAAAGAAATGTTTGTGAAACGTAGACAGGCTTTTCATAGTCGATGTCTCAAATACCTTAAATATGTTCTCAATGATCATTTTGTTATTGTTTTACTTTTTTTAGTTGGCTTTCTGCTATTTCAATATAGCCAGTTGTTGAAACATTTTCCAACTCAACCTCTAGGACTTATTTTGGTTCTGTCCGTCTTGATTGTAGGTGGGTTACCATTAGGAACTATCGCTACTTTTTTAGAGCCGGCTGACCAAGTGTTTGTATTGGCAAAAGAGGGTGAAATCGTTGACTGGATTAAAGAAGCAGCTCAACGCTCTTTTATCCTATGGGGGGCTTTGCAAGTTGTTTTCTTGCTAGTTTTGTATCCTATTTTTGTGGCCTTGCATTTTCCACTTTGGGGATTTGTTGTTCTGGTAGCTGTTTTAGTTACACTTAAGTTTTTCATCTTTCAGTATAAGCTAAATCACTTTGTTAGCGGGACTGGTAGGCTTAATTGGAAACTTACTATTGTAGCTGAGCAGAAGCGGCAACAGTCTATTTTGAAATTTTTTGCTCTGTTTACGACGGTTAAAGGTATTTCAAGTGCAGTGAAGCGAAGAGCTTATTTGGATAAATTAACTGTCGTTGTGGCTAAACAGTCAGCGCAGACATGGCATAATCTTTACTTGAGGGCTTTTTTGCGGTCAGGTGATTATCTGGGTTTGACAATTAGACTCGTCGTTTTAGCTGTTTTAAGTTTGCTTTTTGTGAAGGTGAATTGGTTAGCGGTAGGTCTAGCTTTTCTTTTCACGTATCTCTTAGCCTTTCAGCTTTTAGCTTTATATAAGCATTATGATTATCAGTATATGACAGCATTTTTCCCACTTGCAGGGAACCTTAAAAAGCGAAACTTATTGTTGTTTTTAAGACGCCTCATCTATGGGATAACTGTAGTGGAAATGGCTTGTGCTGGTAATCCAAAGTATGCTGCCCTGCTATTATGTTTAAATATTACCCTTGTCGAGGGATATTTGCGCTATAAAGTGAAGAAGATGATTGACTAGAGGCTTGAAAACAAGTAAAATAATAAGGAATGACTAGTAAAAAGGAGGGTTAAGGTGATTACTACAGATAAAGACTTAACCTTAAAACCATTGATGGGGAAAAGTGGGCAGGCTTTCATGGGAGAGTATCCTAATGGGGAGCGTGTTTTTGTCAAATTAAATACGACACCAATTTTGGCTGCTTTGGCTAAGGAACAAATCACACCACAATTGCTATGGGCAAAACGTACGGCGGGTGGTGACATGATGAGTGCTCAGGAATGGTTAAATGGGCGTCTTTTAAATAAAGCAGATATGAATAGTAAGCAGATTGCCCAAATTCTTTTACAGTTGCATCGTTCAAAAGCCCTAGTTAATCAATTGTTACAGTTGAATTATAGTATTGAAAATCCATTTGAGCTGTTACAAGATTGGGATAGGAATGCTCCAATGCAGTTGCGTCAAAATACGTATTTGCAGTCAATCGTAACGGAGTTAAAGAAGAATCTTCCTGATTTTAATCCTGAATTGGCGACAATTGTTCATGGTGATGTTCGTCATAGCAACTGGGTTATTACGACAAGTGGGCTTGTTTATTTGGTCGACTGGGATTCGGTACGGTTGACAGATCGTATGTATGATGTCGCTCATATTTTAAGTCATTATATTCCTTATAGTCGTTGGGCAGAATGGCTGAGCTACTATGGTTATAAAAATAATGACCTGGTTAAAAAGAAGATTTATTGGTACGGGCAGCTGTCTTACTTATCACAGATTTTAAAATTCTACGAAGGTTATGATATGGAGCATGTCAACCGCGAAATCTATGAATTACGTCAGTTTAGGAATTTATTTTAGAAAGAGATTATGAGAGTTAGAAAACGTAAGGGTGCAGAAGAGCATTTACAAAATCATTCTCAGTATGTGATTTTAACGCCAGAGGCTTCTAAGGGACGCTGGCATGAAGTTTTTGGAAATGATAATCCGATTCATATCGAAGTTGGTTCTGGTAAGGGTGGGTTTATCACAGGAATGGCGCTTCAAAATCCAGATATTAACTATATTGGTATTGATATTCAGCTATCCGTATTGAGCTATGCTTTGGATAAGGTGCTGGAAAGCGGTGCTCAAAACGTTAAGTTGCTTCGCGTTGATGGTTCGAGTTTGACGAATTATTTTGAAGATGGTGAAGTGAGTTTGATGTATTTAAACTTTTCTGATCCATGGCCTAAGACCAAGCATGAAAAACGTCGTTTGACTTACAAAACATTCTTGGACACTTATAAGCAGATTCTTCCTGAAAATGGAGAAATTCATTTCAAAACGGATAATAGAGGGTTGTTTGAATACAGTTTAGCAAGTTTCTCTCAGTATGGTATGGTTTTGAATAAGGTCTGGTTGGACTTGCATGCTGATGAGTCTTTTGAGGGAAATGTTATGACAGAATATGAGAAAAAATTCTCGGATAAAGGTCAGGTTATTTACCGCGTGGAGGCTAGATTTTAAGCATCAAATGCAGTGTTTGGGAAATAAATCATTCAGATCATACTGTTGAATATGTTATAATAAGGGAGAGCTTAGCTCTCCAAGGTGGAGAGGTCGCATAGTGGCCGAGTGCGCACGCTTGGAAAGCGTGTAGTCCTTAACGGGGCTCGGGGGTTCGAATCCCCTCCTCTCCTTTTATCCCCTTGGTTTTATGGGCTTTAACGGGGTTTCACCCGCTTTTCACCCGTCAAAATTCAAGTTTTGAAAAATTTCTTTTACCCTATCATCGTTTTTATTCTTCAGTGTTTCAATCTGGTGAGCATAAACTTTGAGGGTGATGTTAAGATTTTCATGACCTAGCAATTTAGACACCGAGATTAAATCCACGCCCTGGGCGATTAAATAAGAGGCGTAGGAGTGCCTTAGAGAGTGATTGGTTAGATTTCTACCAGTCACTCTTTTTATGACCTTATTAGTGGCATTATTGGACGCTCCGTAGCAGACACGATTAAGGTCATTAGGTTGATAATGGTTATTCAAATAGTAGCGGACTATATCCATTGTTTTTTGAGAGACTGGAAGTTGTCTTTTTGATTGTTCATTCTTCGTTGGTCCGAAGTCTTGAGAGATAGAATAGTCAAAAGTTTTATTGACATCAATGTAGTTGTCCTGGAAATCGAAGTCATCGGGTGTCAGTCCCTCAGCTTCAGCGTAACGCATACCAGTAACGGCAATGAGATAAGTTGTAAAATAGGATACGTACTTAATTTTGTTCGAAGATACTTTGATATAGTTAAGGTATTCATCTTCTTCCATAAACTTATCAGATTCTTGCTTACCAGTCTTTTGTGCTTTTATTATTGCACCTTCAGCAAAGTTATCACGTATAATCCCATCACGTATCGCCATCTTGCAAGCACCTTTAATCTGGTAATGGAATTTCTCTAAAGTCGATTGGGCAACTTTTTCCCCGAAGCTGTTGATAATCTGTTGATAAAAGGTATGGGTGATACTTTTTAGCTTGCGATCACCAAACAATTTTTCTATGTGTTTAAAATTCTTTTTGTAAGTTTGCCATGTTTTGGGCGTCACATGAGGGCGTTTGTAGATATCAGCCCAGCGTTTATTGTAATCTAAGACTGTAATATCCAGTAAATCAGCAGTAAGTGTATTCAATTCTAACTCTGCTTGCTGAGCTGCAGCTTTAGCTAGATTCTTAGTTTTAAAACCACGTTTGGACTTCTCACGTTTCTTTCCGTGGATATCTCGGTAAGTAATACGATATTCCCAACCAGAGTCTAGTTTTCGATAAAATGCCATTGTAAAATACCTCATTTCTTGGTAAAATGGGTATAGTAAAGAGACCTACTGAAATGGCAGGTTTATTACTATATCCGAATTAGTCCTACACTCAAACTTTGGTCGGGGAGAGTGTGGGGCTTTTATTTTGTAGTTAGACACAAAAAACGGCAACTAAGTGAATAGTTACCGTTCTTACGTGGCAGCTTGTGCCAACGAGTTATTTGCACTAGGAATGTTCTTCCTAGGTTAGTAACTATATATTATTAAAATTAGACTACTTTGTCAAATAAGATAGTGCTACTTGATTTCGTTACTTAAATTTTTCATCAGCTTTGATACTAATGTTTCTCAGGCTTAAACTTTGTTCGGTTCGAAGTGTGAGGCTTTTTTGTTTTACTCCATCACAATATCAGTGACTGAAATGATATCTTTAATTTTTGATGATTTTGCGATAATTCTATTTTGGTCTGCTGATATTTCATATCCTAAATCAATAGTTGTGGTATCGTCTGGTAATTCTTTTGCCATTTGAGAGACAACCATTTGGAGCATCGCAATGGTATTTTTTTGCTCAGCGTTTGCAGTATTCGAATCAATAGCGTTGACAACTTCTTCCATTGATTTTTTAGCTTCGCCTTTTAGTAAAATCTGGATAACATTGTGACCCTCTGGAAAATCACTATCCACAACGTTGTTGACAATTTTAGCTTCAAAATCTGAAGAACCGTCAGGGTTCAATTCGGTATTGAGCTTATTTACGATAGCGTCATACTTGCTGTTGTCAACCTGAGGTTTTGCTGTTGTAGTTGTTTCAGTTTGAGCAGATTGAGTTCCACTAGACTTGTTTGTCTCGTTTTTTGATGATGAGCATGCTGCAAGTGTGATAACGGATAAGAGGGTGATAGTAGTTAAAAGTGATTTTTTCATAAAGACTCCTTTAAATTATTTCAGCTAAACTATAAAACTCTTCTTTGACCATCGTTTCATCTGCGATGGTTTTGAGTTTGTATTTTTCCATAAATGCGATGTAGTTAAAGCACTCGCTTCCGTACTCATCTAGCTCTGCTTTGAGTAGGTGGTGGATCATGTTGCGGTTTGCTTGTAACTCGTGTTTTTCTCTGAAGATTTGATAGAGATGTGGTAGGTGTCCTTCATGTCCTAGCTCGTGCAGGATGACTTTTACTCTGTCTTGCTCCGCTATTTTGCTACTGACGAACATTGTCCGTAATTCGGAAATGTAGAAGGCTTCATCCTCATCTTCAAATTCGTGTTCTTCAAAGATATGTATGTTAATCTCGAACTTTTGAGAAAGTTCTTTTATTGTCATCGACAATCATTCCTTTACTTTATTATAAGCTACGCAAATAGCCTTCAATAATGCCTTGGATGGCTTTCTTATCTTTGTCAGTTAATGGCTTACCGTTGAATCGCATGGCAGTACCAGCTAATCGCTCAACATCCACTTCTTTACCTTCAAAGTAGAATTTTTCTTTATCATCGGCAATTCTAGGATTTTCAGTCCTACCGAGTAGGTAGTCCGTGCTGACATTGAAATAGTCTGCGATTTCTGCAATCCTTTCAGCGTTAGGTTTTTGATTTTTCAACTTATAAAGTGTATTTCGACTGTATCCTAGTTTTTCCTCTAGTTGAACAAGTGTAATTCCTTGCTTTTTTGCAAGTTCTTTGATTTTTTCAAATGTCGGAAACATTGATTTATCAACCTTTCTAAGGCATGACAAAAATATTTCAACTTTTTGGGTGAAAATCATTGACATTCTATCCAATAAGGTGTATTATATTTTTGTAAGCTAAAGAGTTAGCGAACAAGACAAGTAAAAAATAAAGCCTAAACAACTGATTGGCGTCGGTTTTAAGGATTAAGCCTTAGCTTTTTAGCAGGTCTTTTCTCTATGCTTTGATTTTAACTTATTGGGTGTTAATTGTCAAGAAGTTCGCTAACTTTTTAGTTAATAATTTTAAAAAGGAGAAAAAAGATGGATGAAATTACCGAATTCCATTGCAATCTTAACAAGATGTTTCTGGACATAGAGCAAGCCTACGAGAATGAAAAAGACCCTCTAGCAAGGTGTGAACTTGCCAAAGGGTACTTGGAAATAGGAAAGTATTTGGTCAATATTGATTTCCTTATTTCTAATAAGAGTTTAGAAAAGCCTTAACAGAGTCTGCTTTCTTCTTATTCTTAGCATCAACAATGGGTTGATTTCGAGTTACAGCTGCTTGATAAGCTTCTTCAAATAAACCGAGCTTATCAGCAACTGTCAAAGATGAGTCTGAAGATTGAACAACTGCTAATGCAAATTTTTCTGGATCTACGATCATTGATTCTACTCCTTTCTGCATTGATAGACATATTTTATCACAGAAAGGCAATTAAAACATTACTTGAAATAGAAAGGAAACTATGAGTCAACAAAATCAAAAATGGATTCAGCTCGTAAAGGATAAGCTGAACGAAGAACAGATGACACAAACGCATCTAGCTCGTGCTTGTGGCGTTGCCAAGGCAACCATCTCAGAGTTGCTAAAGTACGGTAAAGGTAGCGATAAGCTCAAAAATAAAATCTGCGATGTTCTGCATATTGATGAGAGCTGGACGAGTTTGGAGGACTAATAATGGCAGCTAAACTAATAGCTAACTGGCAAAAGAAAAACCACCAGCTGAGTCAACTGATGATTGATAGTCTTGAGGGGCTGGATGTGTGGGAGACAGTGCTGGCGTTAGGAAAATTGAGGAGGATGGAAAATGATTAATTTTATTTTAAGCATTATTGTAATTGTATTGAATTTGCCTATTTTATTTGAACTTTTGCAAAAAAATAATTGTCTTAATCATGAGATTAGACGATGGAAAAAACCTTATTCTAGGTAATCGTAATTATTGTATGGAGTTTGATGACTTCAGATTCAGGAGCTTTAAGGCGTTGGATCTCATCACCCACTAATTCTTGAAAGAAATAGCGCCTAACTGTTTCTGAACGAATAAAATCTCTAACTTCTCCATATAGCACAATAAGTGTGCGCCCATCATAGTTTGTAAAGAATGATTTATCTGGGAGTATATGCTGGAATTGTTGCGAATAGGGCTCGCCGTGGACATTGAGATGATGTATGGTTTCCCATGTTATCTGTTTTTTAACAGTTAATTGACAGAGATTATCTATAAATTCTTTCATTTTGGAAATTCCTTTCTTGTCCAGAAGAGTGCAACAAGTTCATTGTAGGGGTCTAAAAACTCTATGAGAGTAACAGTCTGTTTTTTCTGAAGTTTCTTTATTTTTTTGAGCGGCCCTCTGATTTCACGTCTCCAGAATGATAATGTCGGGTAACGTTTCTTTGCTTCGGACGCTATTCTAGAAACTTCTAAAATAACTTTTTCAGGAACCATCTGATACCTATCTTCCATGCTACTGATAACGACATTAACTCCTTCAAGTCTTGCTAGATATTCTTCGATATCATTGTTAAACAAAGTGATTTCTTTAGTTTCTTCGATTTTTCGTCTTGTATTAAACGCTAATACAAACGTAAATATAGTGAGAAATAAGGCAATTGGACTTGTCCAAGTGTTGAACTTCTCAACTAAAGGATAGATTTTTTCAAAGAAATCCATAAATTCTCCAATCGTTTTATTTTTATTATACCAAATTAGAAAGGAATTTTATGAACGAAATTGTTGATCTTATCTACTCTTGGTTTATTTCTCTACCTAAGCCTGTGGTAAGTGCGATTATAGTGTTTTTGATTCTTAGAGGGCTTTACATCTCTCGCATCCTCATCATGAGGGAGAGCGGAAGAGACTTTTGGTGTAAAAGACAGAAAGATACGTTTGAATAATAGTGGCAATATTGTGATGAGTGGAAAACCGAGTAATGTAACAATGAGTTCAAATTGAGTGTTATTCAGCATCACCATGAGATTCCTCATAAAAAGAATAACAAAAAATAGGATAGCTGTAATTGTGCTGAACCTAAAATCTCCTTTTTTCTCGACAGCAAATAATTTATAAAACTCATGAATCAAGAACATGAAAGTGTAGCTAATAAAGAATACAAGAAGGGACATCATTCCAATTTGTTTCCATTCTACCGTTAGCAACGGTAAAATCGCAGATTCTTCTCTTTCAACAATTATACCAAAATTTAATGAAAGTAGTGCTAGAGCTATAAAAGCGACAAGTAATTTCTGATAGAAATCATTGTAAAAATCTTTGATTCTTTCGTAAAGAGACATACGTACCTCTGTGTTTTTTATCCATTATACCAAAATTAGAAAGGAATTTTATGAACGAAATTATTACAGTAAATTTAAACGACAACCAAGAGCCTGTGGTATCAGGAAGACAACTACATGAGGCGCTTGGAGTAAAAACAGAATACAAGAAGTGGTTTAGTCGTATGACTGAGTATGGTTTTACCGAAAATGAAGACTACCAAAGGGTGACCCAAAAATGTCGCACCCTTGGAGGGTTACAAGATATGACAGACCACATTCTTAAGCTAGATATGGCAAAAGAGATTGCAATGATCCAACGAACGGATAGAGGCAAAGAAGTCCGTCAGTATTTTATCCAAGTTGAAAAGGACTATAACAGTCCAGAAAAAATCATGGCTAGAGCTCTGCTTATTGCCGATAAGAAAATTGTCAGTCTTGAAGCGAAGATTGAGGAGCAAAAGCCTAAGGTCATTTTTGCTGATGCGGTGTCAGCTAGCCACACATCCATTTTAGTTGGTGACTTTGCTAAGCTCATGCGTCAAAACGGCTTGGACTTTGGACAAAATCGAATGTTTGCCTGGTTGCGTGCAAATGGCTATCTGATTGGTCGTAAAGGTAACAGCTGGAACATGCCGACACAGAAAGCGATGGATTTGGGGTTGTTTGAGATTAAAGAGACAACAATCAATCACGCTGATGGACATATCAGTATAAGTAAAACTCCTAAAATCACTGGAAAAGGTCAATTATACTTTGCTGAGAAGCTATTGGGAGAGGAGACAGCATAGAAAGGAGAAATATGAGACCTAAACGATATCCGTATAAAAAAACACCTTCATTGGATATAACGAAGGTATTACATGTGATTCACTTATTGAAACTGGTGTTGCTGGATTTGGGAGATTTTAGAGGATTATCTGAAAGAGTGAGAAGTTCAGCAAAAGAAGTTACTAAACAGCATGTAAGCGAACTTAAAAATGTTCGTTTTGAGAATGTTCCAACTTCGCTAAAACTTCAGCTTCGTGATGTCTTAGAATGTTGTGAATATGTTCTTGAACTTCACGAACACGGACAGGTTCAAATTTATGACGGTCACGAACCAATTCTATAATGCAATCAATCTGGTCGTCGATATACCTACCGTAATCAGGTTTGCGTATGTTTGACACAAAACCACCTCCTTTCCGCTTATATTATAGCACAGGAAAGGATACAAAAAAGCACATGCGGGAACATGCGCTTAACAAATATACCTAAGGAGATTTTACCATGGATGAACTTATGAATCAACTATTAGATCAATTTCAGGCTGGATTGATGGATAGAATGCTTTTAGTTGTCCAACATGTTAGCGACGAAAAAGCAAGGTATTCATTAGAGCTTAATAAAAAGGAATGTGCCGAAATGTTTGGGATTGCTCCTGAGACATTAGAGAACAGATTTCTAGTACATAAAGATTTTCCACGAATTGCAAATGCTCGCGAGAAATACCCTCGTGACGCTGTAATTGAATGGTATCACCAAAATTGGCAAAGAACAGCTATTTAGGAGGAACAAAGATATTATGAACAATTTACAAATTATTATACTTGCAACGATTGTATCAGTAACGCTGATTGAGTCGCTACTGATGAATGTCAGATTGACAAAGGCTTTGAAAGATAAGCAGTCAGAGCCAGCAAAAAAGCAACCTAAAGCTAAAACTGGATTTATTGATTTTGAAACAGGTAGACGTGTTGATATTGACCCTGTGACTGGTAAAGAAAGATTTATTGATTGAGGGAGAACATGGAACACAACACAGAATTGAATTACATGATCAACTTGCTCTTTCGCATCGAAAAGTGGCATCTGAATCATTTTAGAGAGCATAATCCTGAAAAAATTTGAGCAGTTGGTTAGGTATCATCTGCGCAAAAATCATTTTGAGGAAAGTGAAGAAAATATTGAGTATGTGCGTAAGAAATTAGGGTCTAAAAGTAATTATGGAATGAGGAAGAAAAATGGCTAATATTGCAGAGAAAGTGGTTCGAGTTGAACCGGATGTTTATGAATTTGTTGTTGATTTTGCTAATGAGAATGATTTAAAGATTAGCGAGGCTGCTAGTATCTTGCTTAGATTTTGTAAGGAAAAGGATTTTGAAGTGGTACAGCGTGAATGCACAATCATCGAGAAGCGTCCTTTTGCTGAAGAGGTGAATCATGGCAGAAATCAAATGGATTAAGATTACAACGGATATTTTTGATGATGACAAGATTATGCTGATTGAGTCTATGCCAGAAGGCGAGTCATTACTTGTTATTTGGTTGAAAATTTTAACGCTTGCTGGCAAGACGAACTCTAACGGATTTTTGATGATGAGCGATAGAATCGCTTATACTGATGAGATGTTAGCTACAATTTTTAGACGAGATTTAAAAATCGTAAGGCTAGCGCTTAATGTTTTTGAACAATTTGAAATGATTGAAATCATTGACAATAAGATTTTGATAACGAATTGGGAGAAGCATCAAAACGCTGACGCTCTTGAAAAAATCAGAGAGCAGACACGGAAACGAGTGGCAAAACATCGTCAAAAATTGATAGAAACTAACGCTACTGTAACGGAAACTAACGTTACATGTAACGTTACAGCTAACGCAGATGTAACGCATGGTAACGCAACAGATATAGATATAGATACAGAAGAAGATAAAGATAATAATATAGTAGTAGAAGAAGAAAGTCAAAAATCTGAAAGATTTATTGATGTCGTTGAAGCAAATCTTGGACGTGGTCTTGTTTATTTTGAATTTGAAATGATGAAAGACTATCTTGATAACAAATCTGTATCCAATGATCTTTTTTTAGAAGCTGTCAAGATTGCAGTTGCTAACAACGTGCGCAAGTTTAATTATATTGCACGTATTTTAGACAATTGGATTGACCAAGGCATCAAGACTCCTGAACAAGCCATACAGGCACAGAGGGATTTTAAAGCTAAAAAAGCAAATCAATCCTTGACGAAATCACCGCAAAGCACACCAGAATGGTCAAACCCAGATTACAAAAACGAGACGACCGAGGAAGAGAAACAAAGACTCGAGAAAATGAAGCAAGACATGTTGTCTCGTTTGGGAGGCGATGACTGATGTTTGTGCTTAAGCATGGCTCAAGAGAGCAACTGGTTTTTGTTAGATCTATAAAAATTGATGTTACAGGTTTAGATGTCTCGTTTTCTAACGACGTCAGCAAAGCGATGCAGTTCGTTTCTCGTGCGGCTGCGATACAGGTCGCTAAGGCGCTGAGGCATTCGTATGGGAATTATTATCTGGTTGAGGTATAGGAGGTATTTATGAGGGAATTTATCAATGCAGATTGTCTTGATGTAATGAGTCAATATCCAGATGATTATTTCGACCTTGCAATTGTAGACCCACCGTATTTTTCAGGCCCTGAGAAAAGAAAATACTATGGTCGGAAAGTTAGCCCAATCGGTGTCAAAAGATTGTACGGTGAAACATCTGAGTGGGAAGTACCAAACAAAGAATACTTTGATGAACTTTTTAGAGTTTCAAAAAATCAAATTATTTGGGGCGTTAATTACTTTGATTACTCATTTGGTTCTGGCCGCATCGTTTGGGATAAAGTCAATGGCCAGTCAAGCTTTTCGGATTGTGAGATTGCATACTGCAGTTTTCATGATAGCGTGAGAATGTTTCGTTATATGTGGAATGGCATGATGCAAGGTAGGTCAATTTCCGAAGGTCATATTCAACAAGGAAACAAATCTCTGAATGAAGTTAGAATACACCCAACACAAAAACCTGTGAATCTGTATTTGTGGTTATTACAGACTTATGCTCAACAAGGAGATAAAATTTTAGATACTCATGTGGGTTCAGCTAGTAGTTTGATCGCTTGTGAGGAATTAGGATTTGACTATGTCGGTTGTGAGTGGGATAAAGATATTTTCAATCTAGCTCAGCAGAGATTGGAACAGTATCAAAGACAAATAAAATTGTTTTAGGAGGTAATCATGATTATCGGAGTCGCAAGCGCACAAATCAAGCTAGCTAAAGAGTATCTAGCTAGTAAAAATGATAATGCTGATTATCAACAAGAGCTAGATGATTTATCTGGGATTTTACTCGCTCAGATAGAGGAGAACATGGAGAACTTACTATGATTGAGCTTTACTTTGTTTACAACGGCTACCGCAAAATAATCTAGGTAGTTTTGAGCAGGTGCAGAGTGCTGTTACAGCACTAAAGACACATCAAGCAAGTAGCTCTGCTATCACAAATCCGACTTTTGTCAAAAGCATGAGCGGAGAGAACATCAGGATTGATTATGGTGCTAGGGATTGTTATTACTTGATGACGAAAGGAGGACAGCAAAATGAAAGAACATGATATACCAGATAACATTCTTTCAACAGTTCAATGTAATAGCTGTAACTTTAAATTTGATGTATATGGATTAGAGTTTGGAAAAACAGAATGTCCAAGTTGTTTTAGTAAAAAACTGACATTACTTGACCAAAAGAAACCGAGTGATTATTTTACAGCTGCAATCAGAGTTTTATTAGGAGAAAATATGGAGGAGAATAATGTCTTGGACAGTGACAGCGTACAGTCAGATTGACGGTAGCGTCAGGGAGACGCACTATTTTGACTACGAGGTGGAAGCTAAAGTTGCTAAGGTTAAGCTAGATGACAAGTATCGTGATGATCTTTGTGACGTGAAGATTGAGGAGGTGTAGGGTGGAAAGGAAGTTAAAGAAATATTCCCGTTTAAAAAGTTGGGAAATATACTTAGACATGCTGTTTTTTATTTCTATCTTGACTATTCCCCTGATTGTATTATGGAAAATGGACCAGATAGAAGCTAAGATTACCCAGCCTATCGTTTACCAAGCGGACAACGCAGGCGGTGCGATGTTTGGCAAAATTACTGATAAAGAAATCATTGAGGGAAGGTACACGGTCGAAGCTGGGGCTTACGGCAAGTTCTTGGTTACGAAGGAGCAGTACGAGAGTTTACATGTCGGCGACCCAATCCCTGATTATCTCAAAAAGAGAGGGATGGAGAGTAATGAAATTCCAGGAGGAGAAAATGAATAACAAAAATTTCAAAACAGGACAATATGTTATTGTTGAAGGCAAGTGTGAAGGTGTCAAACATGATGGAAGATTGCTAATTAACTTTTTTGGAGAAAATCCAGAATTGACTGCTGTATATCCAAAAAATGTTTTGCCAAAACCGCAAAAAGTCGTAATTCCAAAAATTGTGGCGGAGTGGATTAAGGATAATAAAAGCGATATTGATACATTATATACTGCATATTTCTTGCTCGGCCAAAGAAAAAACGATGTGTCTTTGTGGGTAGACAGCAATCAAAATACCTTTGCTAGAGCTTGGCTTGACGGCTACGAGGTCGAGGAAGAGAAGTTGTATACAGTGGAGGTACCAAATCCTAATATTGTGTATCCTATGGTTTTGTACAAAACCGATGATGGTGGAGTCATTCTTGGAACTTGCTATAGTCCAGATAATTGGAAAAAGTTAGAAAGGAACCAACTCACAGAATCAGAAATCAAGAAAGATTTTGACTGGGCTTGGCGGTGGGCTAAGCCTGTGGAGGAAGAGTGATGGTAAAAATAACGTTATGGACTGATACGCACAGAGTTGAGATTGTAGTTAATACTGACAGCGAAGCACTCGAATTACAAAGAAAAATTAGGTCACAGATGAGCAATGGGCATACAGTCCTCTTTGGAGACAATTTGGTAAATCCAAAGTACATCCGTTTAGTTGGATTTGAGAGAGTTCAGGAGGTAAACAATGACTCCAAGATATAGAGCGTGGGATAAAGAGCAACACAGATGGGGAGAAATTTTCTTTATTTGTTCAGAAGGAGGGCTATATACACCAGAATCACCTTTTAAAGAAGATAGGGAGAAAACTTGGGGATACCCAATCGCTAGACAAGAACGTTTCGTCATTATGCAATCAACAGGTCTAAAGGATAAAAATGGCGTGGAGATTTTTGAGGGGGATGTGGTTTTATGGAATGGTTGGAAAAAGATTGAGGTTTCTTTTGGTTCTCAGACTGTCGAAGAAAATTTTGGAGATATCCGAATTTTCCAAGGATTCAACTTGTACTTAGATGGTGTCTATCCCGAACCTGTTATGAGCACCTTTGAAGTCATCGGCAACATCTACGAGAATCCGGAGCTTTTGGAGGGGGAAAATGACTAAACTAAGAGCATTCCATAACGGAGAAATCACTGATATTTATAAGATTAATTACTCAACAGATGAAATTGTATATACCAACGAGTTAGGCATATACTACCCCGTTGAGAGAAAAAAGCTTATGCATTTTAGCGGTGTAAAAGACAAGCGAGGCCAAGAAATCTTTGAAGGTGATATTGTCAAGATGTATTCTGGCGAGCTTTTACCTGTCGTACTTAACCACGGCATGTTTGAGCCTGTCTGTTTTTACCTCAGCAAAGTTTTTGAAAAAGTTGGGAATATCTTTGAAAATCCAGAATTGTTAGAGCACCCAGATTTTAGAGGTCATAAATGCGAAGAAGAATAGCACAATATATTTTAAGGCAGTATCAAGACACTAAAACCATCAAGTTACTTAACATGGCAGCAACCCCTTTTGAATGGATTAGCTTTGTCTTATTAACAATCTTAGGATGGATTGAGAGATGTTTTAAGTATGGCTTGATTTATTTGCTATTACCAGTAGCAATATTGGAAAAGAGATTGAAAGGAGAAAATAATGATCAATAATGTTGTACTTGTGGGGCGCATGGTCCGAGATGCAGAACTGCGTTACACACCCAGCAATGTTGCCGTTGCGACTTTTACGCTTGCTGTTAATCGTAATCGTAAAAACCAAAACGGTGAGCGAGAAGCAGATTTTATCAATTGTGTGATTTGGAATCAGCCAGCTGAGAACTTAGCAAACTGGGCAAAGAAAGGTGCTTTGATTGGCATTACTGGACGAATCCAGACAAGGAACTATGAGAACCAGCAAGGTCAGCGTGTTTATGTGACTGAGGTAGTTGCTGACAGCTTCCAAATGTTGGAAAGCAAAGGTAGTCGCGAAGCGAATGATAATAGCTTGTATGGACAAAATCCATACCCAGAACACGACTTGCCAGATGAGCCGGAGTTGCCGTTTTAGGAGGAAATGCTATAAGAATCGAGGTGGAGTAAATGAATGAAGAAGTAATTGAAGAGCTAAAAAAGCTCATGAGTATTTTCTATGATTCCTATATTAACAGGAACATGGAAGTGATTATAATCCCAAAAACGAATACTTATTTTAGCTTGGAGGGAGTACAGTCACGAAGAGACCTCATTGCCAAAATCTTGATGTGGTGCAGTCGTGATATTTCCAAGGGTATGCCATACAAAAGCCAAAAGCGTAATCTATCATTTCTAATCAGGAATCAAGAAAAATTGAATAAATATCTTGGGACTAAGCTTTCTCACGGGATATATGATTTGATTTATCAAAAGTTAGGTAACGGCATCAATCCTGAGCTAACATATCGGTATATTGATAGTGGATTTGATTGGGAGGTTTTATATAATGGCTAAACCAACCCAAATCATCATTCAGGAGGCGATGGCTGAGCGTATCAGATTTTTGGAAGATGAGCTATACAATCGAGCTTACAAAGATATTGAAAAGCTAGAAGTTGAAGTTGACCGCCTGAAAGTCAGATGTCTTGACTTACAGTTGGAAAATGCTGACTATTCTGGCGAGGGTGATATCGTAAAATTAAAATCCGAAATCGTTGACACAAAAGCGATTGAGGGTAAGCATATCAAGTTTGATGAGTCATTTTTCAAATTTCTTATCAACGCATCAGCTAACGATATCTTAATTGAGGCTGAAAAAATTAGGTTGAAAGGAAAGAGTTTAGTTGATACGATTGAAGGCTTTTTTGCTAAATTTGACAAGATCGTAGTCTGGGATGACATGTGTCGCACTGCTATTGCTCGTGCAAAATCAGAAAATCGCAGACCACATAGAAAATGGAGGGCAAAACAATGAACGGTTATGAATTTATGGCACAGAATCCAGTATTGACAATCATTCTATTCTTGATTGTAGCGGTAACAATTACAGAAGTATCAAAACACATGTTCGGATACCTTAATGGAGACAGATATGAACAAGCGAATCAGAAAGAAGAAAGCTAAACAGGCTTTACAGCGTGAGCAAGAAAGACTAGCTCAAGAATTGGCTCAGCTAACTCCTGAACAGCTTGAAGAGGTCTGGAATACTGTCACTATAGCATTTAGGAAAATAGGAAAATCCATTGCTTATATTTTTGATGGATTAGTGGAATTTTTCAAAAATTTGGAGGTAACAATTGAAGAGACTGAGCGACAACGAACTCAAATGGCTGGACGAAGAACTTTTAGATTTCCAAACCATCCAGCGTACAATAGATTTACGAAGACAAGAGTTAACAACCAGAAATCCAGACAGTCAGCCAGGCCCTTCAACTGGCGTCAGCAAACCAACCGAAAATATGGCCATCAAACTCGTAGATGATCCAATGTTGAAATATTTAGAAGGATTTAAAGGAATTGTAGAAAAATTATTGAACAACCTTATAGATTCTGATAGGGAAATTTTCAATCTAAGGTGGCAATATCCTCGGTTAAAATGGGAAGAAATAGCTGACCAGAAATTTATGAGTAGAGCTTCAATTTATAGACGCCGCAGAATTATTTTAGAACAGTATGCAATACTGAAAGGAAAGCTATAACAAAGAATGAGAAAAAAAGTATCTTGTTTTCTCATAAAATAAGGTTTATTATTGTAGCATGAACTTCTGAAAACAAAACGCAGTCAATTTGTGGGAATCATCCTTAATCTTTAACAGAAGAGTTGTTTCAACAGAAGTCACAAAAGTCAGCCTTGTTGCTGGCTTTTTGCTTTGTGGGAAAGAGGTAAGTTATATGAATAAGATGGATCCAATCACAGATAGAGATGTTGTACATGAGATTGAAGATTACTTGAGAGAGTGGAATGAAATGTACTTCTTACTTTTTGAAGTCGCTCTGTACACAGGATTCAGAATCACAGACATTTTGAACATTCGTGTTAGAGATGTTCAGGGATGGGATATAAAACTTAGAGAGAAAAAAACAACGAAAATCCGTGAAGTTAGAATGACTCCTGATCTCAAGAAAAATATGCGGTCTTTCGTAAAAGGCAAACCACTTAATCAGTTTGTTTTTAAAAGCCGTCAAGGCAAAAACAATCCGATTAGTAGGCAAAGATTTGACCAGATATTGAAACAAGCAGTTGAAGATTTGGGAATAGACAACATTGCTGCTCACTCAATCAGGAAGACATTCGGATACTTCTACTACCAGAAATTCAATGGTGTCAATGATTTGATGGGTATATTCAATCACTCATCAGAAAGAACAACATTGATATACATTGGAGATAAACAAGTCACATTTAAAAAGAATATGACTAAGTTTAAAATCTAAGCCTTTTTATTTTTTTTGCTATTAAGTTTGTCATATTGAAAAGTTGTCAAACTTAAAATCAAGACTTGAAATAAAAGCTATTATATCAAAGCTCAAAGGCTTTTGCTGAGTTTAACAGAATATACAGTATGACAAACTCAATGGGCAAATTGGTATAGTTTTTGGAGGTACAGAATGATAAAAGAATATCGTGACAGACAACATGGATTGAACGCTATCGACCAGCTAAACAATGACATCAAAAATAATCCAGGAATTGGTTTTGAAATAGTCGGATATCAAAACATAGTGATAAAGACAGATTATAATTTATTGGTGACATCAATTCTTGTTAGGTGGGAAACTTTTTTCTAAGATTCAAAATGAGAAAAAAGGGTACTTGTTTTCTCACGAAAAAGAGTTTATTATGGTACCATAGATTTCTTGTATGAGAGGGACAGGTCGTTGACTTGTCCTTTTTGCATTGACAAGGAGGAACGTATGGCACATTATTACAAGCCAGTCAGACAATCCTTGAAGACTAAGAAGTGGGAAAAGTTCCGAGACAAGATGATGAGGAAGTCTGACTACCTATGTCAAGAAAGTTTGAGGTACGGTTTGTCGGTACCAGCTGAAATGATTCATCACATCTTTCCTGTGTCTGAATATCCTGAGCTCGAGTTCGTAGAATGGAATTGTTTAGCGTTAACTAATCGCAAACATAATACATTTCATGATAGAGTCAATGACAAGGTTGTCGGTCAGGGAATTTATTGGCAAAGAAAGCGAAAAAAAGAATTTGAGGAATTTTATGGATCCCCCCCACCTCTTTGAAATTTTATTGGGTGCTTTGGGTACCGGTGAAGGGAACTTTTTCCAAGTCGGAGGTGCTCAGATAAAAAGGGGGTAAAAACTCAGCGATTTTTGAGAAAGGGGGTTAGTTTTTGGCTAAACCAATCACAGTGAAGTCAATCAAGACAAAAGTGGTCAAGCAGATGAAAGACTTGGGCACTTATCGAAAAGAATTTGAAATGATCATTGATATCTTTGCTGGAATGCTGTTTCAGTACCAGAAACTAGCTCAAGACTATGCTGATATGGGTTATCCTGTCACAGATGTATATGTCAATAAGGCTGGTGCTGAGAATGAGAGGAAAGTTCCAATCCTGACAGCCATGGAAATCTTGAGAAAAGACATCTTGAGCTATTCCAACCAGCTGATGTTGAACCCAAAATCACTTGGTGAGATTGTGGAACAAGAAAAAGACTCACCGCTTAAAGATGTTATGAAGTTCAAGAATGAACTCAAGAAAAAGAGGGTAAGAGATGGATAAGGAATTTGAGGAAAGATTTTCAGCCTTCTGCCATGCTCTGACTAATCTTGGTAAAGCCAAGGCCTACGTTGACTATGTGATTAACTATCGAGAAGAGCACAATGAAGAACGTATTTTGGCCGCTGAACGCTTTCTGAGGGATTTGGAAAATCCAGCCTATGAACTTGATGAAGATATAGTTGATTTTGCTGTTCACTTCATCGAGAACTCTATAGTCCATCAGCAAGGAGACGACATGTTTGCCATGTCTATCCGTAACAAGCCTTTGATTTTGCAACCGTGGCAACATTTCACGGTTGTCAATCTCTTTGGGTTCTATCATGCTGGGACTAATGAGCGTAGGTTTAAAGAAGCCTTGATTATGTTGGCTCGTAAAAATGGGAAGACCAGCTTTACGGCTGCGATTGCTCTGCTTTATCAGATACTAGATTCTGACAGTGGTTCAAAATGCTACATTGTGGCAAATTCAGTCAAACAGGCACTTGAAGCTTTCAACTTCATCAAGTTCAATGTGGAACGTTGGAACGATAAGTCTATCCGTATCAAGGACAACAACCAGGAACACTCTATCACAGCTAATTTTGGAGATGATGGTTCGTTTTATATACAGGCCTTGGCCAATGATGAGAGCCGTCTGGACTCACTGAATGGTAATGTTACTGTTATTGACGAAGCTCACACCATGCGAAATTCCAAGAAGTATGGTCTCATGAAGAAAACAATGTCGGCATGCCGTAACAGTATGCTTTTTGTTATCTCTACAGCTGGGGATATTCCAACAGGATTCCTTGCTAACAGGCTGAAATACTGTCAGAAGGTCCTCAAGCAGTTAATCAGTGATGAATCGTTGTTCATTTTCATCTGCAAAGCTAATCAGACTACTGATGGCGATGTTGGAGACTATCTGGATGACAATGTTTTAAAAATGGCCAATCCGTCTTGGGGTGTCACGGTGTCCATGCCAGCCTTGAGGGCAGAAGCTGAGCAAGCTATGAACGATCCTCAGACAAGGAATGAGTTCTTCAACAAGACTTTGAATGTCTTTACTAACTCTATGAATGCCTATTTCAATCCTGATGAGTTTATCGCTAGTGATGATTGTTATGATTGGAGTTTGGAAGAGCTGGCACGTTTACCTATTAAGTGGTACTGTGGGGCGGACTTGTCCCGCTTGCATGACTTGACCGCTGCTGCACTCTACGGCATCTACAATGACGGTAAGAAAGACATTGATATCTGTATCACTCACGCTTTCTTCCCTCGTGTCAATGCTCAGAAGAAAGCCAATGATGACGGCATCCCACTTTTCGGGTGGCAGTCGGACGGTTGGTTGACAATGAGCAACACTCCAACGGTACTCTATGATGATATCGTGAAGTGGTTCATTGAGATGAGGCAGAAAGGCTTCAAGATTGCTGCTGTTGGTATGGATAGAAAGTTTGGCCGTGAGTTTTTGACCAAGATGAAAAAGGCTAAGTTCAAAATGATTGACCAGCCTCAGCTTTTCTATCTGAAATCAGAGGGATTCAGGCGGATTGAGTTCAAGGTTAAGAATAAAGAGTTCTATTACTTACATTCTGAGGCTTATGAATACTGTGTCAGCAATGTCAGAGCAATTGAAAAGGTGGATGACGCTGTGCAATATGAAAAATTAGATGGTGACGGTGGGACAGCAAGGATTGACTTGTTCGATGCCAGCGTTTTTGCTTGTATCCAGGCTCTTGCTCATCTTGGCAAGAACCAGAATGTGATGCAATTCTTTGATTAGTTTAGAAAGGAGGTGTGAAACATGGGATTTTTAGATAGACTACTAAGACGGAACAAGTCAAAGTCAACGGTCAACATGATAAGTCATGCTAATTTTGGTGTAATCTATGAGGGTGATAACTACATTCCATTGGCTCGGAATCCTGATGTGATTATGGCAGTCAATAAGATTGCTGACATGGTTTCCAATATGACCATTCACTTGATGGAAAACACTGAGGATGGTGATATTCGTGTCAAAGATGGTCTAGCTCGTAAGATTGATGTCAATCCTTGTCAGTACATGACAAGGAAGACATGGATTTTCAAGATTGTTCGTGACTTGTTGCTATATGGTGACGGTAATTCTGTTCTCCATGTGGAGTATGACCCTGTAACTGATTATATCCTGAACTTGAGACCTTTTCCGATGGGGGAGGTGTCGTTCAAATCCAACGATAAGACATACTTAATCAGTTACAAAGGCATTGACTATGAACCAGATGAGGTTGTTCACTTTGCTATCAATCCTGATCCTGATGCTCCATTCATTGGGACTGGGTTCAGGTTGGCCTTACAGGACATTGTCCGAAACTTAAACATGGCCACTCAGACCAAGAAAGGGTTCATGAGTGGTAAGAATATTCCTAGCTTGATTGTCAAGGTTGATTCATCAGATGCTGAGCTTGCAACTATGGAAGGCCGTGACAAGATTGCTAAGAAATACTTAGAGACCAGTCAGGCTGGTGCTCCTTGGATTGTTCCTGATGCCTTGATTGATGTGCAACAGGTCAAACCACTGAGCCTGAATGATATTGCTTTGAATGAGTCTGTGGAAATTGACAAAAAGACAGTAGCTGGACTTTTAGGAGTACCAGCTTTTGTTTTGGGGGTTGGAGACTTCAACAAGGTTGAATACAACAACTTTGTCAATACTACAATCATGAGCATAGCTATCACTATTACTCAGACTCTGACAAGGGATTTGCTTGTTTCAAGTAATCGTTACTTCAAATTCAATCCACGTTCTCTTTATTCATACGACATCACAGAACTGTCTTCAGTTGCTAAGCAGATGACTGACAGCGCTGCTATGCGTAGGAATGAGTGGCGTGATTGGATGGGAATGGCTCCTGATCCTGAAATGGATGCAATCATTGTTCTTGAAAACTATCTGCCACAAGGTGAGTTAGGCAATCAGAGCAAACTAATCAAGGAAGGAGGTAAAACTGATGAAGAAACGTAAGGCTTATATGACCACTCAATTTCAAACCAGAGAAGAACAAGAATCTGGTGATTTGATATTGAGTGGCTACTTCATTAAGTTTGATGAGGAAACTGAGCTTTGGCCTGGTTATTTTGAGGTTATCAAGCGTGAGGGTGTTGAAAAAGCTATCCAGAGCGCTGATATTCGTGCCTTGTTTAATCATGACCACAGCTTGGTTCTTGGACGAACTGGAAATGAAACTGTGACATTGGGGGTTGATGATGTTGGTCTCTTTGGGGATATCGTCATCAATAAGAATGACCCTCAAGCTGTCGGTGTTTATGCTCGTGTTCAACGTGGTGATGTGATTGGTTGTAGCTTTGGATTCATGCCTATCAAAATCAATACAGAAGAGCGTGATGACGGTTCTTACTTGGACACTATTCTTGAATTAGAAATCTTTGAAGTGAGTCCATGTACTTTCCCAGCATATCCACAGACTGAAATTGCTGCACGTCAAAAAGACTTTGAAAGTCAACAGCGTGCTAATCGTGAAGCGCTTGATAAGCGTAAAAAAGAGATTAAGGAGAAATTTAAGCTATGAATAAGGCTCTAATTTTTGGCGCTCGTATGCGAGCTAAGGCTACTAAAGTAGTTGAACTTGAAGAGTCCATTGAGGACTTGAACAAACGCTCTGCTACTGAAGCAGAGAAACTTGAACGTGCTGAAACTGAGGAAGAAGTGTCAGCAGTTGAAAAATCTCTGGAAGAAATCCAGAAGGAACTTGAAGAAAAAGAAGCTGAAAAAGCTGAGCTAGAAAAAGAAATTGAAGACCTTCAGAAACAGATTGATGAGCAAAACAGCAAATCGCCTGGGACTGGAGAGCGTGGGGGAAAGCAAAAAATGGAAAAACGTGAAGCCGTTGTCGCTTATATCCGTTCTATGGGACAGAAGCGCGAAGGGGTTAAGACTACTGATGTAGGAGCTATTATTCCTGAAGAAGTATTAAACCCACAAAAAGAACCTGAACGTCAGAATCCATTACTTAACCTTATTCGTGTGGTTAAAGTAAAAACTGGTTCAGGCTCATATCCTGTTATCAAGAAATCTAAGCGTAAAATGATTGAAGTTGGAGAACTTGAAGAAAATCCAGAACTTGGAAAATCTAAAATTGAGGAAGTTGATTTTAAAATCAAGACTTACCGTGGCGAACTTCCAATTTCTCGTGAATCTATTGATGATGCACAGTATGATCTAATCGGTATCATGCAAGATGATGTTCAAGACCAAGACGAACAAACCCAACTGGCACTTGTTGCAGATATCTTGAAGACAGCTACAGTTGTCAACGCTTCTGGATATGATGGACTCAAAGACATCCTGAATGTAAAAATTCCATCAATCTATAAAAAATCTCTTGTTGTAACAGACTCAATGTTCAATGCTTTGGATAAAGTCAAAGATAAAGAAGGCCGCTACATGTTGCAACCTGACATCACTTCACCTACTGGATATTCATTCTCTGGTAATACTATCTATAAAGTCGATGATGAGTTGCTTGGATCAGATGGTGAGATGAAATACTTCATCGGTGATGTTGAATACTTCTTGGTGTTGTTTAACCGTATGGAACTCTCTGTTCAGTGGGAAGACAACCATCGTTATGGTAAGAATCTTGCTTCATACTTACGTTTTGACGTTAAGAAAACTGATGGCGATGCTGGTGTGTTTGGTACATACACTGATGCAGTTTTGTAAGGAGGTAGTCAATGGGTTACAAAGTTATTCGTCCATTCAAGGACTTAAACGATCCAGAAAAACACGACTATGTGGCAGGCGATGTCTTTCCTCGTGAGGGACATGAGCCGTCTGAGAATTTTACTAAGGGCTTGCTGACTGGAAATAATTCAGCTGGGTCAATCTTCTTGATTGTTGGTGATGATACAAAGGAGACTGAAACTCTCGTTGAAGAGGAAACTGGCACTGAGGAGGTGCCAGAGAGTGCTGATGAGGAAACTCCAGTTGAAGAAGCTGAAAAACCAAAACGCAAACGTACCACTAAGAAAGCTGAGGCCTAAACATGGATGAGGGTCAGCTTTTAGAATTGCTTAAACTCAAGTTAGGGATTTCCACTGACTTGAGGGACAAGCCACTAAAGAAAATTATTTCAAGTGTCATCACTGAACTGACTGAGAATCTTGGTGTGGACTTGGTTTCTGATCGTGCTGACCATGAAATGTTTGTGGTTGATTTTGCTGCTTATCGCTATGAAGGTGGTGTGGATATGCCACGTCATCTTCAGTGGCGCTTGCATAATTTACAAGTTTCATCGAAAGGAAAAGTCAGCGATGTGGAACAATGAGATCACACTGATAGCTAAGAAAATCACTGGTCAAGATAAGCTGAAACAGAACATCACAGAGGACGTTAAGACTAAGCTGTTATGTCGTAAGCGGTCAATTACCAGGTCAGAGTTTTATCAGGCTAATCAGGCTGGTATTCGTCCAAGTCTAGTTGTTGATATCCATAGCTTTGAATATGAGAATCAGGAACTAGCAGAGTTTGACGGTAAAAGATACCGCATCCTCAAGACCTATCCTGTTGACATTGAAACTATTGAATTGACCTTGACGGAGAAATTATCATGAGTAATGATTTAGCCAGTCTGATTGCTAAAGAGTTGGCCAATTACTCAAAGGAAATTGAAGAGGAAGTTGATAAGATAGCTGAGGATGTTGCTGAAGAGACCGTCCAAGAATTAAAAGAAAATAGTCCTAAGAGGTATGGTAAGTATCGTAGGAGCTGGCGCAAGAAGAAACTGGGAACAGGGTCTTATGTGGTTTACAACGTTGTTGCCAGCCTTACTCACTTGCTGGAAAAAGGGCATTTGTCAAGGAACGGTGGACGTGTTGCTGGTATCGTGCATATCAAGCCAGCTGAAGAAAATGCTATTGAGACTTTCCAAAAAAGAATCAAGGAGCTTGGCCGATGAAACTATCAGAGTTTGCAGAAATTTTGGAACAGGCTGGATTGCCTGTTACTTACCACGCTTATCAGGAGGGAAATGTTCCTGATTTGCCTTATCTAGTTTATTTTGAATCCAATCCTATTGTCAGTGCTGCTGACAACACTGTAAATCATCAGATTAAGTCAGTTGTTGTTGAATTGGCCTTTGAGAAAAAGGATGAAGATTCAGAGGAGCGCTTAGAAGAGCTATGGTCAAGCCATGAGCTCTTTTTTGAAGCTCAAGAAGAAACGTTTATCGAGACTGAAAGGCTATATGTCAAGCCTTACACAGTCTATCTTTACTAAGGAGGAATGACATGCAGAAAACCGAAAACAAAGTGACCTTTGGTTTGAAAAATGTGCACGTTGCACCAGTAAAATCACTTGCACTTGATACAGGTGTTATCACTTATGATGAAATCTTTCGATTTCCTGGTGCTATGGAATTGACTCTTGACCCTAAAGGGGAATCAGGTTCAATTGATGCGGATGATATTGCTTATCACTTCATGAACTCAAATGAAGGGTATGACGGAAAATTGAAGATCCCTCATATCATTGAAACATTTGCTACTAAAATCCTTGGAGAACTCAAAGATCCTGAGACTGGGGTCATGACTGAAAAGGGCGATGCTGAACCAACTGCCTTTGCTATCATGTTTGAATTCTCTGGGGATAAGAACAAGACACGTCATGTTCTTTACTACTGTTCAGTAAGCCGTCCATCAAATGGTTCAGCAACTAAGAAGGGTATCACAGTCAATAAGCGTGAGCTTGCCTTCAGCGCTAGCCCACGTCCGCTTGATTCAGTTGTTAAACGTTCCATTACTTCAGCTGACAGTAAGGAAGTTTATGACAACTGGTTCAAGAAAGTTTATGAGCCAACTGCTGTTGGTATTTAAAGGGGGATTACATGCGTAAAATCATTCCAATTGGTGATCAGGAATATGAGTTGGCCACAAATGGCTATACTCCTATTGCTTACAAAGAAGAGTTTGGCAAGGACTATTTTCAAGACTTATTCGCTATGTTGAACAGTCAGTCACTTATGGCTGAACTGGACAAGCTAGAGCCTGGTCAAGAATTGCAAGCCAGCAATATTGACATGTCTGTTCTTGCTGACTTTGACATGACTTTCTTCAATCGTCTTTTCTGGACGTTTGCTAAGTCTGCCAATCCTCGTATCAAGCCTTATGCTCAATTCTTCATGGAAATGGAAGAGTTCCCTGTTCAGGAAATTAGTCAGGACTTGATGGAAATGTTGAATGCGAGTATGCAGACAAAAAAGAACCAGACACGACAGAATCTGCAAGCGATGAAATCTTTACAGTAGAATCCTACCTCTCTTGTTGTAAGGAAACAGGGCTATCCATCGATGATTTGAAACACATTTCAATCGGAATGGCTCTGGATTATCAGACCGATTATGTGAATTTACGCAGTGAGGACAAGGGTGGTGAACGGAAAGCCACTCAAGCAGATTTTGACAGTTTTTAAAGAAAAAGCAGTGCTGAGAGATGGATTCTAAGCTCAAGTTTCTTGATATTACTGGGTCTTGGTCAAAGAGACCATCAGAAAGGCATTGCTTTTTTAGTTGTGGTGGGAGGGTAGGCGATTGTCGAAGAAAGGAGGAAATGAATGGCGAGTAATATCAAAGGAATTAAGATTGAGATTGATGGCGACACCAAACCCTTACAGAAGGCGCTGAAAGATGTCAATAAGAATGCCACTGAAGCAACTAAAGAGCTGAGACAGATTGACAAGGCCTTGAAATTTGATTCAGGGAATGTCACATTACTGACTCAGAAGCAACAGGTCTTACAACAGCAAGTGTCCAATACCAGGGAAAAACTTGAGACATTGGTTAAGGCTCAGGAACAGGTTGAACAGCAGTTTAAAAATGGCGACATTGGAGCTGATCAGTACCGTGCTTTTCAACGTGAAGTGGAAACTACTCAGAATGTTCTTAAAGGTTATGAAAATAAACTTGAGAATGTTAACAAGGCTCTGGCAAATAATGGCAATGCTACTGATAACAATGTCATTAAGCTTGACAAACTACAGTCTGAACAGAATCAGCTAGGTTCTGAAATGGATAAAGTAACCAGTGCTTTTAAATTGCAAGAAAGCGAACTTGGGCAAAATGCAACTGCTTCTGAAAAACTAGCACTAGCTCAGAAAAAGGTTGCTGCACAGTCAGAAATTGTTGAAAAACAAGTGTCTAACCTTGAACAGCAATTAGAATTGGCTAAAAAAGAATATGGTGAGAACTCTACTGAAGCTAACAAACTAGAGAAATCCTTGAACGAAACCAAGGCAGCATTCAATGGGTTGCAGTCGGAAATGAATGGGATGACTGGTGCTAGCTCTAGCGTTAAGTCAGACTTATCAGAAACCAATCAATTACTCAAAGCCGACTTGCTCATGGACTTTAGTGATAAGCTCAGTCAAGTTAGTGACAAGTTGATAGAGCTTGGGCAGAATGCACTGGAAGCCTTCCGAGAAGTCGATGCTGGGATGGACACTATCATCACAAAGACAGGATCTACAGGTCAAGCTCTTGATGAGATGATAGGAATAGCCGAGAACGTAGCAACGTCCATTCCTACGGACTTTGAAACTGCAGGCAGTGCTGTTGGTGAGGTCAATACCCAGTTTGGTTTGATGGGGGATGCTCTTCAGTTGACCGCTGAAGATATGATAAAGTTCGCAGAAATCAATGGCTCCGACGTTACGAATAGCACTATCAATTCCAAAAGAGCTTTGGAGGCATACGGTCTATCTGTAGATTGGCTGAGCGATGTCCTGGATTCTACAACGTATGTTGCTCAGCTGACAGGAGTATCAGTTGATGACTTGATGAAGAAAGCGACTGATGGGGCGCCTCAAATCAAAGCTCTTGGGCTGGAATTTGATGAAGGTGTGGCTCTTATCGGACAATTTGAGCAAGCTGGTGTGGACTCATCTGCTGCATTGGGTACTTTATCAAAGGCCGCAGTTAACTATGCCAAAGACGGCAAGACCATGAAAGAGGGACTTGCTGAAACCATCGATAAAATCAAATCCAGTACATCCGAAACAGATGCTCTTACAATAGCAGCCGAAGTGTTTGGTACGAAAGCGGCACCTAGAATGGTTGATGCCATTAAGCGTGGAGCTTTTTCTTTTGAAAACTTGGCAGGAACTGCTGAGAATGCAGCTGGAGTTGTCAGTACGACGTATGAAGCAACGTTAGATCCGATAGATAGATTCACCACAGCTCAGAATGAAGCGAAACTGGCCATGGCTGATATTGGGAACGCTATATCAGAAGTGTTAGCTCCAATCATGGAAGTGTTAGTTGATGTATTGAAGAGCGTGGTTGAATGGTTTAATGGGTTAGATAGCCCTGTGAGAAACTTCATTGTTATCATTGGTCTAGTTTTAGCAGCTGCTGGAACGTTACTCCCAATCATTATTGGGCTAGCCGTCGGGTTCTCTACGTTATTACCATCAATTATGGGAGTTGTCACAGCTATGGCTCCAATTGTCGGGACAGTCCTAGGAGTTATAGCTGTAATAGGTCTTTTAGTTGCAGCAATAGTTTATCTATGGCAAAACAATGAAGGTTTCAGAACTGCTGTTACAGAGATATGGAATGCCATTATGTCTGTCATCAATACGATTGTTCAGCAAATATCTGATTTTGTGATGTCTATTTGGGGGACTTTGTCTACCTGGTGGGCAGAGAATCAGGAATTGATTCGAGCAACCGCTGAGACAATTTGGAATGCCATTCAATCCGTTATTCAGACTGTCATGAGCATACTTGGTCCGCTTATTGAAGCTAGTTGGAACAACATTCAATTGGTCATCTCAACAGTTTGGGAAGTTATCAAGACGGTTGTTGAAACGGCCATTAACGTTGTCCTGGGCATTATCACAGCAGTCATGCAGATCATCAACGGAAACTGGTCTGGTGCTTGGGAAACGATAAAGGGAGTATTCTCAACTGTCTGGAATGGTATTCAGAGCATTGTTCAAACAATCCTATCCGCTATTCAATCTTATATCGGAAATGTGATGAGTGGTATATCTGGAACGATTTCAAACATTTGGAATTCTATCTCAGGAACCGTCAGCAACATCCTCAATGGGATATCAAACACGGTTTCAAACATCTGGAATGGCATAAAGAATAGTATTTCTAATGCTATCAATGGCGCCAAAGATGCAGTCTCGAATGCTATCAATGCCATCAAGGGTCTGTTCAACTTTCAAATTCGTTGGCCACACATTCCACTGCCACACTTTTCTATCTCTGGGTCAGCCAACCCACTTGACTGGCTGAAAGGTGGAGTGCCTAAAATTGGCATCGAATGGTATGCCAAGGGTGGTATTTTGACTAAGCCGACAGCATTTGGTATGAACGGTAACAATCTTATGGTTGGTGGTGAGGCAGGTAATGAAGCTATCTTACCACTTAATGATAAGACACTCGGAGCAATTGGCCGTGGTATTGCTCAGACAATGGGAGGCAGTACACCAACCATTAACATCACCATCACAGGCAATGTTGTCCGTGAGGAAGCTGATATCACCAAGATTGCTAATCAAGTTGCTCAGCGTATCGCTGATGAGCTACAACGTAAAACACAACTGAAAGGAGGGCTAGCATGATTAAACATAATGAGTTAGTTATTGACGGTGTGAAAACATCGTCTTTTCCATTTAAGGTAATTGTTCATGACTCTCCTTCTGTGACGTTGGGGGATAGTAAGACAAATCTTTTGGAACATGATGGCATTAGTGGGGCGATTGTTCAAACCAACAAGCACCGTGAATTTGTCAAGAAGGCCTACACCATCTATCTAGTCAAGCCTACTGAAGAACAGCTCAATCAATTCATGAGCCTTTTCATTCGTGAGAAGTTTTGGTTGGAGAATGAGCGTGTGAAGACTACAAGGCTCTGGTGCTACAAGGCAAGCGCCACTGATGCGGAACAAGAGAAACCTGGTCTTTACGTGACCAAGGTAACCTTTACTTGCCACCCCACCAAGTTTTTCAAAACCACTGATACCCAGACATTGACTGGGAATGGGGTCTTGAGGGTGCAAGGGTCAGCTCTTGCTTTTCCAAAAATTACAGTGGTGGGTCAGAGTGCCTCTGAGACATCGTTTACGATAGATAACCAAGTGATACGACTTGAAAAGCTTTCGGAATCGCTGGTAATGGTCAATGATCCTAATAATCCTAGCTTTAAAACAGCTAGTGGTAAGCTCATTAAGTGGAGCGGTGATTTTATCACAGTTGATGCAAGCAAGGGTCAGCCAATTGGGGTTGTACTTGGTCCAGGTATTACATCGTTAAAATTTGAAATTGTTTGGGGGTGGGCATAATTGCTTTTTTTACTTGATAAAGACGTTAAGACGGTCAAATGGAATGGCATACCGTTACATGAGGCTAGCTCTGCCATTGTCAAAGAAGAAACCAATGGAGACTTTATGCTCACGGTTCGCTATCCGATTACCGACTCAGGCATTTATCAACTTATCCAAGAAGATATGCTGATTAAGGCTCCAACACCTGTCTTAGGTGCTCAGCTTTTTCGCATTAAAAAACCTGTCGAAAACGACGACAGTATGGACATCACAGCCTATCATATTACTGATGATGTCATGCAGCGGTCAATTAAGCCTGTCTCTGTGGTTGGACAAGGCTGTGCTATGGCCTTATCTCAGATGGTGCAAAATGCAAAGACTGGTTTGGGAGATTTTTCCTTTACTAGCGATATCACGGACAACAGGACCTTTAACACTGACGAAGCAAAAACGCTCTACTCTGTCCTTATGGATGGAAAGCACAGCATTGTTGGAACGTGGGAGGGTGAGCTTGTCCGTGATAACTTTGCTCTATCTATCAAGCGTAGTCGTGGTGCTGACCGTGGAGTTGTCATCACGACACACAAAAACCTCAAGTCCTATCAGCGTACCAAAAACTCTCAAGGTGTTGTGACTAGGATTCATGCACGGTCAACTTTTAAAGCTGAGGGAGCTGAAGAAGATACAGTTTTGACTGTAACGGTAGATAGTCCACTTATCGGAAATTATCCTTACATCAATGAAAAAGAGTATCAGAACAATGACCTAAAGACCGTTGAGGAATTAAAGAAATGGGCTGAAGCTAAATTCAAACATGAAGATGTTGACAAGGTTTCGGACGCTATCGAGATTGAAGCCTATGAGCTTGACGGGCAAGTAGTCCATCTGGGCGATACAGTCAACCTCAAAAGCAGAAAACATAATGCTGACCTCTACAAGAAGGCTATTGCTTATGAGTTCAACGCTCTGACAGAAGAGTACATTTTTATTACCTTTGACGACAAACCAGGGGTTGGAGGCTCTGGGGTGTCCAGTGGCTTGTCTAATGCTGCTGATGCAATACTTGGAGCGAGTGCCTCAGTTCAGGATGTTGCTGTCGAGCGTGCCGTAAAAAATGCTAACGCTGCTTTTGACGCTGAGTTTAACAAGCGCGTCGAAGCAATTAATGATGATATCGAAAAAGCTAAGGCTGACGCTGAGGTTTATGCGGATACTATCCGTCAGGACATCTCGCAAGAATTTGACACTTTTGAACGCGAGTATCAAGCTAACAAAGCAGCACAAGAGCAACAAGTCTCTGACATCCGTGCACAAGCGACTGACGCTAAAACGATAGCCCAGCAAGCGCAACAAATTGGCACGCAAGCAAAAGTGGACGCTATCGCAGAGGCAATTAGACTGATTGCATCAGCTAGACAGTCTTTAGATGGACAACTCGCTCAACAGGCGCAACAATTGCTTACACAAGCTAGCGCACAAGAGCAATTGACACGCAGGACATCTGCGGTAGAACAGCTAGCCAATAGCACAAAAACGACGCTCACAGAGCTATCTAAGACAGTCAATGATCAGACTGGGCAGATTGTTAATGTGAGCGAGCGGACTAAGGTCGTAGAGGATGGTATAGCTGGACTGACGACGAGGTATGAAAATTTTTCAATTGGAACAAACAATCTTATTCCGAGCTCGCGGACGATGTCTGGCAATGGTTGGTATACGGATGGTGCAACACTCGAAGATGTCACTGTTAGTGGTTATCCGTTTACCTTTAAACGTTGGACATCAGGAAATAAAAACAGCCCCATCATCGAAATTGATGTCAAGGCTAATATGACGTATACATTTACAGCTTATATTGCAAGAGAAAACGTTGGTCGATTGTACTTTTATTTGTACGATTTGCGGCATCATCACATCACAAGCACTACACCTCGCGAGACAATCATCGAAAACGTTGGACCGGAAATCCAGCGTTTTAAAATAACTTTTATACCAACGCGAAACGGTAAAATCAGACCACGGTTTGCCATGTTAGCAAGTGATGCAGGCTGGATGATGACTGGCGGATTTATGCTTGTACAAGGCGCAGTATCTGGAGATTACAGGGAGTCCGACTTAGATATCATTGCAGAGCAAGCTTTATACAAGCAAACAGTAGAGCAAAACCTTGCAGAGATATCACGTCAAACTCAGACAACTGCTGGAGATGTAAGTCAGTTAAAAACGTTTAGAGAGCAGACAGTAAGTCAGTTGAGAGACGTTGTAAGCGCTAGTCAATTTGACAGCCTAACTGGTCGTATGACACAACTTGAGACAGATATCACAACTCAAGCGGGTGAGCTTGCTAAACGACTGACTAGGACGCAGGTTGAGCAAGCTATAACAGACAGAGGCTATCAAACAAAATCACAGGTTGATAGCAACATTGCTGGTCGTGGCTATATCACAGCCTCTGCGTTGCAACCTTATGCAACAACAACGACTGTACAAAACCTTGTGACGGAAACTGCAGGCAGTTTTGAGCGTAAGATTACTGAGACAAAAGCACTGATACCAACGTCAACAAGCGTCAATCTCGTAGACGGGACAAAGGATTTTAGCGGGTCTCACTTTTTGATTGATGGCAATTGGGGACTAGACGGTCGTACTGTCGCAGGAGCGGATGTGTTGACTTGGCAAAGTGGTAACAAGGCATCGCCGACGCTAACCTGGCAAGTAGAATCTGGTAAAGAGTACATTTTTAGCGCATATGTCGCCAAACAAACAACGGGCACTGTCTACTTTTACTTATATAACGATGGTAGTGACAATATCACAAGTACAACCCGACGTAACCATCATATTGACGGTATTGGTACTGATTTTAAACGGTTTACATTGCACTTTGTCCCAACGCGCTCAGGCAAAATCAGAGCGAGATTTGCTATTATGGCTAGTGACGTCGGAGGTTTTAGCGTTGCAGGCTATCAATTACTTGAGGGTCGTCTTGAGCAACCGTGGGGTCCATCTGCAAAAGAGCTATCAGCAGTTACCGGATTTAACACGGTCAAAGACACCGTAGATGCTCACAAGCGCCTTATCGGTGACGGCTCAAGTATTTCCCAAGCTATTCAGTCCGCTAGTAAGTTTGAGCGGTCGATTGTGGCTGGTGGTGACATTTATCAAGCAATTGAGACGGCTAAGGGCTTAGTGCAGGAAGTCACTGGAGCGGATGGTCTTAAATCCCAAATGAGTCAACTCGCTGGCTCTTGGGCAGTTAAAAATCTGACTAGCGCTGGTACGGTGCTTAATCAAATCAACCTTTTAGCAAACGGTACTAATCGTATTGATGGAGGTCTGACACACATCACAGGACAAACGCTCATTGATAATGCCGTAATCAAGTCTGCGATGATTGATAAGCTAAAAACGGCTAATTTTGAGTCAGGGTCAGTTACTGCAGCAATTTTAGCCGCTAACTCGGTCACTGCTGACAAGCTCGTCGTTGATCAGGCTTTGTTTAACAAACTGATGGCCAACGAGGCTTACCTCAAACAGCTCTTTGCAAAAAATGCTTTTATCACGCAAGTGCAATCTGTTACTATGTCAGCTAATCAGATTTCAGGCGGTATACTCAAAGCTATTAACAATGCTATGCAAATCCAGTTAAACAATGGTCAAATCCTTTACTATACTGACCAGGCTGCACTTAAGCGGATTTTGAGTGGGTATCCTACCCAATTTGTAAAATTCGCTACTGGAACATCAAGTAGTAGGAGAGTAGGAGTTACTGTAATTGGGTCAAACAGAAATGGAACAGAGTCATCAAACGACGGCGGCTTTGTAGGAATTAGGGCTTGGAATGGCGCTCAGGATGATTCGATTGATGTTGTAGGTGATACGGTCAGACTGGCTAGCTCTGCTTATGAAGATTCGGATGGATGGGATATCAATACCTTGCCAGGGAAACTAGACATAGATGCTCACCGTACAAGTGACAGACCTAGTTCAAAACTGAACATCGGTGATGTTTATTTGTTCAGAACAGCCACAAACTATATTAGCTTGAAGGAGGTCCTACAGCAATTCAACACAAACTTTAAACACTTAGTCAACATCACCGGTCGTGGTGATGTTATCGAAACATGGAATACCATCAAATAGGAAGACAAAATGAACCAAGACCAACAGCTTAATCAAGCGTTACGCTTGACTGTAAATGATTTGACAGCGAAACTTGTCGAAGAATCAACGACTAAAAATTTGTTAGCTATCCAGCTGACAGAAGCACAAAAAAATATTAATTTGTTAAACCAACAAAAGGCAGAGTTAGAAGCTCTGCTTGATACACAAACACAACCAGACGAAACAGAAAAAGGAGAATAATCATGACACAAACAACAGAAAACACATTACTTGACATTAACGCTATCACTGAACCTTTTGACTTGGCGACTGCTTTGCATTACATGAAAGAAAACGGCGAGTTTATCCGCTGCAAAAACGCCAACAATGACTTTTACATGTATCGTGATGTGCAGAAACGTCCAGCAGTTGTTAAAGGTAAACGTCAACTGGTGGAAGTTGAGACAGTTTGGGCGTTTAATCCTTGGGGTGGAACAACGACTACTATCAACGTAGCAGACCTCTTTAACGAAGAATTTTATATCATGAAATTTGATGAAAATGGAAATCCTGACTGGACTGACCCAACCGAAAAAGTACAAGAGTAATGCGAGGTAGATAATGCCACAACAAGTTTTGGACATGGTAGGGGCGCTTGCTCCTACCATTGGTGTTATCGCCACAGGTGCCTTTGGTTATATGGCTTCTCGCTCAAATAACCTCAGCAAGAGTCAGTTTAACGAGATTAAAACTGGATTAGACGAGCAACGTGAGAGTATCAATCAGCTTAATGCAACAGCAGATAGCAACAATGAAGTACTAAAAAATGTGCAATCTAAGCTAGATTTGCACGACGAAGCTCATCTATCAACGATGTATCTCAGACTTGAGCGAGACATCAAACATGCTTTAGAGCGAGGCAATACGACATCGGAAGAGTACAAGCTCATTGGCCGAATGCACAAAAATTACAAAGCTCTTGGCGGTAACGGATATATTGATAAGCTTATAGAACAATACGAACAACTAAAAATGGAGGAGTAACATGACACAAATTACAGATATCATCATCAGCTCATTTTTGGGGATTTTGGCTATGTGGGTTGTAATTGCAGTGCAAGCTATCAAGGGCTATCTGATTAAAAAAGGCGGTGAAAAAGCTGTCAAGATTGCTGAAATTTTAGCGTGGAACGCAGTCAACGCTGTGGAGCAAGTTGCAGCAGAAACAGGCTACAAGGGAGCTGATAAGTTAGCGCATGCCAAAACTCAGATTTCATCAGAGCTACAAAAATACAATATTCACATGTCAGACGATGACCTAAATCTATTTATCGAGTCAGCTGTCAAACAAGCTAACGAGGCGTGGAAAGGAAACTAATCATGGTCAAAAAAATCAACGTATCACTACTAAACGCAGGTCGTATGTCAAAAATCGCTGGCGTTGTTATCCACAACGACGCTGGTAGCATGACTGCTGAGCAGTATGTTAACTGGCTTGGTCCTCGTGATAAAGCACTAGGCATCGCACACTACTATATTGATCGTAACTGTATCGCTCGTGTCGTTGACACCTTTAACGTGGCTTGGCATACTGGTCATGCGACTGGTAACGGTAGCTATATCGGCTATGAGGTATGTCAATCAATGTCTGCAAATGACGCCGAATTTTTAGCAAACGAGGACATGACCCTTATGCAAGCTGCGGAGGACCTCCTTTTTTACGGATTGCCAATTGACAGCAATACCGTCAAGCTACATCATGAGTTTGTTCCTACGAGCTGTCCGCACCGATCAATGGCTTTGCACGGCAACTCAACGGCAAGCGTTAAAGCGTACTTTATCCAGCGCATCAAGTACTTTGCCAGCTTTGGTAAAACTGTTGAGGCTATGATTGCAGCGCAGTCTAAGCCAAAGGCAGAGCTTAAACCAACCGCTCAAATTGCTATCAGCAGCATCAATCAAAAAACGCTCAGCTACGACGTTGTCATCAGTCAAATCAAAGCACCATCCGGTCTTAAAGAGGTGCTAGTGCCAACATGGACCTCTGATAAGGGTCAAGACGATTTGATTTGGCACAAGGCCACCAAGCAAGCAGATGGCTCTTATAAGTACACAGTTAAGGCAAGTGAGCACAAAAACGAAAAAGGTAAGTACATCTCACATGTTTACTTGGTATCATCAAGCGGTCAAAAATACTTTATCGGAGATAAGTATGTTGTCCTAGACCAGTCAACTAGCAAAGGGGCTATCTCAGTCGCAAAAGACTGGTAAAAAGGTGCCTTTACTGTCACGGTCACAAGCCTCTCCAACAGCAACGGCATTAAAGCTGTCAAATTGCCGACTTGGACCGAGGAAAACGGTCAAGATGACCTCAAGTGGTATGATGCTGCTAAGCAAACCGATGGCTCTTATAAACTCACTGTGCGAGCTAGTGACCACAAAGGCTCTTACAGCAAGTATCATGTGCATGGCTATATCGTCATGGACAACGGGCAACTTGACTTTTTTGTAGGCGTAGAAGTGGATTTTGCGAAGCACACTGAAGATGGGAAAGCGGAAGAGGTGCTTGTCGTAACAACATCAAAAGCTAACATCAAGAATGTTGTCGTCTCAGAAGAGGAATTTGCTAAATTAGCTAAATAAAAAAAGAAAGGACATCCTTTCAATAAGACAACTGCCCTCAGCAATTGCTGGGGGTTTTTTTATTTTGAGCGCAATAAAAAAAGACCATGTCCATAGTCGTTGAATTGTCTGGGGGATGTGTCCAAACCCTTGATTTTGTTGGTTCTTGATAATTTTGATATGGAAGGTTTATAAGTAATGTAAGCACCCGCCAAACACCCGTCAACTTGTTTTAGGTTTATGTGTTTTATTGTTGTTTTTATATCAAAAACTTGTTAATATCAATATATCAGAAATACAAAAGGAGAGAAAAAAGGGTGTTTTATCCCCTCCTCTCCTTATATCCCCTTGATTTATCAAGGTTTTGAGGGTGTTTGCCCACCATTTGCCAACGGATTTCAAATTTTATTGAAAATATCTTTGACCTTTAGGTCATTTTTTTGTTTTAATTTTTCAATTTAATGAGCTTATTCCTTGAATCTAGTGATAAGGTTGGGAGCTACTTTTTATACGTCAAAATTGAAGGTTGAAGTAGTTGGTTTATTGCTACACTTAGGATATGTTTTTATGAGACAAGCTCATTTTTCTAGTTGCTATTGATAGATGGCTGCTAATTAAGGTCCAATGGGATGAACAGTCCTTACTGGACGGTTTTGAATCATCTGTTGCATTAAATAGAGAAAATAAAATTGTGTGAGGTTTCGGAAGTCTCCCTGGCCTTATTTTTTTACTCTCATTCGCCACGACAAACGCATGAAATCTTCTATTTCCATTTTGCAAGTGTTGAAAGTTTTTTGCCCTAAAGCAATTGTTTTAAATACTTGTCAAAGGACAGACTTAGGGCATATTTCTTACGACGCAGACTCAT
>NZ_RCVM01000018.1 GCF_003686955.1 Streptococcus hillyeri
GTGAGGACAACTCCCCCAACTACAACTATAAGCATGGCAATCACTAATATGATGAAATACTTATATCTCCCCAAACAGTCAACACCCCCTCTGAAAAAATTGGTTATTAAATCCATTCTAAATTATATCACATTTCAAACTTTTAACAAGAACTTTTATGCATATTTAATACCTTTTATGCGCAGTTTCTTCTTTAAATAGCTTTAAAAAATACTCAAGTTACATTAAATGTGCATTTTTTTATTTATCGTCTATTTTGTGGGTGGTGCATATTTTTATATAATGTTTATAATTCTTTCAAAATTTGCGACTAGTTAGTCATGAATTACTATAACGTTTAATACTTAACAAAAATCAAAAATTACTTTTTGTTTCTTTCTTAAAAGTGCGGACGCTCCAAAGGTCTGGGAGACCTTTGGGGGTGGGAAATAAGACGAACAGAGTTCGTCACAGTCGATAAGGTTTGGGGAACCTTTTGAGGTGGGAAATAGAGTTGACAAAGTCAACATCAAAACTCCTACGGAGTTTCATTGCTAGATTTGAGCTTATCTCTATCGCAGTAGATGATTGGATGTACTTGTCGACTACTCGACAGCGTCCACCCTAATCATCCTTGCGGGGGAACTACTACGAAATTGACTTTCAATTTCTGTAGTTCTCCCAAAAATCCGTTCATATCAAACAAATTCCCCTCGCTTTTTGATTTCTAAGTTCAGGCTGACACTGTCCACTGGACAGTGTCACTGATATGAATACCACTATAGCGAAAGAAACATTTTAGCCTCACTTCGTTCGGTAGTCCATCAAAAGTATTAGAGGTTCTAAAATGCTAATTTTGATTTTGGATGAGTATAAATTTACTATTCGCTACTACTACAGAAACATCAACGTTGTAACTTCAATGTACATAATCATTACAAGAAAGCACAAGGAACAGGAGATTTAACAAAGTCTCTCTCTCAGTTCTTGTCGCATTTCTTTTCTTAGGGTCTCTAAATCCGAAATGCCATATTTATCCATCACTTTAGGCAGGTCTGCAATGATGTTAGGACAGGCATAGGGATCTGTAAAATTAGCTGTTCCAACGCCGATTGCCGAAGCACCTGCTATCATCATTTCAAGCGCAGCTTCTGCTGAATCCACACCACCCATACCGATGATTGGAAGATCTGTCATTTGTGCCACTTTACGAATTAATTTGAGTGCTACTGGAAAAATCGCTGGACCAGACATACCACCTTGACCATTGGCAATGACTGGTTTTCTCGTTTTCAAATCATATCGTGTTCCGACTAAGGTATTAATCATGGTAAAGCCTGTTGCTCCCGCATCTTCGACTGCCTTAGCTACCATTGTAATATCAGAAACGCTTGGGGTTAATTTGACATAAACTGGGACGTCAGAATTTTCAACACTTGCTTTTACGGCTGCGTAAGCCAATTCTGGGACTTGCCCAATCAATAAACCGTTATTCCCGTGGTCAACATTGGGACATGAGATATTCAGCTCAATGGCTTTAACATTTGGTGCTTTGGAGATTTTCCCAGACACATAGGCATATTCTTCATTTGAAAATCCTGCTACATTGGCAATAATAGGTAAATCAGGAAAATGCTGAGCTAGCCATGGTAATTTTTCTGCCAAAACTGCATCAATTCCCGGATTTTGAAGCCCAATGGCATTGAGCATACCGGATGGTGTTTCAGCAACACGAGGTGTCGGATTACCAAAACGAGGCTGCGCTGTTGTTGCTTTAATCATAATCGAACCGAGTTGATTAAGATCATAATATTTAGCGTATTCTTGACCAAAACCAAAACAACCAGAAGCAGGAATGATTGGATTTTTCAAGTCAAGACCGGGTAATGAAATCTGTAAACGTTTAGACATAAAACCTCCTATAAAACAATAGTCCCAGTTGGAAAGATTGGACCATCTTCACAAACTCTTTTATTAGCAGCATCTGTTTCATTTTTTAGATGAATAACACAGGCATAGCAAGCTCCCATACCACAAGCCATGCGTTCTTCCATAGATAGAAAAGCATGTGGGTGATTTTCAAATCGTTGATCAACATATTTGAGCATACCTGGTGCACCACAACTGTAAATAGCATCCGCTGTCCAATCAAATGTATCAATGACAGTCGATACATAGCCCTCGATTCCGTAACTTCCATCGTCTGTCGTGACATAGACATCACCATACTGGCGCAGCTTTTCTTCTAAAATAACAGCATCTTTATTGGCAAAACCAATCACTGAAATAACTTCTACGCCTTTCTCATATAATTGCTTAGCTGTTTCAACAAGTGGAGGTACGCCGATTCCTCCTCCGATAAGGAGAGCTGTCTGACCATTTTCTACAACCGATAAATCAAAACCATTTCCCTGAGGTCCCATCACATCAAGCTTATCTCCTGCTTTAAGCTGAGATAAAATTGCTGTCCCTGCACGCTCAACTCGATAAACAATGGTTACTTGCCCCTTTTCCTTATCAATCTCAGAAATCGAAATAGGACGACGCAATAATTTTGAAGGATCTGGCACACGTATATGTAAAAACTGTCCTGCTTTCATCTGTTGAACCAAGTCACCTGTTAAAATCATTTCAAAAATAGATGGTGCAATTTCACGCTGACTAACAATCGTCATCACTTCTTTTAAAATAACCTCTTTATCATAATCAAAGCCCATAATAACCTCACTTTCTATATGCAAAAAAGACCTTGTCCGTGATTGAGACAAGGTCGATAGTAGGTAAAAATATCATTAAAATCAATATGAAAACATTGATCTCTTTTACTATCTATTTTTAGGCTCTAGCTGAAACTATCCCTAGAACAATTTCACACCAAACTCTGCAGCATTGATTAGAATGTGCACTCTCAACTTTAAAGTTTCTAATCAACAACTGCATCAAGCTCCAAAATAAACAGCTGAACACTTTTTCTGCTACATTTTCCAACCTTGCCGCCTCTCTGGACGTCTTAAAGGTTTATTGATGTTTTGGGTATTATACCTCAAATATGGGCTCTTGTCAAAATCACACCTAAAAATCTCCATAGCTAGATTTTTTGTCCGATTTGTTATACTCGTTTAAGCTTTAAATACGTAGTTTTATATAAACTAATTTCAGTTATAATCCATTTCTCATATAAGAGAAAAACTAGAGTAGGAAGGAAGTCATAATTTCGGTAAAAAGAACCGAGGGACATGCTCCAATTACAGAAAGATTCTTCGGTTTTTCTTTTTATACTTAACCAAATTCAAAAATTACTTTTTTGCTTCTTTCTAAAAAGGTGCGGACGCAAGCAACCTCCTACGGAGTTTCATTGCTACTTTTTGAGCCTAGGTCTCAAAAAGTCCGTTCTTATCAAGAGTAAACTCTCGATAAGAATACCACCATGACGAAAGAAGCTCTGGTAAATCAAGCCATTTATTGGTTCTTGATTTGACTTAAACTGCTAATTTTGATTTTGAATGAATATTATTCAAGTTAAGATGCTTACTTTTTCAGTGGCTTCGAATAATCCAGCTTCAGTTTTGTTTATAGTCACTGAGACATTTCATTTTTAATCTTGTCGATGTTTTTTGACAAGTACACCGCCTAGTGTTAGTACTTGTGCTAATCCTGCTAAGGCAAGATAAATGCTATTGTCGTCTCCAGTGTTTGGTAACGTTTCTGAAGGCGACACTTGTTCAGTTACATTACGAGAAACAACTTGAGAAACTTGCTCTAGAACTGGTTGTGAACCATTATCAGATAGTTCTTTCTCTAATTCTTGTTTTTGTGAGTTATCTTGTGTCGTCACAGAAGTGTTAGTCATCATCTGATAAACGATACCATAGTGGCTAAAATGCTCTGCGGTAAAGACAACACCGACTTGATTATCATAGACAACCTCTGTAAAGTTAAGCTCTTCTGCTGTTTGTCCATTTGGTAAGTAAACAACTGCTTTAACTTTTTTACCAGAGTCAGTTGGCAAGAAAACGCGAGCTGGCGCCGTTATCTCTAAAACACGACCTGTGCTATCTACCACTTCAATATCATAAAGATCAAAATCTATGCCTTTTAAGATTGATGGTATCTGGTCTGCTGTTGGTTCTAGGTGAGTAATTTTGAGCCCGGCAGCTGGTACAGTTTCATTGTCACCTATCAAGACACGTACTCCCGTAGCAGCATCTATTAATTCAAGAGAGGTTGTTTCATCTTTTTTAGCTTTCAGGCGTAAAATGGTTGCTGTTAGAGCATTCAAGCGAATTCCTTTTTCTGTCCATGCCATGCCAACAGGATTATCAATCGCAATAACACCCGCTTGTTCACCATCGGCAATCACTTCTGCTTCTCTCAGAGCCTTGAAATCATCTGTCAAGGTAATCACTCGTTCTTTAGCGTCAGCATTTACCAGAACAGCATAGGTATCACCATTACTTGCTTTTACTTGATAGCCAATAACCAAATCATTTTCTGCTATGCCATTTTCCCCAGGAATTGTTAACAAAGTAACCTGTTTATCAACACTTGCCAAATCTTTGAGACGGAAGGCATCTGTTGATTTCCTTAAAGCAATCAACCCTTTTGTATATGCTTGACTTTTTGTATTTTCAGGGAAAAGCTGAGCATCGATTGCTTTTGTCCAGTCAAAATGGTTAATGGCATCCGTTGAATCGTAGGAGTCATGGATAAAGTAAGGATACACAAATGGTTTGCCATCCTTATCAGTCAATAGATGTGATTTATTTGGTACCAGTTCTGCTGAAACAGGCTCTTTATAGGCCTCATCCTTAAATTGCTTAGTCCGTCCGTACTCTTGACCAGAGTGGATAAATGGTGTGCCCTGAGACGTCAAAATCAACAGATTTCCTAAACGCAAGCGACGGTGAATTTCAGCATTATTCTTAGGAATTGATGGGTCTTTCTTAATAGATTGTGCAATGATGTCAAACAAGGTCAAATTGTCATGAGCTGCAATGTATTGAATCACATCACCTGGATCGTCTGCGGTGAAATTCGTTGGCTGCGCTTTAATATTTTTGAAGATTGTTCTAATATCACGCGCACCACCTGTCAGAAAGGCAGGGGTTCCTTCATTTGGATACCCTGATTTTAGCTGGTTACGAATATCATCAGAAAAAGAGGCCACGGTATCTGTCAACTTCATCCATGTTTGATCTGCTGGTTGACGCTCATCATTAGCGTCACCTGTGTAAGTTACCCAACCCTCACCCAGCATTAAGATGTTTGGATTAATGGCTTGCGCAGCTTTAAAGGCTAGTTCAATACTTTCAGCATCATGATCCCCCATCATATCAAAACGGAAACCATCTACTTTATACTCAGATACCAAATACTTAATCGAATCAATCAACACTCTGCGACTCATGTGATGTGTTGTTCCAAGACGACCACCGCCAAAACTTGATTTTGCCTTACCTTCAGCATCCATAAAATGGTAATAATTTGGTTCTAAATCTTCAAAAAGATTGACTTTTGCCGTGTGATTATAAACGACATCTAAGATAATCCCCATACCACGTTCGTGAATGGCATTGACCAACTCTTTAAATTCAGCAATGCGTTTCTCAGCATTTTGAGGTTCTGTCGAATAGGCGCCTGTCAAGGCAAAATAACTTTGTGGGTCATATCCCCAGTTGTAGTTGGTATCACTAGAATCGTACGTCGTCATACGTTCACGTGTTGCCAGTTCATTGATAAAATAATAACTCATTACTGGTAGAAGTTGAATGTGGGTCACACCAAGGTCTTTAAGGTAATCCAATTTTTCGATAAAGGCTGAAAAGGTGCCAAACGGATGTGATAATTTCCCTTCAAGAGCTTGATCTGATGTAAAGTCACGCACATGTGCTTCATAAATAATAGCATCTTCACGACTAGTATAACCTTTTATCTTAGCTTCGCTAACTTTTGGCCCAATTGAACTTGGATCTACAAATGCCGCTTTAGCTACTTTAGACGCAGGATTATCATCACTAGCCAAATCACTGTTCCAAGCCGCTAACGATTTGGCATATGGGTCTAACACAAGAATTTCTTTGCCATCTCGGCTAATCTTATAATGGTAATAATAACCACGATAATCTGAAATGCCCAAATCATTTTGCTCAGTCAGTGATAATTGCCAAGTTCCTTTTTCAGAAGCGACCATGGCTACTTCACCTAACACTTTAGTCTGATTTTCTTTGTCATAAATAACTACAGAGACGCCATCTGCACTCGGTGACCACAAGGTCATCTCAACTGTTTTACCAGCATTTTTAACACGTGACCCCAACTCACCATCATAGGCATAAAGAGCGTCTTTATACTGCCAACTTTGGCGTGTCATCACGCTATCTGAATGGTAGGCCACTTTAAACGGTGCCAAGTTTTCCTTGAAATCACCAGTCAAAATAACTTTTTTACCTACTGTATCCAGTTCAACATCTGTAACAGCGATTGCGTTACCAGCTTGATTGGTTACTTTAAGCTCTTGCAACAAGCTTGCGCTATCAATCTCTTCCAGGGTGCTAAAGGTTGCTTCAATCTGACTTTGGCTTAATTGAGTGGCACCAGTGACACGAACAAGATTTGTAAAATATGGATTGGTATAAATGGTTGGATCCTCATTTCTTAAGAAAATTTGTGTGTGCGTTTGTAAATCTTTAAAACTGTAATTATTAGGATTGATTTTCGCAGCATCGCCATCCTTACTTTCATCAAGAAGTAAGAAACCAAGTTCATCAAAATTAGCCAACGGCACATCAATGTAGACACCGTATTTTCCTTTGTTTTCAAAATCAACACCGTTTGGCCAAGAACCTAATCGATCTGTTATTGATGAAGCTGCACTGCCCCACAACCATAGGGCTTTCTTATCGTAATTACCATCTGTACGGAAATAATTGATACGAATGGTTCCTTTAGCCTGTGGACGATAATAGTGGGCTTTGAAGTCCTCGTCTAGCCAAACCTCATTCATCTCTTGACTAATGATGTCAATGGATTTATCCCCAGTCAGGTTAGCCCCACCCACATTGTTAATCAGATAAGAAACTTTGGAGCGGTTAGCATCAACCAATTTAACATCAAGATAGTAACCGTAATCGTCTTCTTTAGCATCTACGAAGCTTGTCGCACCTGTTGGCCAAGCTGCTACCTTTTCAGAAGGTGTTTCCACATCACCCCAAGTCCATAAGCCAAGTGATTTCACATCATCACTTGGTAATTTCTTGAAGTGAATACGAAGGGTATTTTCAGCAATTGGAGCTTCATCAGTCGTTGGACTAGTAACTCCGACAATGTTTCCAGCGCTTGTGGTCAAAAGCATCGTACCACCATCTGAAAGGCTTGGAACCTCTACCGTAACAAACCATTTTCCTGAACTATCTTGAGTCGCTTGATAAGATTTCTGACCATAGGCATCTGTGACTATTGCTTGTTCACTGACTTCTAACTGCAAGGTTTGTACTTGGTCTTTTAATTGGTAGAGCATGTAGGCAGCGTCTTTATCTGTCTCACGTTTTGCTAAAAGCCATTGCTGGCTATCATTGGCAGCAACTGTTGAACGATTACCTCTTGCCATCAATTCACTATGCGCATTTCGAAAGGCAAGAAGTTTTTGGTAATGGCTGAGCACTGAGCTTGTTGCGACCTTATCCCAATCAAAAAGATAACGATTATCATAAACTGGCCAGTTATTAGCTCCGCTTTGTCCCAACTCTTCCCCATAATAAATCACAGGTTGACCTTTAGCTGTCAATAAAAGGCTTGCAGCTAGTTTTAGCTTGCCTTCATCTCCGCCAATACTATACAAGAACCCGTCTTCATCATGACTTCCTAGAAATTGTGCCAAGGTGTAATTGCTAGAAAGCACATCATTGCGAGCGTTCAACTCTTCATTAGCAGCTTTTAGCCGTCCACCAATAGCCAATTTAGCAATCTCTTTAAAGCCAAAGTCAAGAAGGCTATCCATAGTTCCTGTTCCTAAATCACCCTTAGTGTCTTTATAGTTTGCTCCCCAAGATTCTCCAACTAAATGGAAGTCCGGGTCTTTTAGAGCCAATTCATTTTTAAAATGTTGCCAGGTCACATCATCAACATGTTTCACCGTGTCAACACGAAAACCATAGATGCTATTTCCTTTTGGTGTCGTTGCTGTTTTTAACCATGCGGTTTGCCAGTTGACCAATTGTTGACGCACAGCCATTTCTTCTGTTTTAAAATCAGGAAGGTTTGACAAGGAGCCTTTTTGGTCATCTCCTGAAATTTCTTCTTCTGGTTTTCTAACTAACCCTGAAAACTGCTCAGTTGTTCCGTAACCAGGATGATTCAACACCACATCAACGATGATATTGATACCACGCGCTGCAGCTTCATCAATCAAGGTGTGGAAGTCTTTTAAAGTTCCTAGATGTGGGTTCAATTTTTCAAAATTTTTAGCCCAATAACCATGGTAAGCATAGTATTCACCATCTTTTTCTGTTCCAAAATTTTCAGAAACATTTTCAACAATTGGTGTAATCCAAATTGAAGATACCCCTAGTTGCTTCAAATAATCTAACTTATTCGTAACACCTTTAAAATCGCCACCTTGATAAGCACCCGCTTTATTTTTTACAGATGACAGCACTTTAGCATCATCATTAGAAGAATCCCCATTGTTAAAACGATCCGTCACCATAAAATAGATGACTTGCTCGTCCCAGTCGCGCTCACCTTTTGCTTTGTTACGCTCTTTAACAGTCACAGTTACCTTGGTATCATAGTAACCATTATTTTCATCATAAACTCGAACTGGTAACTCATAATTGCCTGCTACCGTGGTTGAAGAGGCCGTAATCGTAACGCGATTAAGTTCACTTGATACTTCAATCACACCACCACCAATAGCTTTTGTATCAACCTCCATGCGTGTTACTTTTACCTGATTAGGATTGGTAACAGAAAGGTCAATGAGACCTGTTTCATTGTAGTGGAATGGTCGGTAACTACTAGCTGAGACTGTGATGCCACCTTGACCAGGTGTTGCCTTACTGAAATCTTGTGTGGTCTGTGTTGCAACACCATACGGATTTGTATAGACAGCGTCATCACCTGCTGTAATAAAGATATGACTGTGATTTTCACGATCAGCAAATGCTAGGTCTTTTGTTTTATTTCCCGGTGCTTGATCATCTTTTTGATTAACGAGTAAAAAGCCAATATTTGAAGCTTTGCCTTTTGAAAGAGGAATATCTAGATAAACACCTTTATCATCACGCCCAGTGAAATCTAAGGCATCGCTCGGCCATTTTTCAAATGAAGCTGATGTATCACCCCAAGCCCAGACACCCCATCCGTCGTATTTTCCATCCTCACGCTTGTAGTGCAAGCGAAGCAGATTGTCATCTGCCAATGGCTGGTAGCTATAGGTTGTAAAATCTGAACGAATCCAGGCTTCATTCATTTCTGTCGCTAGAGGGGTGATCTCACGGTCGCCATCGCCTACTTTTTCACCATTTTTTAGCAGGAGATAACCAATTTTTCCTGGTGTCTCGCTTTGTTTAACGTCAATGTAATAGCCAAAGTCATCTTTTTGAGTTGCAACAAAAGGTTCGACATCTGTTGGCCATTTGTTACCATCTGATGGCTCTGCAACTGCTCCCCACGTCCAAAGTCCGTAAGAGGAAATATTATCCTCTTCCAAGCCTTCAAAATGCAATCGGATATGCTGCTTTTCAATTGGAGTTGCCTTTTCTTGAGGTGTCTCACTAGCCCTGTTTAAGGGAGTGACTGAAACTGTCTCAGGAGTTTTAGCAGGTACCGCTTCTAACTCTTCTGGAGTTATCACTGCAACTGGTTCCTCTATAGAGATTGCACTCGTTTCCACAGGAGTTACTTGCTCATCAACTGTTTCAGATGTAACAGGTTGCAATGTCTCATTACCTGTCTGATTTGAAGTCTTCGTATCAGTTGTTACTGGTACTTCTTCCTTGGGTACAACAACAGTCTCAGTATCTTCGACTAAAACATCTGCTGATACCGTTCTATTTCCGACTGTTGTTCCTAGAAAAAGAGCTGAGGCAATCGTAACAGAAGCGACGCCTACTTTTAAACGACGAATGCTGAAAACATCTCGTTTTTCTGGGTAGGAACGTCCTTGTTTTTTAGGGTTAAAAAACATATTAACTCTCCTTAAAGTAAATGTTATGATAGTACATACATTATAGCACTCATTTCAAATTATGCAATCGTTTTCCATTGGTTTTATAATTTTATTTTTACTTTTTATACTGTTAATCTAGAAAATTTAACTTAAAATAAAGCAATCGATTGCTTTTAAAATATTGAAAAAAGCCTAGCTTAGCTAGACTCTTATTTCACATATTTTAAGCGTAAAATTTTCTCTTGATTCTTCGTCAAACGCAATAGGATAACAACCTTGTCAATAGACATATTGCTTTCCAAAAGACGTTCGGCTGCCATCATAAGACCGTTATTAATCCCCATTTCTAAAATAGGATTTTTCTTATCGTTAACGTCAAAGATAAATTTATTATCTGGCAAGTCAAAGAGGACTTTTACAGCACCAAAGAGTTGTTCAAAGTTATCAATCGCTACATCATAAACTGGTTTGGTTCCAGGCTTCAAAGTCCGTCCACGATGGTTAAACCACATTGAGTGCCAACCACCATTATGCGCTCCCATGATGTCATTATCGTAAGAATCACCAACATAAAGGGTTGTCTGTGGATTCATATCAAACTGCTCTGCTGCAAGGTTAAAAATCTCTTTTTCTGGTTTTTGGAAACCAGTTGCTTGACTGACAATAACACGCTTAGGATCTACATACTCATAGAGCCCCAACTTCTTAACTTTTTTCAACTGATGCTCAGTCGGACCATTTGTAATAATCCCCATTGGGACACCTTTTGACTTGAGAAAATCAAGGGTCATACGCATTTCATCAAGCATGGTAATATTTTCAAGCTCACGCTCATAGACCTCTTGGAAATGATTGCCTTCTTCTTCCATAATGTCACGATGCCCAAATTCTAAAAGGGTCTCTTTGCAACGCCAAAAGCGGAAATACTCAGTCGTCCACTCGCCCGCCATTACACGGGGGAAACCAACATCTGAATAATGACGGAAACGAATATAGGCCTGATTCATCTTGCTCATATCAAAATCAGGAAAACACTTCTCCATCGCTATACGATAAGGGGCTTGCTGATCGTAAATCGTATCGTCAACGTCAAATACAATGGAAGTTATCATTACAGTCTCTTTTCTTAAAGATTTATCACTATGGTTTCAATTATACAATGTTTCATCTCATTTTTCAATATTTTCAACATTTTCAAACACTTAAATCGTGGAAAAATACGTGTATTCTCTTAATTTTTATGGTAAAATAGGTAAGAATATCTATTGGAGGATGACATGTCAAACGAACATATTGAAGAATTAAATGATCAACAGATTGTTCGCCGTGAAAAAATGGCGGCCCTTGCTGAACAAGGTATTGATCCATTTGGAAAACGCTTTGAGCGTAGCCATAACTCAGCAGAATTAAAAGAACTCTATGCTGATAAAGATAAAGACCAGTTGCATGACCTTGGTGAAACGGCTACGATTGCTGGTCGTATGATGACCAAGCGTGGTAAGGGGAAAGTTGGTTTTGCCCACATCCAAGACCGCGAAGGCCAAATTCAGATTTACGTGCGTAAAGACGCTGTTGGTGAAGAAAATTACGAAATCTTCAAAAAAGCAGACCTTGGGGACTTCCTTGGTGTTGAAGGTGAAGTGATGCGTACCGATATGGGTGAGCTTTCTATTAAAGCGACAAAACTCACTCACTTGTCAAAAGCTCTTCGCCCACTTCCTGAAAAATTCCACGGTTTAACCGATGTTGAAACGATTTATCGCAAACGCCATCTTGATTTGATTTCAAATCGTGAAAGCTTTGAACGTTTCGTAACACGTTCAAAAGTGATTTCTGAAATGCGTCGTTACCTTGACGGACTTGGTTTCCTAGAAGTGGAAACGCCTGTCCTTCACAATGAAGCTGGTGGTGCTGCTGCTCGTCCATTTATCACTCACCACAATGCGCAAAACATTGACATGGTGCTTCGTATTGCAACTGAATTGCACTTGAAACGTCTTATCGTTGGTGGTATGGAACGCGTTTATGAAATCGGACGTATCTTCCGTAATGAAGGGATGGACGCGACCCACAACCCTGAGTTCACTTCTATCGAGGTTTACCAAGCCTACGCTGACTACCTTGACATCATGGACTTGACAGAAGGTATCATCCAACATGTTACCAAAGCCGTTAAAGGTGATGAGCCAGTGATTTATCAAGGCACTGAAATCAATATCCATGAACCCTTCAAACGCGTTCACATGGTCGATGCGGTTAAAGAAATCGCAGGCGTTGACTTCTGGCAAGAAATGACTGTCGAAGAAGCTATCGCTATTGCCAAAGAAAAACACGTTCCAGTTGAAAAACACTTCACTTCTATTGGTCACATCATCAATGCCTTCTTTGAAGAATTCGTTGAAGAAACGCTTATCCAACCAACTTTTGTCTACGGACATCCTGTAGAAGTCTCACCACTGGCTAAGAAAAATGATAAAGATCCACGCTTCACAGACCGCTTCGAACTCTTTATCATGACTAAAGAGTACGGAAATGCCTTCACTGAGTTGAACGACCCAATCGACCAATTGTCACGCTTTGAAGCCCAAGCTGCTGCCAAAGCACTCGGTGACGATGAAGCCACAGGTATCGACTACGACTACGTTGAAGCCCTTGAATACGGTATGCCACCAACAGGTGGACTTGGTATCGGTATCGACCGCCTCTGCATGTTGCTAACAGATACCACAACTATTCGTGATGTACTTCTATTCCCTACTATGAAGTAAGATTAATGTAAAATTTAGATACTACATCACAATATGTCCCTCACGTTTCTTTATCTTCAAGCGTGAGGCTGAAAAGGTCTAGTAGATCACAAATATAGCACTCGTGCCTTTGTTTTTAGCGAGTGATTGAGGCTGGAAATTTTCCAGTCTCTTTAATTTTTTGTCATAAGTACAGACTACTTCACTTCTCAAAATAGTTGATATTAGAAATATTGAGTCCAAAAACTTTTCAGCTCCTAAATGATAACATAAAAAACGAACCATCTCAGACTTAGAGACAAACTCTAAGTGAGAGGTTCGTTTTTATAAACACAAACTCACCTCGAATTTGAGGTGAGCTTCCTTTATTTCTTCCACGCTGATTTTTCTGCTACAGCCGTGAATAAAACGTCTGTTGATGAGTTAAGAGCAGTTTCACAGGAATCCTGGATAACGCCAACGACAAATCCGACACCTACAACTTGCATGGCAATATCGTTTGGAATACCAAAGAGGCTACATGCCACTGGGATGAGAAGCAGAGATCCTCCTGCTACACCTGACGCTCCTGCTGCTGATAGGGCTGCTACTACTGATAAAAGCAAAGCTGATCCAAAATCAATGGTGATTCCCAAAGTATGAACAGCAGCCATTGTTAGGACATTAATGGTGACAGCCGCTCCTGCCATATTAATGGTAGCACCAAGTGGGATAGAAACCGAATAAGTGTCAGGGTCGAGTCCTAGTTTTTCACAAAGTTTCATATTAACTGGAATATTGGCTGCAGAGCTCCTTGTAAAAAAGGCTGTGACACCACTTTCACGTAAACATTGGAAAACCAATGGGAAAGGATTGGTACGCATCATGACAAATGCAATCAATGGATTCACGATAAGAGCCACAAACGCCATACTACCAACTAAGACGACCAGTAAAAGAGCATAATCTTTCAAGGACTTTAAGCCATTGTCTGCTACAGTCGCAAAAACAAGTCCCATAATTCCAAATGGCGCTAGGTTAATAATCCAAGTAACGACCTTGGAAGTTACCGTCGCCAATGTTTCTAACAATTCCTTAGTCTGTTTATTGGAATGACGAAAGGCTAAGCCAAAGACAACCGCCCATGAAAGGACACCGATATAATTTGCTGTTACCAAAGCATTGACTGGATTGTCCACAATTTTTAAGAGCAAGGTCTCAAATACCTCTGCAATCCCTTGTGGTGGGGCAATATCTGTTGCCATTGCTGCAGTTGATAAGACTAATTTCATCGGGAAAAGAAAACTCGCTACTACTGCTACCAAAGCTGCTACAAAAGTACCAAATAAATATAGGGCAATGATTGTTTTCATATTTGTTTTTTGTCCCTGTCTAGCATGTGACAAGGCATGTGCTACTAAGCAAAATACTAGTAAAGGTGCGATAGCTTTCAGAGCTCCTACAAATAGGGTGCCAAATAAACTAATGACCGTTAACGACGGAAGAAGAACTCCTAGGATAATGCCTAGAATAGCACCAATCCCAATTTTCTTAATAAGACTCATTTGCCACCAAATCTTCGTTACTTTTTTCATAGTATACCTCTAATTTTTAGTATATTTTTAATATCATATCGTAATTTCATGCACAAGTCAACAGTTATTTCTTGATTGATAACGCTTTAAAAATAGAATAGAGACCGAAGTAATATTCAGTCTCTATTATTTTTATTCAAAACATTATGAATTTGCTACTGCTGCTTTCAGAGCATCTACCTTATCCAATTTTTCCCATGGAAGGTCGATATCTGTACGTCCCATGTGTCCATAAGCTGCTGTTTGTTTATAGATTGGGCGTTTAAGATCAAGCATCTTAATGATACCTGCTGGACGGAGGTCAAAGTTTTCACGCACCGCTTTTTCCAAAGCAGCTTCAGAAACTGTCGCCGTACCAAAAGTATCTACACGCACAGATACTGGATGAGCCACACCTATAGCATAAGCCAATTGAACTTCTGCTTTCTTAGCGAGACCTGCTGCTACGATATTTTTAGCGATGTAACGTGCCGCATAAGAAGCAGAGCGGTCAACTTTAGTAGCATCCTTACCAGAGAAAGCACCACCACCGTGACGAGAATAACCACCGTAAGTATCCACAATGATTTTACGTCCTGTCAAACCAGAATCTCCTTGAGGTCCACCGATAACAAAGCGTCCTGTTGGGTTGATAAAGAATTTTGTGTCTTCATCAAGATATTCTGTTGGAATAACAGCTTTAATGACTTGGTTAATCACATCTTCACGAATTTGCTCGTTTGTTGCTTCTGGATCGTGTTGCGTAGAGATAACAACTGTGTCCACGCGCACTGGTTGATCATTTTCATCATATTCCACTGTAACTTGAGATTTTGCATCTGGACGAAGGTATGAAATGGCACCTGATTTACGAAGCTCAGCTAATTTACGAACCAATTGGTGCGATAATGAAATCGGAAGTGGCATTAATTCTGGTGTCTCATCAATGGCAAAACCAAACATAAGACCTTGGTCACCTGCACCAATCAAGCTAAGTTCATCTTTTTCCCCATCACGTACTTCAAGAGCTTCATTAACCCCTTGGGCAATGTCTGGTGATTGTTCAATCAACGACGGATGTACGCCAACAGAATCTGCCGCAAAGCCATATTCTGCATTGTTATAACCGATTTCAGCAATCGTCTCACGAACAACCTTGTTAATATCCACATAAGCTGTCGTAGAAATTTCACCAAAAACATGAACAGAACCTGTATAAACAGCTGTTTCTGCTGCAACGTGTGCTTCTGGATCTTGCTCTAAAATCGCATCTAAAATCGCATCTGAAATTTGGTCTGCAATCTTATCCGGATGTCCTTCCGAAACTGACTCAGACGTGAAAAGTTTACGTTCTGACATAAAAATGTCCCCCTTTAATAAAAATCTCGTAGGTCTCCTTGAACGATAAAGAACACTACGCGTTACTAGGTTACAAAGCACTAGCTATAAAACAGTTGAAGTCTCACAACAGAGGAAACAATCACTAGCATACAACTACCTTTTCGGGACTTAATAACGTTATTATTCTAACATAGATAACTCATTTTGGCTATTAAAATCTTCTCATTAAAAACTACCAAAATCAATCTTTTTATACTATACTAGACTTATGAAAACATACGAAAAAATTTTTGAGGCACTTTACGAGAAAAAAGACTTTATTACCGGTGAAAGTCTAGCTCAATCCTTGCAAGTGTCTCGCACAGCCATTTGGAAAGCTATAAAAACTCTTGAAGAACAAGGCATTACGATAGAAACCAGCAAAGGAAAAGGCTATCGCTGGGTATCTGGTGACCTCTTGATTCCAGATAAAATCACTTCCCAAACCGGTCTTCCTGTGACTTTTGTGCAAAGCAGCGCTTCTACCCAATTAGATGCCAAGCAAGGTATGGACAGTGGGAACTCCTCTCCTAGACTCTATCTGGCGGGTAATCAAACCGCAGCTCGTGGGCGAATGGGGCGCCAATTTTTTGCTGAAAAAAATGGGGGCATTTACATGAGTTTGCACATTAAACCAAATGTAGCCTTTGATCAACTACCGACCTATACGCTCATGGTAGCAAGTGCAACAGTCCGAGCCATTCACCGCCTAACCGGTAAAGATTGTGATATCAAATGGGTCAACGATATTTATTTTGAAGGTAAAAAAATTGTTGGTATCTTAACAGAGGCCGTTTCCTCAATTGAGACTGGTACTATTACAGATGTTATCATTGGTGTAGGGATTAATTTCCATCTTAAAGGTATTCCAAACGATCTCAAGCAGAAAGCTGGTAGCCTCTTTTCAGATGATTTGCCTACGATTACACGAAACGATCTCATTAGTGAAATCTGGCATATCTTTTCAACCATTCCAGAACATGATTTGTACAAGGTCTACCGTGATAAATCATTAGTATTAGATAGACATGTCACTTTCACACAAAACGGGCAGGATTATTCAGGAATTGCCCAAGATATTACTCCAAACGGTGGCCTCCTTGTTGAATTAGATTCTGGTGGCATGATGGAAATTTCTAGTGGGGAAGTTAGCTTAACGTCGTGGTAATAACTATAATTCAAATCAAAAAGCCTAAAATTTGGTCACATCCGACCAAGGATTTTAGGCTTTTTTGTATGATGTTAACTCAATTTCTCCATCATAGACAAAATCATCATCAATATGGTGGGCGATTTCAATAACAGTGACTGGTAGATTAAATAGCAGATTTCGAATGTTCTTGGCATTTTCAGCATCAAGCGGAGCTGTCACTTCATCTGCAAGAAGGACATCTTTTTGTCTAATCAGACTGCGTGCAATTTCAAGCCGTGCCCGTTGTCCACCAGAAATATTTTCGCCATTATTAGCAATTTGATACTCTAAAATATCATCAAACTCAGACGTCAAACCTACCTGCTCTAGCTTTTCCAATAATAGGGCATCGGAAAATTCAGCTCCTAGCGTCAAATTATATCGAATGCTATCATTAAAGAGATAAGGTGACTGAGCAATTAAACCGATTCGCTGTTGGTAATCTTTCATCACCTGACCGTCATCAAGTACTATCGTTAGCCCGCCTTTGTCTGGAATTAATTCTTGTAACATCAACTTAAAGAGAGTCGATTTTCCAGAGCCACTTGGTCCTTTAATCAAGTATTTCTTCCCTTTTTCAAAGCGATAAGAGAAATTAGAAAATAGCACCCTACCTGCAAAAGATTTGGTCAATTGATGACATGCTAACGCTTCGAAACTTTTAGTAGATACTGAATTTGTCTGAACGTTAGGGATATCCTGTGCCAATATTTGATCGAATTTATCAGAAATAGCCTTTGCTCCTTTGAGCCTAAAAATATCGTTAATGATATTCATCAAAGGTTGTTCCAGACGTGTTGCCGCAATAAACATCGCAATCAGGTCAGTCGTTCTCAAATCTGTCCCTACTGTCATCAAAACCAGGCCCAAAAAGATTGGTAAGAATTGAGACACAAAGAGCATCAGATTGGCTAAAAAGGCAAAGAAAGATTGATAAATCCCAAATGTTTGCCGTGACTTTTCATAGTATGCTGATTGTTTTTGAAGCACTTTAAAACTAGGAGAAAGGGCTTGATTCTGAGCCAATGTTGACCTTCCAGCAATCGTATCACTCAATGAACTCAGTAATTTCTGTCTTTCTGCGGCTTGTTCGCCCCCTTTTTGCTCTGCTATTTTACTAATTCTAAGTTGAACAACTAAGAAAAGAAAGGCACAGGCAATAAACAGCAAACCAATCGGTATATTTTTGGACAAGAGGTAGATACTAAGTAAGAGGAAATTACTAATATGTGCAACAAGGAGAACACTAGGGCTAATATGGTTCCAGAGATAATATTCGACATCCTGTGTCAATAGCGAAATTTTCTTATCATTGCCCATTTTCTGATGACCTAACATCAACTGCTGATAGAGACTAAGTCGAATGTTGCCACAACCAATGGTCATTATCTGGTTCAGTAAGAGATTGGCAATAAACATGACAGCATATAAGAGCAAATAGAGTGTCAGTCCATAGACCAAAAAATCCCATATCTCTTTGCAGCTATTTAACGCTGTAAGGTCGAAAATTTTGTCTGTCATTAATGGTTCAATGAGAAAGACAAAACTGTTTAAAACACTGGAGATGAGGGCTAAAGTCACCAAAAATTTATTAAAATACTTAAACATCTCATCACCTACAATTCTATCACAGCATCATAACTGAACACTTCATCTACATGGTGAGCCACTTCAATAATGGTCATCGGAAGTGAAAAAATCAACTCTCTTACTCTACGAGCATTGTCTTTATCCAAAGCAGCAGCCACTTCATCCAAAAGCAAAATATCCTTTTGACGGAGTAAAAATCGTGCCAATTCTATCCTGACACGCTGACCACCTGAAACATTACTACCATTATTTTCAATTTGGAAATCTAAGCCTTCAGGGAATTCTTCAAGCAAATGAACTTGCTTTAATACTTTGGTCATTTCTTCACGGGAAAAAGTCTGATTCAGACAGATATTTTCTTCTAGACTTCCATTAAAGAGAAAAGGCGATTGATTCACCATCCCGATATTAGCTTGGTAAGTCTCAAAGACTTGATTGTCATTTGTCACAAGAGCAACTTTTCCAGAATCTACAGTCTCACCCTTGATGATATTTAGTAAGGTCGTTTTTCCTCGTCCACTGGCTCCCTTAATCAAATATTTTTTCCCTTTTTCAAAGGTATAGGAAAACTCTTTAAAAATGGATTTCTCTCCATAGGATTTTGTGATATTTTGCAAAGTCAGAGCTTTAAAATCAGGAATGTATGGAACTTCTGCTTTATCAACATGCTTATCCATTAACTCATAGATTTTTGTTTTGATCGAGTTGGCAGCCTGCATACTAAATGTCGCATACATCATATTTTGAAGAGGACTGGACAAACTACTTGAAGCAATAAACATGGCTACAAGAGAAGATACGGGAATATGACCAAACGTATTTGGAAATAAGAAATAAATACCAACTGGCAAAACACGGCCCAAAAATTGCGTCAATCCATTACAGAAAAAGAGAAAATTAGACAAGTAATAATAATTGCGACGAGCTGTTTCGTAGGTTATTACTTGGTTTTTAAGTTTACCATAGGTAGTCTCAAAAGCCTGATGATGTAATAAAGTACTTCCACCATTAACATAATCCATCAGTAAAGCCATCGAATGTTCTCGCTCCTCGCTCTGCTTCTTTCCCAGAGAATCCGTAAGTTTCGTCAAAGACAACTGAGGTAAGGGACGCAACAACGAGCCTAGAATAAATAACAATGCTAACGTTGGATTTAAGCTGATTAAATAAATAGACACTACAAGGAAAAGCATTCCATTTTTGGGCAAACGCATAACCTGCGTCACATAATTATCATAGAAAAACTCTAGGTCTTGGCTCAGAAAATTGGTTGCCTCATGTTGGTCTATGCTCTCACTAGATAGTAAGACTGTTCTCGCCAATTTTTTACGCAAGATTAGCATCATCCGTTTACAAGACATATCGTAAACTACATTTGCTCCAAACTCTAGACCATAGAATACCAAATAGGTCAATAAACCCACAGCAAAGAGTTTCCACAAAGAATTAAAATCAGATATCGTATCAATCGCAATAACCTTTTTAATCACGAGTGACTGTAAAATACTAGCAAAGCCACCCAGAATAAAGATAAGAAGGGCGACATACTTGAATTTTCCAAGATAAGATAATAGTTTCATGATATTTCCTCCGAATTAAACCACCTAGACACAACCAGTGAAAGCAATCAATGGCTAATCCCTTTAAGTATATCACTCTCAACTTCCACTAAAAATTTTTCCCATATCTGCGTATTACTACAATTTATCTAAATGCTTACGATAAATCTGTGCCAATTGATCACTCCCAGCTAACACCATCGCTTCAATACATTTTTGCATCCCTACAATGGCATCTTGGTTACCCGATTCGCGATAGTCATAAAAATGTTTAGCATACTGGAAAACCAAGCGCTCATAAATTTCTGTCTCAATGAAAAAACACTGATTTAATTGCTTTTCAAAATACAAGGCATCAAGTAACTTTCCTCTTTCAATACAGGTGATATACCCATTTAATAGCATTGTGGAAATTAAACGCCTATTATTAGGAATTTCTTTATAAAAATCTGAGCGCCGGATCATTTCTCTAGCCAAAACCATGAAAACATCATGTTTTAGGACATCTAAAGTATTTGAAAAAATCAACAATTCATAATATCCCCAATATTCCACACTAAACAAATAGTCGGTTAAATCGTCCAAATCCTTTTGATTATAATAAGCTTCTCCTGATAAATCTTGCAAACGAATTTTCAATAAAATCATATTGAGTTGATAAAATTTACCCCTTTTATTCTCCGATTCCATCTGTGAATATAGAAGCTTTTTCATGCCTTCAATATCGTGAGTTGATACAAAATGCCGAACTTTTGACAAGAGTTCATTCAGTTCATCCCTATGAAAATCATGCACCGCATACATAAATTCATCAATTGGCATGTTAATCTCATCTAAAATAGCCATAAACTTAGAAATGGTTAAATCTGTCTCTCCTTTTTCAAATCGAGATAGCTGGGAGATTGATATACCAGCCTTTGCAACATCTTTTAATCGTAATCCTCTAGATTCTCGAAACTTTTTAAAAATTTCTCCAAATTTTTTCATCATACACCTCCAATAAGCATATATGGGAATACTTTTTAATTTTATGATATCATACAATAAAGAAAAACAAAAGTGAGTATTTTCACATGAAAAGTAAAATTATTGCTCCACTGTTCTTTTTTGAAGAAATGATTATCGTTGTTAGATAATCACAATCTCTATTAAAGGTATCTACTAAAAATTATCATTTCTTAGTCACACTAATAAATGAAGCTGGCAAAAACTTAAATGTTAGTCTTGCAATAAAGAAAGTAAACAATATAAAACGGCTTAGAGTGATGTGTCAAGAAACGTCACTCTAAGTCACAGGACAAACGCATGAAGAAAATGCATGTAACCATTTTCTAGCTACATGCATTTTTTCAAAATATTTTCACGACATTTACATACATACATCGATTCAGCCTCTTTTTCGTCTATATTATAACAAAATTTCATGGTTAAAAATATATCTTTTTATGAAAAATCGTTATCTGAAAGCGATATTTTCTTCATGCGTTTGTCGTGCTCTAAGCCATTCTCTGTTTTTAAGCTTTTTCTAGCCTCATCTATTCTCTTAATCTTCCACAATCTCAACTTTATCTGCTAAGTAAGAAAATTCTTCTGGAAGTGCTGGCTCTTCATCTACAGTTTCTTCTTGTTCTGCACGTTGTGCTTTCATTTTTTGAGCAAATTCTGCACGAATCTCATTGAAGTCTTGGCGTGGCACTGCCATAATTTGCGGAGAAAAGCCTGCTGCTTTACTCATAATATTACCAAACATAGCATTGAGATTTTCTCGCTTCATGGCTTGTTCTGCATTAAAGGCAGCATCAAAGGCTAAAATCGCATTTTCAGAGTTGGCAAGAACTGGCTCTGAGCCCATCAATAAGGCCCTGTCCTGCGGAGAGATGCTGTCCAAAATCTCATTCCACGCGCCCTTTAGTGCCTCTAGATACTCACGCGAGCGTTGGCTATCGGCAACTGTTTCTTCCATGATTGTTATGATTTTGACTCGATCTACTTTGAAGGCGACAGCACTTTTCTTGGTTTGAGGTTTCGGAGAAATGGCAGAGCTAGGACTTGCAATACCTTGTGATAATTGCTTTTTCAGCTCCGCGATCTCTGAACGTAGCTGACTAAGCTCTGCTTCTAAGTTTTCTGGAATCTCCGTTTGAACTGCTTTGCTATTGTTCCCTAAACGAATGGTCATCATCTCTGCATAAATCTTAGGATGTGTACCTGTTTTAATCTCAGGCAAGCTAGTCGTAACCGTATCAATCATAGCAAATAGCTGACTTTGAGGAATATTCAGATTTTCGGTAAACTGCTCCGTCTGACGATTGGCTTGTCCACCAGTTTGAACAATTAGCAAATCACGAAGGTAAGTCAATAAATCCGTCGCAAAGCGACTCATGGATTTACCACTGTCAAAGAGAGTCTCCAAGTTATCAAGCGCCTCTGTCACCTGATGTTGACGAATATTTGCGACATAATCATCAAGTGCCACAAGTCCAATGGATCCCGTAATTTCTTCAGCAATGGCAACTGTCACTTGATTATCTGGTGCTAAGCTTAATGCCTGATCAAGAATCGAGAGAGCATCACGCATTCCTCCTTCAGCACGTCGAGCAATAATCACCAGAGCATCATCGTCATAAGAAATACCTTCTTTGGTTAAAATCCCTGCCAAATGTTGCTGAATAGCAGCCTGCTTAATGGACTTAAATTCAAATCGTTGCACACGGGATAAAATGGTCGCTGGAATCTTGTGCAGTTCTGTCGTAGCCAAAATGAACACAACATTTTCAGTAGGCTCTTCCAAAGTCTTCAAGAGAGCGTTGAAAGCCCCCGTTGATAACATATGAACCTCGTCAATGATATAAACTTTATATGTCGCTCGGCTTGGAGCATAGGTAGATTTATCACGAATGTCACGAATTTCATCAACCCCATTATTTGAAGCAGCATCAATTTCAATGACATCTTCTAGACTACCAGTTGTAATATCACGACAGATATCACAATGATTACAAGGCTCCCCATCTACTTGATTAGGACAGTTCATTGCCTTAGCAAAAATTTTCGCCGCAGAAGTTTTACCAGTTCCACGAGGCCCAGAAAAAAGATAAGCATGGCTAATTTTCTTAGACGCGACAGCTTGTTTCAAAGTCGTCGAAATAACCTCTTGGCCAACCATCTCATCAAAGGCTTGGCTACGATATTTCCGATAAAGTGCTTGATACATTAACCTTCTACTCCAAACATATCAAAGTTAAAGAATGTTTTCTCCAATAATATAGCAACAAATTTTTCCAAGTATTCTTGGTCAATGGCATCATAATCTGCTACTAAGCTAGAATCCAAATCCAGAACACCAACCAACTTTCCATCTTTAACCATTGGAACAACAATTTCAGACATGGCTGCGCTATCACAAGCAATGTAATTATCATGCTTAGTCACATCATCTACAATCAATGTTTCACGTTTTTCAGCAGATTCACCACAAACGCCTTTACCTAGAGCAATATGGACACAAGAAACACCACCTTGAAAAGGCCCTAAAATCAATTCTTGACCATTAAAAAGGTAAAAACCTGTAAACACAGAATTTGGCAAGGTCACGCGCAACATGGCAGAAGCATTTGACAAATTCGCCAAAGCATTTGTCTCATTGGCAAAAAGACCCTCTGCCTGCATTAACAATAATTCATAATTCTCAATTTTTTGCTTAGTATTCATAGAACTATTATAGCACATACCGGTCTAATTTTAAGGTAAAAAGTAGAATATCATTATGTAAGAACACTAGGATAGTATAAAAAGGGATTATAGTCTCGCAACTAAAACTCAGTCAAACAAATGAAAAGCCACTATTTGATGAAATTGATACTAAGCCTTTTACTCTATCCTTAAAAAAGAAATCAAATGTTACTGACATCATGGAAACTTACTGATTTTATGCCCCTTTCATAAGTGAGCCTGTGATCTCGCACTGGTTTATCACAGACTCTGTTTTCCCACCTCCAAGTATCGCTCCCCCGATACTTGGAGCCCCAAAACACAGAAAAAAGCCTACTGCACAACGCAGAAACGTTGATACAATAGGCGTCAAATAGATTAGCTAACTATTTTCAAAACAAAAGACCAGAACTATCTCTGGTCTTCTTATCCCTTCGCTTCTTATTTCTAGGCTCAGGGGCTAAAACTGTCCACTGGACAGTTTTACTATTTAACAGCGTCTTTAAGTGCTTTACCAGCTTTGAATGCTGGAACTTTTGATGCTGCGATTGTGATTTCTTCACCAGTTTGTGGGTTGCGACCTGTACGTGCTGCACGCTCACGAACTTCAAAGTTACCAAATCCGATAAGTTGAACTTTTTCACCCGCTGCAAGGTATTCTGAAACCGCTGCAAATACAGCATCAACTGCTGCTGCTGAATCTTTTTTAGTTAATGAAGTGCTTTCCGCAACTTTTGCAATCAAATCTTGTTTGTTAGCCATTTTAACAAATCCTCCAATTTTTTTTGAGCGTATCGCTCTAACAGAATCTATCATAACTTAAAAGCGCTTGGTAGTCAAGTTTTATGGGTCATTTCACCCAACTTTAAAATAATTTTACGATTTTTAGAAAATTGGTTCTCCTATCATGATTTTTCTCTCTTTTAGAAAAAACGAACAAACCACTATATATGGTATTTGTGAAAATTTAATCACACTATATTTTGTGTTGTTTTCGTTTTTTTCAGTTGCATTTTCTCTAAATTTTGGTATGCTAGTAAGGTATTATTTTTAGGAGATGTTACTATGACTAAAATTACTGTCTATTCAAAAAACAATTGCATGCAGTGCAATATGACTAAGAAATTTTTAGAAAAAGCCGGTGCAGATTTTGAAGAAATCAACATTGACGAGCATCCAGAGAAAATCGACTATGTTAAATCTCTCGGCTTTACAGCTGCTCCAGTGATTGAAGCTGGCGATATTGTCTTTTCAGGTTTCCAGCCCTCTAAATTAAAAGAAATCGTTTCATAATACTATACTTGAAAAGGAACTAATAGAGATGAGTCTTAAAGAACTTGGCGATGTGTCCTACTTCCGCCTCAATAATGAAATCAATCGTCCTGTCAATGGACAAATCATGTTACACAAAGATAGAGAGGCCCTCAAAGCTTTCTTTAGCGAAAATGTGATTCCAAATACACTCGCTTTTGATAACATGATGGCAAAAATCAACTACTTAATTGAACATGATTATATTGAAACAGAATTTATCAGCAAATATGCTCCTGATTTTATCGAAAAATTGGCTGCTGATTTGAAAAATGAAAACTTCCAATTCAAATCGTTCATGGCTGCTTACAAATTTTATCAGCAATACGCTTTAAAAACCAATGACGGGGACTTCTACTTGGAAAGTATTGAGGACCGTGTCATGTTCAACGCCCTCTATTTTGCAGATGGTAATGAAGAATTAGCACATGACTTGGCGATGGAAATGATTCACCAGCGCTATCAGCCAGCAACTCCATCATTCTTGAATGCTGGACGTAGCCGTCGTGGTGAACTTGTTTCTTGCTTCTTGATTCAAGTTACTGATGATATGAACTCAATCGGACGTTCCATCAACTCTGCTCTGCAATTGTCTCGTATCGGCGGAGGTGTTGGTATCAGTCTCAATAATCTTCGTGAAGCTGGCGCTCCTATTAAAGGTTATGCAGGTGCTGCTTCTGGGGTTGTCCCTGTTATGAAACTCTTCGAAGATAGTTTTTCTTACTCTAACCAACTAGGACAACGTCAAGGGGCTGGTGTGGTTTACCTTAATGTTTTCCACCCAGATATCATTGCTTTCTTGTCAACGAAAAAGGAAAATGCGGATGAAAAAGTCCGTGTCAAAACCCTTTCTCTTGGGGTGACTGTTCCAGATAAATTCTACGAACTCGCTCGCAATAATGAAGACATGTACCTTTTTAGCCCTTATAGTGTTGAAAAAGAGTATGGTATTCCATTCAATTACATTGACATCACAGAAATGTACGATGAATTGGTAGCCAATCCAAATATTAACAAAACGAAGATTAAAGCTCGTGATTTAGAAACTGAAATTTCTAAACTCCAGCAAGAATCTGGTTACCCTTATATTGTCAATATTGATACAGCAAACCGTGCGAATCCAATTGACGGTAAAATCATCATGTCTAACCTCTGTTCAGAAATTCTTCAAATCCAGACGCCAAGTCACATCAATGATGCACAAGAATTTCTTCAAATGGGGATGGATATCTCATGTAACCTTGGCTCAACCAATATTATCAACATGATGACTTCTCCAGACTTTGGAAAATCAATCAAGGCCATGACACGCGCGCTAACATTTGTCACAGATAGTTCAAGCATCGATGCTGTGCCAACCGTAAAATATGGTAACAGCCAGGCTCATACTTTCGGTCTTGGTGCCATGGGACTTCATTCATACCTTGCGACACACCATATCGAATATGGCTCACCCGAATCTATTGAGTTTACAGATATCTACTTTATGCTCTTAAATTACTGGACACTTGTAGAATCAAATAATATTGCTCGTGAGCGTGGCATTACTTTTGCGAATTTTGAGAAATCTGCTTATGCTGATGGCTCTTACTTCGACAAATACGTTACAGGCAAATTTGTACCAAAATCAGAATTGGTTAAAGAGCTCTTCAAAGATCACTTTATTCCGCAAGCAGAGGATTGGGAAGCCCTTCGTCAAGCTGTTATGGCAGATGGTTTATATCATCAAAACCGCCTAGCAGTCGCACCAAACGGCTCTATTAGCTACATTAACGACTGCTCTGCTTCTATCCATCCCATTACGCAACGTATTGAAGAACGTCAAGAGAAAAAAATTGGTAAGATTTACTACCCAGCTTACGGTTTGTCAACAGATACCATTCCATATTACCAATCAGCCTATGATATGGATATGCGCAAGATGATCGACGTCTATGCTGCGGCTACAGAGCATGTGGACCAAGGGCTCTCAATGACCCTCTTTATGCGTAGCGAAATCCCAACTGGGCTTTATGAGTGGAAAACAGAAAGCAAACAAACGACACGTGATCTTTCTATCCTTCGTAACTATGCCTTCAATAAAGGGGTTAAATCGATCTACTACGTCCGTACCTACACAGATGATGGCGAAGAGGTTGGTGCTAACCAATGTGAAAGCTGTGTGATTTAATCGCCTTACATCTCTGAACACATAAAAGAGGCAAAGACCATCACGTCTCTGCCTCTTCCTTTGTCTCGTCATACCTCTTATACTAATTCATTTAAACATCATTTTTAGGGGCTCTTTTTAAAAGTAAGGCTTTCGTGTAGCGCCAAAAGCGATAACCTATCCAAATGGCAATCGCTAGGCTAACAATAGCCACTAAGATAATTGCCCAGTTCCTTTCTCCCTTCAGAATGACCGAAAACAGTTGAACAGTTAGCCAACTAAATATAAGGGTACTGATTAACCATACGGTGTAAATACCTCCTCTAATAGCACTCTCAGAAAAACTATTCCCCTTAGGATGCTCTAACAACCAACGGTCACTTATGAAAATGAATCCTCCTAAGATGAACTCCATTATCATTTCTACTAACACTACGCATTTTCCCCCACTTCTCTCTTTTCCTTATCATAACAAAATATGATATAATAAACAAATAAAACTAAAAAGGAAACACTCATGAACTACTATAGCGCCATTAACTGGAACGAAATTGAAGACGTTATCGACAAATCAACTTGGGAAAAATTAACCGAGCAATTCTGGCTCGATACCCGTATCCCACTGTCAAACGACCTTGACGACTGGCGTAAACTAAGCGCAGATGAAAAAGATTTGGTTGGTAAAGTCTTCGGTGGACTGACCCTCCTTGACACGATGCAGTCTGAATCTGGTATTGAAGCCATCCGTGCAGATGTTAGAACACCTCATGAGGAAGCTGTTCTGAACAATATCCAATTCATGGAATCTGTTCACGCTAAATCTTACTCTTCGATTTTTTCAACCTTAAACACAAAAAAAGAAATTGAAGATATCTTTGAATGGACAAACAATAACGAATTCCTGCAAAAAAAAGCTGAAATCATCAATGAAATTTATAAAAATGGCGATGCCCTTCAGAAAAAAGTAGCTTCTACCTATCTTGAAACCTTCCTTTTCTACTCAGGTTTCTTTACGCCACTCTACTACCTCGGTAATAACAAATTGGCTAACGTTGCTGAAATTATTAAACTGATTATTCGTGACGAATCTGTACACGGTACCTATATCGGTTATAAATTCCAACTCGGTTTTAATGAATTATCAGAAGAAAAGCAGGCTGAATTCCGTGAATGGATGTACGACCTCCTCTACGAACTTTATGAAAATGAAGAAAACTATACTAAGTCACTCTATGACACTGTCGGTTGGACCGAGGAGGTTATGACCTTCTTGCGCTACAATGCCAATAAAGCCCTTATGAATCTTGGTCAAGACCCTCTTTTCCCAGATACTGCAGACGATGTTAACCCAATTGTCATGAATGGTATCTCAACAGGAACTAGCAACCACGACTTCTTCTCTCAAGTCGGTAACGGCTATCTCCTTGGTACCGTTGAAGCTATGAAAGACGACGACTATAACTACGGACTGTAATAAAAACAATATATTATCTTAAATTATAGAGTAAAAAGCATAGTATCAAATTAACATTGTTGATACTATGCTTTTTCAATTACCTACTTTTATCTTGTATAACAAAAGCAATAATGCGCGTCAGCAAGTTTTTATACTCATCCAAAATCAAAATTAGCAGTTTAAGTCAAATCAAGAACCAATAAATGGATTGATTTTCCAGAGCTTCTTTCGCCATGGTGGTATTCTTATTAGTGAAACTGTCCAGTGGACAGTTTTAGCCCAAGTTCAGAAATAAAAGAAGGAGGGGAATTGGCTTGATAAGAACGGATTTTTGGGAGAACTACAGAAATTGAAAATCAATTTCGTAGTAGTTCCCCCGCAAGGATGATTAGGGTGGACGCTATCGAGTAGTCGACAAGTACAGCCAATCATCTACTGTGAAAAAGAGGTTCAAATCTAGCAATGAAACTCCGTAGGAGGTTTTGACGCTGACTTCTTCAGCTCTATTTCCCACCTAAAAATTTCCCAAACCTTATCGACTGTGACGAACTCTGTTCGTCTTATTTCCCACCTCCAAAGGTCTGGGAGACCTTTGGAGCGTCCGCACTTTTAAGAAAGAAGCAAAAAGTAATTTTTAATTTTTGACAAGTATTAGAACTGACAGCTCATCTCTAAACAAGGTAATTCCTCACCCCAAATATCTAGATAACGGCTTTTAATAAATCCCATTTTCTCATAGAATGCTCTCGTTTTTGCATATTCGCTACTTGGATAAGCTTCTGATAATGTTTTTACCAAGAGAGCTGTCTTTTCCTTTTGGCGGGCAAACTCTTTTAATGTGTCCATCATTAATGATCCGATTCCTTGATTTTGATAGGATTTCAAAACTCCCATGCAATCTATTTCAAACCCTTCAGATGTTTCTATCAAGCTCATAAATCCAATATAATCCTGAGAATCTTTTGCCAATAAACAAATCTGATTACCAGCTGTATCAATGTATTCTTTGGTAGATTCGGGGATGCCAAACCATTCAGGTAAATCATCGAAAATTTATTTGACAACTTGCCTATTTTGTACAAACGCTTTTGAAATGATAACTTCCATACTTTCCACAATATTCTTTCTCCTTTCAAAAAAGAGGATGTTCTCACAACCTCTTTTTTAACAGACTTATTTCTCATCTTCATCCATTGAAAGTACGCTGAGGAAGGCTTCTTGTGGCACTTCAACAGAACCGATGGCTTTCATACGTTTCTTACCAGCTTTTTGTTTTTCAAGCAGTTTACGTTTACGAGAAACGTCACCACCATAACATTTAGCCAAGACGTTTTTACGGAGAGCCTTGATATCTGTACGGGCAACAATCTTGTGTCCAATCGCTGCTTGGATTGGCACCTCAAACTGTTGACGAGGGATGATTTTTTTCAACTTATCAACGATGAGTTTTCCACGCTCATAAGCAAAATCTTTGTGAACGATAAAGCTGAGCGCATCGACCTTGTCACCGTTGAGCAAGATATCCATCTTAACCAGTTTAGAAGTGCGGTACTCTGAAATTTCATAGTCAAATGACGCATAACCACGTGTAGAAGATTTCAATTTGTCAAAGAAGTCAAAGACAATCTCAGCAAGCGGAATTTGGTAAATAACATTAACACGATTGTCATCAATGTAGTCCATGGTCACAAAATCTCCACGTTTGCGCTGTGCCAACTCCATCACAGCACCAACGTATTCTTGTGGAACCATGATTTGTGCCTTAACGTAGGGCTCTTCAATGGATTGAATACGGGTTGGATCAGGAAATTCAGATGGGTTTGACACTTCAACCATCTCACCGTCTGTCGTATTGACATGGTAAACTACCGACGGCGCTGTCATAATCAAATCAATATTAAATTCACGTTCCAATCTCTCTTGGATAACGTCCATGTGAAGAAGACCTAGGAAACCACAACGGAAACCAAAGCCAAGTGCTTGAGAGGTTTCTGGTTCAAATTGCAGACTAGCATCGTTCAATTGAAGTTTTTCAAGGGCTTCACGAAGGTCATTGTATTTATTGGATTCGATTGGGTAAAGACCTGCGAAAACCATTGGATTCATTTGTTTGTATCCAGCCAAGGCTTCGCTCGCAGGATTATCTGCTAGAGTGACCGTATCACCCACACGGGTATCCGCAACTGTCTTGATTGAGGCAGCAATATAGCCAACATCACCAGTCGCTAGATAGTCACGACCAATCGCCTTAGGTGTAAAAATCCCCACTTCGGTAACATCGAACGTCTTACCGTTACTCATCATCTGGATGGTATCACCTGGCTTCACGACACCATTAACCACACGCACCTGCAAAATTACTCCACGATAAGGGTCATAAACCGAGTCAAAAATCAAGGCTTGAAGAGGCGCTGTCACATCTCCTGTTGGTGCTGGAACTTTTTCAACGATTTGTTCAAGGATTTCTTCAATTCCGATACCTGCTTTAGCAGATGTTGGCACAGCTTCTGAGGCGTCAAGACCAATCACATCTTCAATTTCCTGACGCACACGCTCTGGATCAGCTGCAGGTAGGTCGATTTTATTGATAATTGGCAAGATTTCCAAATCATTATCCAAGGCAAGATACACATTTGCTAAGGTCTGAGCCTCAATCCCTTGCGCCGCATCAACGACCAAAATTGCCCCCTCACAAGCCGCTAGAGAACGAGACACCTCATAGGTAAAGTCAACGTGTCCTGGCGTGTCAATCAAGTGGAAAATATAGGTCTCACCATCTTTAGCCTTATAATTTAATTGCACCGCATTAAGTTTGATGGTAATGCCTCGTTCACGCTCCAAATCCATGCTATCTAAAAGTTGCGCTTGCATTTCACGGCTTGAAACTGTCTCGGTTTTTTCTAAAATACGGTCTGCCAAAGTTGATTTTCCATGGTCAATATGAGCAATAATTGAGAAGTTACGAATCTTCCCTTGGCGTTTTTTTAGTTCTTCTAAATTCATATCTGTTCCTATACTTCTTGTAATCTATCTCATTTATTATACCAAAAAAGAGCCTAAGACAAAAGTCCTGACTCTCTATTGTTTTAGCCTTATTTCAACTGTCTCGACCAGAAAATAATGCTAGAGACTATCTTCTACGTCTACTCTTCTTATCTGTCTTAGCCGTTTTCTGACCGTAACTTCCGTAACTGCCATAATTGCCGTAGGTACCATAAGAATCTAATTGGCTATCTACCTTGTTCAAGACAATTCCAAGGAAGGTTGCACCACTCTGTTCCATCTGCTCTTTTGCTTTTTTGATGAATTTTCGCTTAATAGCCCCTGCTTCTATCACAATAATTGTGCCATCACATTTTTGAGCAATAATTGCCGCATCAATAACTAAGCCAATTGGTGGCGTATCAATGATAATATAGTCGTAATACTCTTTTAAGCTATCAATCATACTTGTAAAATTGGTGTTTTGTAAAAGAGTAGTCGGATTTGGTGCCGTTTTACCAGAAGGAACAACTGATAAATTTGGAACATTAGTTTCACAAATTGCTTCTGATAGATAAGAGTTACCTGATAGATAGCTCGTTAAGCCATTGACCTTACCCGTTGCTTTAAAGGTTCCAGATAAAACTGAGTTACGAGTATCTGCATCAATCAAAAGCGTTTTAAATCCTGCCTGAGCAAAAGAAACAGCCAAGTTAGTTGATGTCGTTGATTTCCCTTCTCCAGGTTGAACAGAGGTCAAAGCAATCACACGAATGTCTTGACCACTAAACTGGATATTAGTACGAATACTATTACAATACTCCTCAACTTCTGTGTAGAGATCTTGTTTGGATTTTACTAATTCTAAAACTGCCATGATAACTCCTATTTGATCTTATTTGTATCCGGAACAATGCCAAGAAGAGTCATATGAAGAACTTCTTCAACATCTTCAACACGGTGCACGCGATCATCTAATAATTCTTTGACAAGAACAAGCGCAACTGCTATGAAACCACCCACTAGAAATCCTAATAGAGTATTTCTTTTAAGATTTGGAGTCGCTGAAGAAGACGATGGCTCTGCTGCCTCAACCGTTTTAACATCCTCAACATTTGTTACTTCTTTAACCTTTTCAGAAGCAACTTCTCGATAAGCATTGGCTAACTGACTAGCAACTTCTGGATTTTCATCCGTTACTGTAATTGAAATAATACGAGTATTAGCTGGTATGTCAATTCTTGTTTTTGATGCTAGACCAGAAACACTTAAATCCAGCTGCTCACGTTCAATAACTCCTGCAAGAACTGTTTTTGAAGTGATAATCTCTTTATAGTCTTTTACTAAATAATCCCCAGCTTGCAAATCTTGTGTGGAAATTTTAGACTCGTCAGTCCCTTTATTAACAACATAAAGTTTTGTCAACGATTCATATTGAGGGGTTAGTAGGAAGATACTAGCTGCCAAAGCTATAAAAGCAAAAGTGAGGGCTGTAAAAATAATAGCAAATTTACGTAGCCATAATTTTTTCAAAAGGTGGACCACATCGATCTCTTGTTGTGTATCATTTTGATTTTGCATGATTTCTCCTAAATAAATTGATTTGCTAATAATATTTTCTGATTATCATGGAAGAGTTGCCTTGCTTTTTTAGTACCAAACCTCTTTTCAATGAGCACATAAGCTTCTTTCATATAAGGTTTACGATTATCTAAATTGTGCATGTCACTAGCAACACAATGGACTAAATTTTCTTCCAAAAAATAAGTCGCACGTTTTTTAAAGACTTTATATTTATCACCAAATAACTTAGCCTTTAAAACGTGAGAGCTATTGATTTGAGTGTAACACCCTAAGTCAATAAGCTCCTTAACACGATCTTTACGATTTTCCAAAGCATTATAACGTTCTATGTGAGCAACAACAGGTGTGATTCCTATATTTAGAAGATCAGTCACCGCTCCATGGATTGTCTTCCAGGGTGTTCCTGTACTAAATTCAACTAAGGCAAAGCGGGTACCATTCATGGTTGGAATAGTCTGTTTCTCTAATTTTGCAATAATATCTGTTGTGAAATAAAGTTCCCCACCATAAAGCAAAGTCATTTCTGGTAAAAGCTCCTTAATTTCTTCTTGTAACACTATAAAATTGGAAAGAATCGTCACCTCTGGCGTCTCAAACATCCCTTTTCGCCTATGGGAGGTCGCAACAATGGTTCTAACTCCTTGCCGATAAGCTTCTTTGATTAATTCTATGCTTTCTTCTAGAGTTTCTGGCCCATCATCAACCCCAAAAATAATGTGAGAATGGATATCTATCATGATTAATTTCCTTCCATAGTTGCCTTAATCGCTTCTTTAGCTGACTCCAGGCTCGCATTATCAATACTTAGCATATATAACCTTGCTGTTGGCATCGCATAGGATGGAAGTTGACCCGTTGAGCCAGTGCCAGTAATTGCTTGAGAAGTTACATCATATCTCTGTTTGGAATCCAACTGCCCATTTGCTAGCGTCATCATTGTTTCAAATGGCATATCTGTTTGGATAGAATTACCTAATCCATTAATAATTTGACTGTACTTGGCAACAGAATCTAAGCTAGTTAATTTATTAATAAGGGCTGTGATAACTTTCATTTGATTCTTACCACGATCATCGTCCCCATGCTCTAGAGAGTAGCGCTCACGAACAAATACCAAAGCTTGTTCTGAACTCATGGTCACTTCTCCAACGGGAAAATGATGCTTACCACTTGTGAACTCTTGTTCATTTGTCACGGTCACACCACCTACTAAATCAATCAATTTAAGGAACGTTGTAAAATTAATCCGAGCATAATAATTGATATCAATTCCATACAGATTCTCTAAAGTATGCATCGAAGCATCTACACCATAGATCCCTGCATGGGTCAATTTATCGTATTGATTATTACCACCATCCGCTATAGGTACATAGGAATCCCTAGGTGTTGTCGTTAACAAAATTTTATGTGTTGAACGATTAACAGTCATAATAATATTAACATCTGATCGTGAAACAGAGGAAATGGACCCATAGGTATCAATACCGGAAATATAGACATTGAAACTGTCTGATTCCGTCTTGGTCTGATTCGTACTCTCAACTTTTTTCTTGATTGTATAGGTATAAATCGTCTTGACTTTACTATCAAAATCTTCATGATTACTTCTTAGTAACTCAGCATAGGCTGAATTCATGACCATCGCTTTATCATCCCCAGCCAAAAGACTTTCATAAGCTGTAGAATAGGATAAGGAGGTTTTCTCAGATAAGGTAACACCTTTATCAGAAGTAATACGGCTAAGCAAAGCTGAAATATTATCTCCATCACTAGATACTGGTGCCAAAACTGAACTTAATTGCGCAACATCTGAAATATCACTATCAACTGGTACCATGACACTCATCTCAATTTGTGAAACTTTAGCCGTTGTGTTTAACTTATTTGAAAAATCCAATGCAGACTTAACAAAAAACAAGCCACTCCCCAGAGCCACAATCATTAAACCAAGAAAAACGGTCACCACTGCCCTGACTTTTTTACTCAAAATCAATAGCAACAAGATAACCATTAAAATCCCTAAAACGATCGGAATAATAAAGTTTTGGCTGTTAAATCCTAAAATATTATAAGTCAACAAAACGACTACTACAGCAACCGTTAAAAGGGTGGTTACTGCCCACAAGACAATATTAATGCCTCCCAACAATCCATGTTTCGTTGACGCCTGAGATGTTCTACGACGACTCCGTGAAGACATCATAATCCTCCTAATTTTTACGTTTTCCTTTTATTATACTTCAATTTTCTGTTTTTTACAAATATACCAGGTCATCTTCACGACAAACGCATGAAATCTTCTATTTCCATTTTGCAAGTGTTGAAAGTTTTTTGCCCTAAAGCAATTGTTTTAAATACTTGTCAAAGGACAGACTTAGGGCATATTTCTTACGACGCAGACTCAT
>NZ_RCVM01000019.1 GCF_003686955.1 Streptococcus hillyeri
TGCAATAAATCAACCTTTATAAAAACCAGTGGAACTTACCCTGACACGGAGTTTCACTGGTTGTTAGAGGTTTTATCAGATTAACTTCCACTTTAACAGACGGTGGAAGTTAGTTTGGGAATTTAGCAAGCATTGCCTAGATCCAACTATTTATACTCATAAAAAATAAAAATCTGATAACTTATATTTACAATTTTTTGGGATAGTTAGTCTTATGTGGGACACAAGCGGTCTCCTAACGGAGTTCCATTGATTATTTTCAAGCCAAAAATCTTAAAAATCCCCTCAACAATTGCCATACAAGGCCAATCGTCTTTTTACCACAGCGGCACGGTCTATTTCAAGCAGCCGTTGTGGTCGCATTTCCAAAACACATCCCCATATGTTTACTCTTATGATTTTAAACCACACGACATGATATAAAGTACGTATTTTCAGATTTTGAAATGCACTCAGTATTAAATCAACAAGAAAGTAAACATGAAAGCTTAAAAAATAATTTTCCTTACTTTGCTTATCAAAAATATAACAAAAAGTCAGATAGTATAATAAAACCATCTGACTTTTTAACTAATTATTAGTTAACCTTACTTTTTCTTCAAAATCATCAATCACTCGATTAACATTTTTTTGTCCCTTATAAATACCATATCCAAAGAGTAGCATACCAAACACACCAAGAATGATTAAAATACCACTTAAAATTGCCCAGATAAGAGAATCTTCATGGAAAAAATAGAATAAGGTACAACCTGTGCTAGTTATTAGAAATAAGAGGCTAAACCAACGACCTAAATTTTCAATCATGTGTTTTTGATAGGCTATTTCAGTTTCGTATCCTTTAATCAATTCTTGTTCTGTCATCACGCTAATTCTCCTTTATCTTTATTTTATGATAATTAGTAAGAAAGTCCTGGGTTGAAGAAACCAACTAATACTCCGACAAAAGCAATAACAACTAAAAGGAGCATCACTTTAATTGGAGATAAGTTTTTCTTAGCCATTAACCACCAGCAAAGAACGATGAAGAGAGCTGTCAAAAGACCAGGATAAACCGAATCTAACTGATTTTGGAGAACCAAATATGGTTTTTCAGGATTACCTAATTGGAAAGATGTTTTTACAGATACCCAAGTCGCAGCTACACCACCGATAACCATACCACCAATGATACCAATTGCCTTACGAATAGCTTGACCTTGTGCACCAACTAGAAATTCAACTGCCTTATCTCCAAGTTCATAACCTTTGAAATAAGCAAATTTCATACCAAAGTAAGCAAGCAAGTTCCAAACTACTGTGTAGAAAATAGCACCTGCAGGAGAACCATCAGTTGATAGTCCCAAAGCAATCCCCAATAATACAGGAATTAAGGTACCAACAACAAGTGAGTCACCAATACCTGCAACTGGTCCCATCAAACCAGCACGCATACCATTGATTGTTTCATCATCAACAGATTCACCATTTGCACGCGCCTCTTCAAGACCAGCTGTAATTCCGACAATCAATGTCCCTAATTGTGGCTCAGTATTAAAGAATGCAGTGTAAGTTTGCATTGGAGCTTTTTGATCTTCTTTATTTGGATACAATTCTTCTACGATTGGAAGCATAGAAGTCAAATAACCAAATGTTTGCATATGTTCTTGAGAGAAACAAGTTAAGTGACCATAGTACCAATGGTGGAAAGATTTGGTTAAAGTTTTTTTGGAAATTTTACGTTTTTCAGTCATCTTAGATATCCTCCTCTTCATCGTCATCAAATCCAGCACCTGCTACTACTGCTGATGAAGCTTTAATTTTTGCCATATCAATTTCAAAGAAAATAAGTGCAAAGATAAGTGATACTACAGCAGTAGCTACTAGGTTAAGACCAAGTGATGCTGCCAAAGTAAATCCAACAAAGAATGGAACAAAGTCAGTAACTTTATCAACCAATTGTTTTAGCAAGATTGCAATCCCCACACATGGAAGAAGTGCACCAACTGTAAAGAGAGTTTTCATTGCAATGCCATCCATAGGAAGAGCTTCTTGCAATGCAGTTACAGCACTCGCACCTAATTTACACATAATCAATGTTGGGATGAATGAGAAGATTAAATGTGAAATCCAAGGATAGAGCCAGTCTACTTTATAAAGTTTTTTATAATTTCCTTCTTCAACAGCTTTCCAACCAATATGCTGCCAAGCCAAGTTCAATGTGGCAGTTCCGTAAAATAATACAGTACCAATTGTACCTACAAGAGTCCCCATTGATTTAGCAAGGTTTGCTGCTTCTTCAGATGAAGCGCTGATACCTTGAGCATGAATGGCAACCATTGCAAGTGGGATACCAATATATGATACAGCACGCACGTCTGCGGATACAGTACCACCAGGGGTAACAAGGGCAATATATACCAACTGCATTGCGACACCACAGATGATACCCGTTTTAACATCACCAAGAATAAGTCCACAAACGAGACCTCCGACAAGCGGACGACCTAAAGTGTAGTTACCGATACTTGAGCCACCCAAACCAGGCATTGATGCTAAACAGGCAAACAATCCTAGGAGCGCAGCTTGAAACCAAGAAATAGTCATAAGAATTTCTCCATTCTAAAAATTAAAGTATGTTATAACCTAATTATGCTTTATAGTGGTAAAGCTAGTAACCGAATTTTGATTTAAAGTCAGACCAGTAACCAATTGATACATCAGGTAAAAGTTGGAATTTTACTCTATAACCAGCTTTTTCAATAGCTTCAATAGCTTCAGCCTCTTCTGGAGTGATTGATTGGTTATTACCTAGTTTAATAGCTCCAGGACGATCGTTAGCAGGTCCGACAATAATTTCTTTAACATCACCCGGAACAAACCCTTGATCTACCAATAATTTTTTCATGTCAATTGGATTTTTAGTGATAACAAAGTAACGTGTATCAGAATCTAATACTTTTTGAGATTTCTCACCAAAAGCATCGACTGTCCAAACAAAAGTCTTTTTATCTGAAGCCGCACCTTTATAAGCTTGCGTCAAAACTTTATTACTTGCCGCGGCATCGTTAACCGCAATCAATCCATCACAAGGATATTCTTTTGCCCAACGTGTCACAGTTTGACCATGAATCATACGGTCGTCAATACGTACAAATGAAACTACCATTTTTATTACCTCGAATGCCTAGCATTCTTTCCTTTCATTTTTTATTAAATATCGTCGTCTTCATCTTCGAGTTCCTCTGCTTGGACTTTAAATTCTTGTAAAGCAGCTGTTGCCTCTGGTAAAACTGCTTGAACAAAGTCCGTACCATCCAGAACATCTTTCATCACTACTGAAGTTACCGCCATCGGAAGATTCATACCACCAAGGACAGTTGCACTGCTCAGTAGACCTTTTTCTTCTAGCACCCCACAAGCCGTTGTCAGTGGACTACCACCAACAATATCTGCTAAAACAATGACTCGATCTTCGGCAGTTAAACTAGAAATCGCATTTCTAAATTCAACAGCAAAATCATCAACTGATTTACCATTCTGAAGTCCGGTCGCAATAACATGATCCATTTTATCTTCAGCAAACATAGCTAATGAATTTTTTAAGCCTTCTGCAAAGCCACCATGACTAACAAGTATTAAATACTTCATTATATCTCCCTCCTTTTATTGATTACAGTTTACTCTTTTTGACATCGTTTTCAAAGTGTTCATTATCATCACTTTTGATGACATTTATCATTTTAAAATGTGACAATTGTCATTAAAAAACTTACCTCTGAAAATCCAAAGGTAAGTTTCTGTATTATTTTCTCAGCTCAAGCTCGAGTTCTTCTTGAATATTTCCCAAATCACTATCAATACTATCTTTAGCAAGTGATTGACTGATAAGATAGTCAGCCTTTTCAATGACATTATTATAAGAACGAAAATTTGGGGAGGTTTGTGCAGACTCCAAAATTTGATTTAACGTTTTTGATGATAAAGCAGTTGTCCCGAAAGTATCATTTTGTAGTATCTCAGAGCTTTTTTGACTTGTCATAACTGATTTAATGACTGAAGCGCCTTGTGACTGTGCAAATAGAGATTGTTGTGTTTTTTCATCTGAACTTAACATCTGTAAAAACTCCCAAGCTAAGTTAGCTTGACTCGTCTGTGAAGAAATGCCAAATAAAGAAGTCTTCATTTCAGTCGTTTTGATAGAGGATTTACTTGGCATCTCAATACAACTCCATGAGAATGAAGAATATTTTGAAACATGGTAGGGATATGGTTTGTATGTCCTATATTCTGCAAGAGTCATTGGCATAAAGGCAACTTTTCCCTTATCAAAATCACTTGAACTAAGACTGACATTACCTGATAGCTTTTCAAGTTCATGATACCAATTAAGAACATCTCTAATCGGAGTCGTATTAATGTTTACCTGGCCTCCATCATTCAGAAACAGTGATAAACCATTAGCTGCCATCGCATTTTGCCAAGTATAGCCAACAGTACCATACTGGTCAATAATACCATCACCATCAGTATCCTTTGTCAATTGCTGACATAGTTGGAAAAATTCATCAACCGTCCAGCCTGATTGTGGTATAGCAATCCCCTCTGACTCTAACAAATCACGATTAATACACATTAAAGTAGGATTACTTTCGAAAGGAAGCGCATAGGGGATATTGTTATACTCACCAGCCTCATAACTTGCGGTATAATATCGATTAGTATCAATAGAATTATTAATTTTATTTTCTAGATTAGAGAGTGAGCCTGTTGACGCTAAGAGGTTAAAATCATTCTCTGGCACAATAAAAACATCTGGCTGTGTCCCCTGTACAATATGATCAGCCAGCCAGCCTGAATAATCTTCCTTGGTAATGCCACTCTCATATTTGACTGTTACAGAAGGATGCTCTGCTTCAAAACGACGAATCACATCATCCAACAACGTATTTTCTTGACCACTAGGAACATCCCAACTACTTCCAGTATAAACCCCAATCCATAAAACTTTTTGAGATGTTAACTTTTGATATCCTATAACACTCAATATTAAGATAGGTAAGCTCAATAACAGAATAGATTTCAAGTGTTTTTTAAATTGAATCATCATCGTAATTCCTAGTTGTTACTCCCGTTTGTACAGCCCAAATAGCAAGCTGAGTTCTATCTCTTAATTCTAACTTAGATAAGCAATGAGACAAATAATTTCGAACTGTTCCTTCAGATAAATACAATTTTGATGCAATTTCTTTATTGGACAAACCGTTACCAATTTGTTGAATAATACGCCATTCAGCCTTTGATAAGCTATTAACTGCTTCTTGATTAACTTCCAAAGTATTAGAAGGTTGATGATTTATCTGCGAAAATAATTTAAAAACTTTGCTAGCAATATCAGGATTAAGCATAGCATTACCACTATTGACAGTCAAAATAGCCTGGTGTAAATCTTTCGTCGAAATACCTTTTAAAATATAGCCTGAGGCTCCCTATTGTAACGCACTAAAAATAAATTCATCATCATCAAAAGTCGTTAGGATAATAACTTTGACGTCTGGGTAACTTTGTTTAACAAATTTTGTACAAACCACTCCATCCATATTAGGCATACGAATATCCATTAAAATGACATCTACTGTTTGATTTTTTAAATAATCTAGCACTTCTAAGCCATCTGCTGCAGTCCCAACAACTTCTATATCTGAATAGGCAGATAAGACAATACTAATGGAATCGCGAATCAATTCCTGATCATCTACGACTAAGACCTTTATCATATTTCCTCTCCCTTGCGTTTTGGTATAAATACGGTTGTTTGAAAACCATTTGCACTATCAAACTGTACGCGACCACCTATGACTGCCAGCCGCTCTTGCATTTGCTTTAAGCCATACCCGTAGACAATTTCTTTACAACCAATACCATCGTCATTGATTGTAATAATGTAATCCTTATCTTGACTATACATGCCAATTTCCACATGGTCTGCATGCCCATGGCGTAATGAATTTGTCACTGATTCTTGTATCAACCTAAAGACTAAATCCTCTTTTGCCGTGTCTAAATCAACATTCTCCCAGTGATAATCTAAAGAAATAAGCATTTTAGATAAATTGCCATAATCAGCAATCATTTTTAATAATGCCTCCTCTAACCCTACACGTTCTAAAGCTCCTGGACGTAATTTTTCTAATGAACGACGAACATCTTGAATACCATCTCTAACAACATTTGAAACACTTAGTAATTGTTTTTTAGCGTGCTCTTTGTCTAAATCTAATAAGACTAGGACAGCGTCTATTCCAGCAGAAATACCTGTCAGAGCATGTCCCAATGTATCATGGATTTCACGAGCAATTCTCTTTCTCTCACGGTCCTCTGCCATTTTTTCAGCAAGCGCAATGTAATCTTCTAAATGGTTATTAGCCCTGTCTGCCATACGTAGTTCTTCTTCAATTTTATGATTTTCAGATACAGAATACATAATAAACATCACTAAAGATAAAATGAACACAACCATATTAATAGTAGTCAAGCCGTTTTTTATAAATAACAACATAAACTGATATTGTGATGGGATAAAACTAATGTACGTATTGATTGAGGGCAATGGGATAAGTATAGACAGTAGATCAAAATTTGATATCAATAATACACTAAAGCTAATAACAATAAATGCGGTCCAATAACGTTGACTCTTCATGGTATAAAAGTCCGTATAACTGTAAAAGATATCAGAAAACACGAGCAAAATCAAGCCATTGTAGGAAAACTGCATGGCAGAAATACTTGTAATCAGTAGGATAATTTCTGCAACTGCAAGCCAGTCTTTATACTCTGTTTTAGATGCTAGCAACCTATGCCTCCAATTAATGATGACAAGAAGGAGACCAAAAGAAATGAGACTATACCAATAAACAGTTGCGGGAGAATTTGGGATGACTTCAAGTTTTTCTAATAGTTGGTGACTAAGCCCTCGCTCCACGATATAACGTGTCGCAAATAGGTAAACTGAAACAGTAAAAAGAACTGCTAAAACATTAATAAAAACCAGCAATATCTTCAATAGTTTGGCGTATCGCTGATAACGTAATCCATTCATCACTGCCACCCTGAAATATTAAAATCATGAACATTTTCCTTAGTAACTAGAGTTACTGGAACAATAATATTACTCCTATATGGTATAGGACACTCTGATCATTTAAAGCCATTATCGTATCGAATGCGATTCCTTCATTGATAACTTCTTCTACAGCTGGCATGGCAAGCTCTGTTTGTCCTTTTACTTCTCTTGAAGCGACAATATGATAACCCTCATGACCAGATATTGTGTCTAAAAATCCTCTGATACGATCACTACCTGATACCGTTGTTTCATGTTCTAATAACAAGATTTCTGCACTTGTTTTAGTTGCCAAAAGATTTTCAGCACACATAATACCTGCCTTGTAATTATCTGATAAAATCGTTGTATCAACTGCTTTAGAATCTGTTAAACGGCTATCAACAGCAACGATAGCGATTCCTTTTCTTTTAGCTTCCTTTAACTTGTTTATAATCGCAGAGTTACTACTATCTACTGGATTAATAACGATAACATCACAATCTTCTTTTATAAAATATTCTAATTGCTCAACCTGCTTATCACTATTTAAAGATGGGTCACGAAGTAATAAGATATCCCCACTCTCTTCCACTTCCTTATTAATTTCAGAATGAAGCGCCTTATAAAAATCATTATTCATCGTCATGTAAGTTGCACCAATCTTAACACGTTCTTCATTCAAAGGTCTATATTTATAGCAAGCGTATAAAATAGAGATACAACCGACAAATAAAAGTGATAATGAGAAGCCAATCCAATGTCTTTTTACTTGTTTCATCTTACCAACCATTTATACCCACATCTCCAAGACTTCGGCAATCCCATCATGATTATGATCGCTAGTTACAGTTCCTATAGCTTTTTGAACTTCTTTGGGACCATTTGCCATCACATAACCTTTTCCAACAACTTTAAGCATATCTAAGTCATTAAAATTATCACCAAAAGCAATTGTATCACTCAAAGCAACACCATAGCTCTCAGCAAATAAGGTTACTGCTCTCCCTTTTTCAATACCTGAGGCCATTACTTCAATATAATAAGGCAAGGAACGGGCAATTGATAACTGCGGATAGCGGACTTTTAATTCGTTTTCAAGCGTCTCAATGACTTCTGGTTCTCCCATTAAAAGAAGTTTGTGTACTTCTGGAAGTTCTGAAATTTTTTCTAAAGGAATTTCTTCTGAATTTAATCCTACCACACGTTCTTCACGAGAAATCCAGTAATTCTTTCTATCTTGTGAAAACCAGTAACTGCCACTATAGATATTCCAAGCAACTTCTGGAGACTGTTCTTCTAAGTAGTGACACAGAGATAAAGCATCAGAAACTGGCATTGCCTGTGAATCTATAACTCGTCCCTTCTCATCTTGTATTAGAGCCCCATTATAGGAAATAATCGGAGTATGGGGTAAAAAATCTGCTAGCAAAGGCTTTATAGCTTCAGGCATTCGTGCCGATACAGGAACAAAAATATGCCCTTGCTCAATTGCTCTTACTAGAGCTTTACGAGTTCTTGGTGTCACCACTAAGTCTTTATTAATTAATGTACCATCAATATCACTAAAAATAATTGCCATAACTGCCACCTTCCTAGACTGTTACTTAGCATTTTATACTATATTTTACAATGTTAGTATACCATTTTCTGAAAAGGTTTTCTATATTAAGTAATAACCATATTAATACTCGTCCAAAATCAAAATTAGCATTTTAGAACCTCTAATACTTTTGATGCACTACCGAACGAAGTGAGACTAAAATGTTTCTTTCGCTATAGTGGTATTCTTATTAGTGAAACTGTCCGGTGGATAGTTTCAGCCTGAGCTTAGAAATCAAAAAGCGAGGGTAATTGGCTTGATATGAACGGATTTTTGGGAGAACTGCAGAAATTGAGAGTCAATTTCGTAGTAATTCCCCCGCAAGGATGATTAGGTTGGACGCTGTCGAGTAGTCGACAAGTACATCCAATCATCTACTGCGATAGAGATAAGCTCAAATCTAGCAATGAAACTCCGTAGGAGGTTGGGACACTGACTTTGTCAGCTTCATTTCCTACCTCAAAAGGTTCCCCAAATCTTATCGACTGTGACGAACTCTGTTCGTCTTATTTCCCACCTCCAAAGGTCTCCCAGACCTTTGGAGCGTCCGCACTTTTAAGAAAGAAACGAAAAAGGAATTTTTGATTTTTGTTAAGTATAAGAAACCCTTTTTATAAATATCTCCCTCAGTATTTCATGAGGGAGAATAATTTATTCACAATTAGTAATCATTTTTCGAAAATCTCTTGAATAAAAGAGCGAAGAATCCCAGAATATTAATCATACCGATTCCAAAAGCGAGGGAAGAAGTATCACCTGTTTTTGGTAAAAGTTTTCCATCTAAGTCTACTTCTTCTTTATCACCATTTGAAATATTACCTCTTTGATTACCCATTAAATGAGTTGGTGGAGTAGGTCTCTTCCTATTTTCTGAATTCGACAATAATTCCACCTTGTCTTCGTTTGATATGTCTTGAATATCTTGATTTGCTCCATTGCCTTCATCTGAAACATTTGGTTTCTCAGTAGAATCTAGAGTTTCTGAATCTTCTGATGTTTCTTCTAAATTATTCACCAAAAAATTCTTAACTTCTAATTGCCCATCCCAAAGCCCTAAACCAACAAATGGTTGGTTAAAATACTTGTCAGTAACATCAAATTTATGAGAAAGGAATTCTTTACCATCTACTGCTACTTTGATAGTATCTATTGTTTTAATAACATCAATATGGTGATAGGTACCATCATTAATATTATTATCCATAGGAACCTCTTGGATTGTATCACCATAGAAACGATAAAGGCGAATATTATTTCTATCCCCAAATTGGACAGCATAGGCATTGGCAGGATCACTATTTGCAGATGCTAAGAAAAGATTAATAATACCTTTCGTATACTTGATATCAACACTCATTTTATACTCACTAAATGGTAGGACTTGCGTATTCATATAAGCATCGTTGGCAGATTGATTAGCATCATAAAGAGTTTCACCATCAATGTACCAATTGCCGCCTACAGCTTTTAGATGAGACAAATTCGTGTTGAAGTTATCTTCAAAAAGATCCACTGTAAATTCCTCATAGAGGGATGCGTCTTCTTTAGATGTTGCCCGAACAACGACCTGACCTTTTTTAAGTCCTGTCAACACAGCTTTATTACCTTCTACAGTTAAAGAAGCAACGCTACTATCACTAACTGTCCATGTTAAATCTTGAGCAGCGACTGCTGGCATCACGTAAGCTTTCAATGGTATTGGTTCACCAACGGTTACTCGTGTTGTTTTTGGACTTGCTGCTACCACATCAAGAGGTGTAGAAACATCTCTTCTTTCTTTCCAAATGCTTGTCAATGGATAAACAGTGATATCCGCTTTAGAAGTATCACTTTCTGAAAAGACTCTTAATCCTAGACTTGTTGGGGCAGGAAAAATTTGATTAGCACCAGCTACTGTATTACCCTTAGCAAAGACTTCAACACTTGAACGGTCTACAAAGAGATGTAAATCAATACTACCATCCGCATGGCGTGTCACATGCTGCTGATTAACTTTAGCAAATTGATTACTTAAGATAATACCTGATTGACTTCTGTCAATGGCAAGGGTCTCAGTGGCAAGATCATAGATAACTTTTGTAACTTCACCATCACCAACACGTAAATCAAAACCTAAACGATTAGTCGCTTCACCTGGTTGGAAATGAGCTATAATTTCATATGTGTCACTAGCAAAATCCTTAAACAAGTCATTGTTTTCTGTGACGGTAACATCTTTATAAGAGATAGCCTTGCTCGTATCTCTAAGATTTTCATAGGCTTTAATAGGTGTTTGCGTTAATACATAGTGATCACCTTCTTTAACAAGACCAAGTGCTAAATTCAAATTAAAGGTTCCATTAAATTTTTGATCAACGGCATCAGCAACCAGATTACAATAATCATCCCAAGTGTTCATCCAGTTCAATTCAATCACTTCAGGAAGGGTTGGCTGAGCACTAGTACCAAAATCTTGCACATAGTAGGTCATCGCAGCATAAGAATCCTTACCAAAGTTCATGATGTGATCTTCATTTTCATAAACTGCATCAGGTACAAATCGCCATGAACCATCAACTGGTTTAAAGTCTCCAATTTTGTAGAAACGCCCTCCACGAGAAAGTGCCCACTTCAAATTACCATCCTCTGCTTGTAGGGGATACAAGTCTGGACACTCGGTATGAAGCTCTGGATAAGTCGATTCCACCTTCCAATCTGTCAAATTATCTGATGAGTAGATACGTAGTGGTCCGCCTGCTATCACCATGAACCATTTATTTTCCCAACGAAAGACTTTTGGATCACGAAAATCACGGCTATTCAAAGGATCATTAGCCCAGTCTGCTGCAATTTTATCTGATTTTTGCCAAGTTTTACCTTCATCCGTACTGTAAGCAAGTTTAATTCGTTGTCCTTCGCCATTGACAGTGATTAAGGCAACAAGGCCACCATTACCATCTTCGAACAAGCCTGAAGTGTTTTTATCATCAACAACGATACAACCTGAGAACATGGTACCATTAGCATCTGGGTAAAAGGCAATCGGTTGTTCTTCCCAAGTAAGCAAGTCTTTACTTGTGGCATGTGCCCAATGCATTGGTCCCCATTTGGTATCATCATGGAACTGATAGAAGAGATGATAAGTACCATTGTAGTAAACTAAACCGTTTGGATCATTAGCCCAGCCATCTTTAACAGAGTAGTGGAATTGTCCTCGATAAAGCTCATTGTAGTACACATCATCAGATTGGCGACGATGAACATTGAGGCGATAGGTCAATGAAACAGGTTGACCAGATGCTGTTAGAATTTGACTAGTCACAGTTAGATAATTGGCACCAACATCTAATGGAATATCTTCAAGGACGTTATAAACAGTCCCCTTCGCATCTTGAATGGTAACTGTTGTTCCAGGTTGTTTAGCTACACTCTCTAAACGGATAGTTTTTGCATCATGCTTCACATACTGAATATGAGTAGCTTCTTTTGGGAAAAATTGACCCTTGGTTTCAACAGTTCCTTCTGTTGAACTGACAATAATATCTTCTAAAAATGGCAATTCCTCATCTGCTAACGGTGTGTAGAAGGTGTTTTGGAAAATCATTTCGCCGTTCCAGTTCAACAATCCAAAATATCCTTCTGAAATTGGTGTTGTTTGCCCTTTATCATTTCTCTGAAGGGTAAAATCACTCAAATTGGCAATCAATACATCGTTAACATAGTAAGAAAGCCATTCATCAGTCGCTACAACCTTCAAATGATAGCGGTTATCTAGTGTTGCTGCAACTTCTTTATCATCAATCAAATTAGCCTCTGCCCAGCGCCATAGACGCGCTCTGTGACTGTTAGCATCTAAATTGACAGTATAGTTTTTAAGGTTCTCTGGGTCATTATTTGAGCGGAATGTTAATGAAGCGGCCCCCTCATTCTTTAAGAAGGTTACATCTGTCTCAAAAATAAAGTTTTTTCCATGTGACTCAGTATAGAGGAAATTATCTCCCTTACCAATAGCATTGCTATAGAGACCATCTTCTTGAAGTTTCCACACATTTTCATCATAGGATAGATTGTTAAGATTCGTGTGATAGCCTGATGTTACGGTAGATTCGCTTGCTACAGATGGACTTTCTGAAACATCACTTGCCGAATGATTTTGAGGGGCAGCTTCTTCATCTGACACTTCTGGAGTTGTAGCTGCTGCTGAGCTATCCTCAGAAACAGGAGCTACTACAGGAGTTATGTATCCTGATGTTTCATCAACAGTTCCTAGAGTTTCTTCGGTCACTTCTGATATCTCTGAAGTACCAAGCTCTTCTCCAACAATGCTATCACTTGTTGGTGCGACTAGCGGAGCAACAACTTGCTCTGATGTTGCTCCTTCAACCACATCAGCTGATACCTGATACGTAGAAGTCGCTAAGGTTAATCCCACTAAAAAAGCTGAACAGCCATATATCCAAATCTTCCCTCTCTTGCGCATATACCAATTTTTGCATTGTGTTTCTTTGATATTCTTCATAAAATATACCTCCAAATGGATTTTGGTTCAAGCGATAAAAGAAAACGCTTTCTGATAATATAATTGTATGACCTTTTACAAACGAATACAATAGACAGATGTCATTTATCATCATGACATCTGTCACATTTATTGCACTCAATAATGTAAAAATTTTATTTTCTTCAAGTAATGCTCTTATTAATTCTACAAAAAAAGCATAGAACCTATTTTTTAAGATTCTATACTTTTTATCAATGAAGCTATTAGTTTGTATCTTCCAACAAAGATTTTCTAACTTGGCTGATGAAATAAAGGGAGCCTGTAATCACATAAAGTGTTTTAGGTATTGGACGACTAGCAACGGTGTCGATCCATGTCTCAAAATGCTCTATTCGGACGTATTTATCAGGATATTCTTCTACTTTGATGCTGTTCGGGTAATCAAAACTGGTTACTGTTAGGGTATCAAAAACAGATAACTGGTCCAGCATGGTGGTGACAGGCTTAGTATCAATAGCCGCGAACAAAATATGGATGTGATAGTCAGGATAATTTTCCTTGAGGACATCAACCAAAACGGCAATACTTTCATCGTTATGGGCGCCATCAATCATCAGGTTTGGACGCATGAGCTCTGTTCGCCCCTGCCATTTTGCCTGAGATAAGGCTTGTTGAATAACGGTCGGAGTGACCTTTGCATAACAATCCGATAACATGAGACTGGTCTGGATGGCTAGACTGGCGTTTGCAACCTGGTGCTGTCCCGACATGCTTAAAGAAATGTCTAATGTGTTAACACCATTAGAAAACTGAAACGCCCTGCTATTTCCAAAAGTCCTAAACTCCTTGTCAAACTCATAGGTAGGACAATTAAGTGCATTGGCACGATTATAGAATACTTGCCGAACACTGTCACGCTTTTCCGCAAAGATAAAAGGGACTTCCGCTTTTAAAACACCCACTTTTTGCTGGGCAATTTCCTGGTAACTGTCTCCCAAAATAGACTGGTGGTCACGTCCGATAGAGGTGCAAATGACTGCCATAGGGGTAAAAACATTTGTCGAATCATGCAAGCCACCAAGCCCTGCCTCTATAATCGCGATATCAACGGGATGCATCTTCCCAAAATAGACAAACATCATGGTCGTGATAATTTCAAACTCAGTTGCCGATTTCAGGTCCGTCTCAAGAGGAAGCCGATCGACAACGGGTTTTACAATCTCAACCAATTTGACCAAATCTTCCTTAGAAATCATTTCTCCATTTACAGAAATACGTTCTCTAAAGTCCATGATATAAGGAGATATGAAAGTCCCTACTTCATAGCCTGCCTGAGTAAAAATGTTCTGCAAATAATTGACAGTCGAACCTTTGCCATTCGTACCGACTACATGAACACCTTTAATATTTTTCTGAGGATTGCCAAGTTCATTGAGCATCCATTCCATACGTTTCACGCCGGGTTTGATTCCAAATTTTAATTGACCGTGAATCCAGTCCAGGGTCTCTTCATAAGTCATATTTTTCATAGTTTTAGTATAGCAAAAAGACTAGCACTAGGCTAGTCTCCTCAAATTCTATTAGAATTTTTTACGCTTACGCGCTGCTTCTGATTTACGTTTACGTTTTACAGATGGTTTTTCATAGTGCTCACGTTTACGAGCCTCTTGAAGAGTACCAGCTTTAGTAACCGCACGTTTGAAACGACGAAGTGCATCGTCTAAAGATTCATTTTTACGAACGACTGTTTTTGACATAGATTTCACCTCCTCAAGATAATGTAACGATTTACGTTCTCAATTATTTTAACACAAGGTTATATATGTGTCAAACTTTTTTTACTGCTTGTGCTAATTTTCCATATAAAAGGTAGTCCACTTTGGATAGCTCTGCAATTGTTCGACAATCTAAAGCACACATAATGAGGCGTAAATCCTCTTTCCAGCCATTGATAATCGTAATCACTTCTGGAACTGTGTGCGTTTCAACTAGCTCCAAGACCGTACGCGACAAGCCCACTGCTTTTGCTCCAAGGACAAGGCACTTAATGATATCAAGTGGGTGCCTCACACCACCTGAAGCCAAGATTTCAATCTCTTCCCTCAAGTCTTTCAGGTTTAGCAAGGTTTGAGCCGTTGATTGCCCCCATTCGTTCAGATAATCACGATTTCCCCCACGCTGATTTTCAATGTAGGCAAAACTTGTTCCTCCGCGCCCTGAGATATCAACGGTTTTGATGCCTTTGGACATAGCAAAGCGGACCGTTTGGTCATCCATTCCAAAGCCGACTTCTTTAAGAATAACAGGTACATCCAGCTCAGAAGCATAGCTTTCTAAGTTTTTCTTCCATGAGCGAAACGCCCTTTCCCCTTCTGGCATAAGTAATTCCTGCATGAGATTGACATGAACTTGCAGAAAGAGTGGTTTCATTTGATCAACGGCTTTTCGTCCAAGTTCAATAGGTTTATCAATTCCTATATTAGTTGCAAGGCGTAAATTTGGAAATGCCTCACGAAAATCAAAGGAGTCAGGATGCTCATTCTTTAGCGCAGCAGAGTATGAACCTGTCACCATGAGAATCCCTGTCACTGCTGCTACTTCTGCTAATTTCCGATTAACCTGCCCAGCTTTTTCCGAACCACCTGTCATGGCATTGATGTAAAAGGGAAAGTCCCAATCACGCCCAGCGAAATGGGTGCTCAAATCAATCTCGTTCAAATCATAAGTTGGCAAAGACCGATGGATGAGCTCAATGTCATCGAAGCTATTGTAAGGGGCTTGATACTTTAAAGCATGTTTTATATGGTCATCTTTTCGATTAGTCATTGGTCACCTCTATCCAGTAGCGTTTTGTCTCTGAGCCATCTGAGGGATTGACGTAAGTATTGTCATAGTTTCCACCATTAGCAAGAATCGTTTTTTCAGAGGCTACATTGTTGACATCACAGGTCACAAGAGCTCTCGTAATCCCTAGCTTACCAGCCTCTTTCAAAGCTAGTCTCAACTGTTCCTTAGCATAGCCTTTTCTGCGCTCACTTGGACGAATAGAATAGCCAATGTGTCCAGCAAAATTGACCAAAAAAGGCTGACTCAGATTGTGTCTGATATTGCAAATCCCGACCATTTTTTGATCTGATTGGCGAATACAAAGAAAGGTTGACGAAGGAACACGTCCTTCTTCTAATCCTTCCCCTTTTGCGATGGTCATGACATGAGTTAACCATTCGGATAAATCAGACATGATGTCTAATCGAGCTCCACCATGTAAGTGTTCACCTGCCTGAAGAAATTCTGCTTTATATGCTACAACTTCCTCTAAATAGTCTATATCGGGTAAAACCAACTCTAATTCAGTCATTTTCCCACCTTTCTTGATAAAGTAATTCAATTCCTGCGTCTGCCCAACGGTTAATGAGTTCTGTACTGGCTGATTGTGAAAAACTAATGGCAATCCCACAATCACCACCTCCAGAACCAGAGGATTTAGCAATGATATCCAGCCCCTCTTCCGCCTCTTTTAGTCTTTTTAAGTTATCAATGTAAATGGCAGAGCTTAAGGAAACAAGAAGGTCTGAGACGATTTGAAGAGCGCTCTTCAGTTGTTCCTTATCTCCAGACAGCAGAGCTTCTTTAGCTTGTAAAACAGCAACTTGAGTTTCTACTAAGTAGTCTGACGTAATGGCAGCTTTGACTTGGTTAATCATATCTTTAGAAATGGCTGGTTGTCTGGTCCAACCGACTAAAAAATCAGCTTGGATGTGTGGCGCCAGCCTTTCAATGGTATATCCCCAGTCCATCGCCATCAACTCAGATAGCGGCTTTTGAGTAATCTGCTCTGCTATTTTCTCACGGTTAAAGGAAGTATAAGCAACCAAATCTTCGTAAGCTATGCAGGCGATATCCCCCATAGAGCCATTATCGCCGAGCTTTAATAGGGTATAACTCGCCAGCTTGAACAACTCATCGGATGTCAAAGGAAGGGCAACAAAGGCTGCAAGAGCCTTGAGGGTCAAAACGGTAACTGAACCGCTTGAGCCAATGCCAAACTTGAGACCGTCACGTTCCAATTTCCCCGTAATGGTCAAACTAAACGGTGGTAACTGCTTTCCGTAAAAGGCTTGAAAGGTTGCTATACTCTCTTGGATGAGGGAATAGTTAGCATCCGGCTCAAGACCGACAGTATAATCAAACATGTCTGATGAGAGGATGATTTCATCTGACCTTTCAACTGCTGCAGTCATATAGATAGGAATATGCTGAATGAGCGCTGTCTGACCAGGGGTTAAAATACTATATTCCCCTGCAAGATAGAGTTTACCACCTGTATGAACAGTGATTTTTTTAGCAGTCATCATAGTTTTTTTGTCCTAGACACAATAACGTGATAATCCTCAGCAAAAATGCTTGCTAAGCGGTCTAAATCTTCTTCCAGGCAGAGCACTTTGACATTTGGTCCAGCGTCCATCGTGAAATAGCACCGCTCGCCAGCATCACGTAGAGCCTTCACTTTTTCCATGGCTGCGTAGCTAGCTTCTGTTAAGTAAGAAAAGCTCGGGGTCGCTGTTCGAGTTGTTTCGTGCATGCGAAGAGCATTGGCTTCTGTTAACTGCCCCACTTTGTCAAAATCATTTTCAGCCAGATAGGTCAACATAGCCTTGTAATCTTGCTCAGACTGTTTAATCCATTCTGGAAAAGAAGTTGACGTCTCTGTACACAATTTCATGCCCTCGCGGCTGGAAATGGCTTTTCGTTGGTCATTAAGGACAAGCATAATCATAGCTAAGTTGAGGTCTGTTTGGACACGATAGACTTCCCCAGAATCTTTATCCCATGCTGCCAGAGGCCCAAAGAAAGAACGCGATGAAGAGCCTGAGGCAAATTTGGCAATCTGCGCCAACTCAGCTTGTGTTTTCCCAGCCCCAAAGAGGTCATTTGCTGCTTTGACGAGGGCTGAAAGACCAGATGAACTAGATGATAGTCCTGCAGCTGTTGGCATGTTATTCCAGGTTTCAATTTTCACATACTGAGTGTCATCTGTTCGGAACAAGTCAAGCACCTTGCTAGCTTTGACCAACTCAGCCTCTCCTTGCTCAATATCATCAATAAACATACTGTCCGAGGTTGCATTTTCCAAAAACGTTAGTGTTGTCTTTGTCACCATATCTTCTAACGTTAGCGAGATGCTTGAGGTCGAGGGAATCATTTTTTCGGCATCTGCCTTTCCCCAATATTTTACGATGGCAATATTAGCATAGGATTCAACAGTTACAGACTTTCGATCCATGTGTTCACAGCTCCTTCTTTTTTTAGATGTTGTGCAATTTCAATCGCACTTTCCTGGCTCTCAGTAAGGGCAATGATGCAGCCACCAAGTCCCCCGCCTGACATTTTTGCCCCTAGGGCTCCCTTGGACATCGCAGAGCTGACAAGGTGATCTGCTTCAGGGCTAGAAACACCTAGTTGCTTCAGATTATCATGAGCTTTAAACATCGCCTCTCCAAAACCATTTAAGTCTTTGAGAAAGATGGCTTTTTCAGCTTCATTAACCAAATCTCCAAGATGGTGTAAATAAATCAGTGCCTTTTCTTCCAAGGCTTCGACAGCTTGAACAGCTTCTCTGGTATGCCCATGAATACCTGTATCAGCAATGACTAAATAAGCTTTCAAATCCATCACCACTTCTGAAAAACCGACATTACGGATGAATTTAATCGCGGTATCACTCAAGCAAGTCTTGGCATCTAGCCCACTGGGATTCGTATGCGCGATAATCTCAGCTTGATTAGCAAGCATTTCCAAAACACTCATGCTCAGAGGCTGATCAAAATAATCAAAAACCGCACGAATTGCTGCAATGGCAACAGCTGCTGAAGACCCCATGCCACGACGCTCTGGCACCATTGACTCAATCTCATAAGTGATTGGCTCATCCTTAATCTCAAGATACCGAAGGGCAGCAAAAATAGCTGTCACAAGCGGATCTGTGGCATCAAATAAAAGACGTTTGTCGGCTGGTTTAATCCGACAGGTCACTTCAATATTTTTCAAGGGTAAGGCAATCGCTGGGTAGCCGTAGACAACTGCGTGTTCCCCCATCAAAATAATTTTACTGTGAGCCTTACCGACTCCAATTTTACTTTGTTTTATCATACTACTATTTTACCCCAAAACTGCCATTAAGGCGACAAAAAACTATTGCTTCAGACACCTTTAGGCAAGGAAAAACCACTCAACCGAGTGGTTTCATCCTTAAAATTGGCTATCATCAATAGCGTCTAACCAAGCTTTCGTTGCATTAAGAGTTTCTTCAAGCGCACCCTCTTGGAACGGTGATTTAATGCCTGCTGCTTCAACCACTTGTAGGAAGGATTTCGTTCCTCCAATTTTACAAATACGCATGTAATCTTCCCAGGCTGTTTCATCATGGTCAATCTGCGTGCGTTTCCAGAATTGAAGAGCACAGACTTGAGCTAACGTATAGTCAATATAATAGAACGGTGAGGCGAAAATGTGCCCTTGACGGTACCAGAAAATACCACGGTCTAGCGCCTCTGACTCTGAGTAGTCTTTTGAAGGGAGGTACATTTTTTCCAAACGACGCCAAGTGGCTTTGCGTTCTGCTGGTGTCATCTCAGGGTTTTCATAAACTTCATGTTGGAAATGGTCAACGAGAACACCATAAGGCAAGAAGAGAAGAGCACCTGATAAGTGACTAAACTTGTACTTCTCTGTTTGTTCCTTGAAGAACAAATCCATCCAAGGCCATGTCATGAACTCCATAGACATTGAGTGAATTTCACAAGTTTCATACGTTGGCCAAATTGCCTCTGGTGTTTCTACCCAGCGTGAATTGTAAACTTGGAAAGCATGTCCTGCTTCATGAGTCAAGACATCAACGTCCCCACGAGTGCCATTGAAGTTAGAGAAGATAAATGGTGCTTTATAGTCTGGTAAGTAAGTACAGTAGCCACCTGTATCTTTCCCTTCTTTAGCAACCAAGTCTAACAACTCATTTTCAACCATGAAATCAAAGAATTCACCTGTTTCTGGAGATAATTCACGGTACATTTTCTGTGCTTGTTCAACAAGAAACTCTGGTGTCCCTTGAGGTTTGGCATTGCCATCAAGATACTCTAAGCCTAAATCGTAGTGTTTCAACTGCTCAACACCAATACGCTTAGCTTGACGCTCACGGAGTTCATCGACGATTGGGACAACGTGTTTCAAGATTTCCTGACGATAAGTATTGACCATATCACGATTATAGTCAAAACGATTCATGCTCTTATAACCGTATTCAACATAATCTTTAAAGCCAAGTGTTTTGGCAATTTCATGGCGAACTTTAACAAGCTCATCGTAAACAGTATCAAAAGCTTCTTCATTTGCTTCAAAAAAGGCTGTAATGGTATCTGTTGCTTCTTTACGTGTCGCACGATCTGGGTCTTGTCCAAATGGTCCCATTTGAGAAAGGTTGTAAGTTTTTCCACGGAATTCCATTTGCGCTGTTGCCATCAAATTGTTGTAACGATCCACCAATTCATTTTCCTTTTGGAAAAGCGGAATAGCTTCAGATGAGAAAGTTGTCAACTTGTTTTCAGCCAACATAAAGAAGGTTTCTGGTAAAAAGCTTGATAAATCTTCACGGAATGGACTAGCTAATAAGACACGGTAGTAATTCGTTGTTAGCTCTTCAAAAAGCGGTGCGTATTCATTCCAAAAGGCTGTTTCTTCATTGTAAAAGGCATCTGTCATATCAATAGAATGACGAATACTCCATAGCGTTGCTTGCGTATCCGTTGAAAAGTTAATTGCTGTGATTTCTTTTGCAATGCGTACAGCTTCTTCTCCAGTTTGAGCATCCGCTAATTGCTGCGTTAAGGTTGTCAATTGACTTTTCAGTGCTTCATAATCTGGACGTACATATTGGTAATCTTTAAATGACATAAAGTCCTCACTTTCTACATACTCAATCATAGTGCATTTATCATGATTTTGCAAGGGTTTTCTCATGCCTAAGCAAAAAGAGAGGGAGCGTCCCTCTCTAAATAATATTTAGTTCAAATCATTAAAGACTGCTTCCATGTGGAGAATAGCTTCCGCTGGGAGCGGATTTTCTTGGTTATCATGGTTAAAGTTAAGAAGATAGTTAAGGCGAATTTGCATACGATCACGGAGAAGTTGACGATAAGAATCATCAAAATTAGGAACTTCAAACCCTTCAACGTCTAGGTAATCAAAGCCACGAACATCGCCGAACGCTTTGAATTCACCAGTACCATCAACAACACTCTCGATAATACCAAGAGTCACTTCTTTTGGTATTTTCTTGCCCATATAAGAGCCAGTGTTAATCACATAACATTGCACACCAGATTCAAAGAGTGATTGGAATTTCTTATAATCTTCAACCAATGGGTACACACGGAATGGGTTTGCATAAGGCTCAATGATGAGGCTGTTTAGGCTATCAGAAGTGTTTTCAGCACTTGAACGCATGGTTGTCAAGGTACAACCCATAGTTGCCGCCATAACAGGATCTGAGAGGCGTACCAAAGGTGGTAGCGAATCATCCTTCATAATCCAGAAGATTGATTGGATTGGATCATCAATACGGTCCACACGGTTTGGAGTAGAGTAACGAGATTTCACCGTACGACCATTACCATTGCGCACATCTTCTGTCACAAGGCGGAGCTTGCCTTCCTTATCAAGAGCCACACCACAGTTTTGAACGGTTACGAAGTAATCTTGTTCTCTATGACCTGCTGGGTAGTCACTGGTCTTATCGAAGTATGATGGTTCCAAAGCAATGGATGAGCCATCTTTTTGTGAAATGATAAAGGCATCATCATGGAGAACGTTGATGTCGTATTTACCATCATGTTTGGCGTGAGTAAGTGTTGATTTACCAGAACCTGATAGACCAAAAAATGACGCAACGTAAGGACTTTGTCCTTCTTTCTTGAAGATTTTAAGACCGCCGTGACAAGAAACATAATTGTTACGCGCAGCAGTTCCCCAAGCAAGTGTTAAGGTTGATTTTTTCAATTCACCGAAATAGTGCATCCCAAGAATAACGGCACAGTTGTGATTAGTGTCAAAGTAAGCTAGCCCATCTGGATAATCTGGGTGTGACCACTCTGGATCTGAAAAGATATAAATATCTGTTTCTTCATAGCGTGGAGAATTCTTCAAGCGTGCCAAGTAGTCTGCATTCATGATTTGGAAATTCATCAACCATGAATAAAGGTTGTTGATATCATCTTCTGGCACCATGAGGTGGGCACGAAGCATAAAGGCTTCATCAAGACCAACAATAGCATCTGCTTTATAATACTGTCTATGACGGCTTTCAAAAATAGCATCACGGACAATTGGTAACAATTTAGCATCTTCCCGTGGGTTATTGCCATAGATGCGACGTGCTTTTGCAGTACGACCAACAATTGCTCCGCCATTTGCTAATAACACTTTCGCATCATCTGGAAGGCCAAGTTCCTTAGTATGAGCAACCGGCATATCAAGCACAATCGTATTTGGTGCTTTCAAAGCTAGTTGGTAAGCCTCAACTAACGTTTTAATCGGCTTCACATGATTTTCATAAAAAGCAGTCTCAACTGTTGTTTTCAAAGCTGAAAAGTAAGGTGTGTCCTTACGCATCACTTCTTCTGCAAAATGCTGACGTGTAACCATAGGGTTTCCTCCTAATATTGTAATCGTTTTCTTTAATGTAAGTATACTACTTTTTATAAGAAAGCGCTACCATTTTTGGTAAAAAATTTGATTTTCTTGAAAATTATTTTAGATTTTCGTAAATCATTCTATCTAACACTTAACAAAAATCAAAAATTACTTTTCGTTTCTTTCTTAAAAGTGCGGACGCAAGCAACCTCCTACGGAGTTTCATTGCTATTTTTTGAGCCTAGGTCTCAAAAAATCCGTTCATATCGAGGGTAAACTCTCGATATGAATACCACTATAGCGAAAGAAACATTTTAGCCTCACTTCGTTCGGTAGTCAATCAAAAGTATTAGAGGTTCTAAAATGCTAATTTTGATTTTGGATGAGTATAACATCATTCGACTTAATTATTGGAATGAATTGTTACACCAATTCCATTATGAAAAGAATCATAAAATTCTTGATATTCAGTAACTTTTTCAGCTGGGAATAAGTCCGTATTAATGACCTTTACAATTTGCCAAAATCCAACAGGCAAACTGAGCTCTCCCTTTTTCCAAAAATATAGTGCATCACCTTCAATATGAAAGGCAATATCACTCCAATCATCCGCTTCTAGTGCTTCAAAAATGATTTCTTTCCCTTTAAGAACTTTCCACACCTCTCTGATAATCTCTCGAAAGCCTTGTTTATCAGTTACGATATCTTCGAGCGTGAGTTTTTGTCCCTTTTCAGTTAAGTAGAGATAGTGACTGACTCCTTTTGTCACATAGTCATCTGACAAGATACCTGATTGATAACGCTGAATAGCGACACAGTAGGCATTGTCACCAATCAAAGGATTAACAATTTTTTCTGGATAAATAATTGTAGCCAATTGGCTATTTCTCTCATTTTCGACAACTTCAGTAATAGCTTTACCAAGTTTTGAAGTGGTCACCTTAGGCATTGCGTAAAGGAGATTGGCTGAACCTTCTGTGGTCAGTTCCTTGTCAAAGTCAACAATGGCCACTTCTAAGTACGTTTTCAAGCGCTGCTCTTTTTCAAAAGAAATCCAGCAAAAGCTACCGACTCCCGTCGCAACTAATAACATCAGAGAAACGATACATTTCCAACGTTTAGACATAAAACCATATCCTTTCAAGATGATTATACCAATTTTGAACACGCTTACAAAGTTATACCATAAAAAGACTACTCTCGTAGCCTTTTACTATACGCCATAAAGTTCACTAAGGGTGACAAATTGATAACCTTGGCTCACCAAATAATCTAAAACAGCTGGTAAAGCATCTGCTGTCGTTCCATGGATGTCATGCATGAGGATAACAGCGCCAGGACGTACCTGACTTTGCACGTTAGCTAAAATCGATTGTGTGTTGCGATTTTTCCAATCCAAGGTGTCAACATCCCATAAAATTTGCGGATAGCCAACCGTAGCTTGAACAGTTGCATTCGTTGCACCATAGGGTGGGCGCATGAATTTGACTGGTTTTCCAGTTGCTGCCGTAATCACTTTGGTTGTTTCATCCATCTGCCACTTGATGTCATTAACCGACAAAGATGGTAAGGATGGGTGACTCCATGTATGGTTTCCAATCTCATGTCCTTCTGCAACTTCTCTTTTCAAGATGGCTTCGTTACCAACCACAGCACTTCCAAGCACAAAAAAGGTTGCTTTGGCATTGTACTGCTTTAAGGTATCCAAAATACGTGTTGTACTAGATGGATTTGGCCCATCGTCAAAAGTTAAGGCAACAACTTTTCCCTCTAAGGCAACTTGGGGTTTTCCAAACAACAGTGATTTTTCACGTTCTTCACGCGCCTTTTCTTCTTGATATGTTTGATAAGCAGTCAAGGTATCACCTTGAAGGTATTTGGAATCAATCTTATCAAATAACTCTTTCAGTGGAAGATAGCAAACGTCAATACCAGCTATTTTTTGTGGCAAATGAATATCTAAAGCATCCGATTTCGGAACAAAGACAAGTGTCTTCAAATCAACCTTTTTTAGTTCTTCTAGTTGAGCCTTCGCCGTCTCATCTAGTTTCCCTTCATTAGAAAGTTGCTTTTCCATAAAACTAACCCATTTGTTAGTAAAAAATGCTGTGTCAGGAACAAGATCTGTTATCAAAAGCAGTTGACCATCCTCTTTGATATAAAACTCCTTCCCTTCCAATGTTTTTTCTAAGGTTACTTTTTTAGGCTTATTAGCATATTGACGCATTTGAAGTTTGTACTGTGATACAGTTGCAAGCTCCGAAGGACTAAGTTTACTATCCACAAAAGCTAATTGCTTGATTTTAGAAGATTTCTCAGAGGAAGTACCATAATGCTCTGCAATGAGAGCTTTTATCTCTCGAGAAAGAGCAGGTAGTGGTTCATTATTTTGACCAATAGGATAAGCTGCTGACACATAGGTTTGGTCAATCATTCCAGATTGAATAGAAACCTTTTGATTAGCTGTCATAGCTTTTTCTTCCTGAGAAATAACTGCTTCAATTCGCTCTTTTTCCCATTCAATCACTTTTTTCTGATACACCTGATATCCCAAGACGACGATAACTAAAACTAGTAAAACATTCACAATTTTAAGGATAGTCCCCTTATTCTTCACTTCATTCCTCCTCGACTGTATTACAACCATGATACTAAAATCAAGACTGTTCGTCAACGAAAAATCTAGACTAATATCAACAAATCGTTTATTTTATGATTTAATCCTATGTTTAAAATTTAAAAACGATAAGTTGTTACTTGCGCAGCATATCTCGATATCAAGAGATTTATATGGTAGTAACACTCCTTTGTCTATGATATCTGCTTTGCCTTCAAACGATATGTCGTCAAAAAATCTCCCAACAAGTGTTAGGAGATTGTAGATACTATTTAATATCAAAGACAACAGATTTCACAGTAGTCATTGCTTCGATTGAGTATTTGATACCTTGTGTACCGGCACCAGATTTTTTAGCTCCCAAGAATGGGAAGTTGTCTGTACCACGTTGTGTTTTATTGTTGATGTGAACAGTACCTACTTCAAGTTGCTCTGCGATTGAGAAGGCAAGTGGGAAGTCGTTTGTAAAGACTGACGCTTGAAGACCATATTCAGATTCGTTTGAAATCTTAATAGCTTCTTCAACTGAAGACACACGAATGATTGGCATGATTGGACCAAATGGTTCTTCCCAAGCCAAACGCATATCTGTTGTCACATTGTCATAAACTGTTGGCCAAATAAGGTTACCTTCACGTTTGTAAGGTGTAAGAGCTGTTGCTCCTTTTTCTTCTGCATCTTTTGCAAGACCTTCAATGTAGTCAGCTGATCCTGAATCAATAACTGGAGTGATGTCAGCATTATCTTCTGGCATACCAATTGTTAATTTTTCAACTTCTGCACGGACAAGATCAACTAATTTGTCCGCAACGCTATCCATAACAAGGACACGTTTAACGGCTGTACAACGTTGACCAGAGTAGCTCAAACCACCACCAACGATGTCTTTAGCCGCTTTTTCAAGGTCTGCATCTTCAAGGACGATTGCTGAGTCTTTACCACCAAGTTCCAACATGATTGGACGCATACCAGCCAATTTACCGATACGCTCACCAATTGGTGTAGAACCTGTAAAGTTGATAAAGTTAACTGCTTCGTGTTCAACGATGTAGTCACCAATGATAGACCCTTTACCGGTAATAGTGTTGAAAACACCTGCTGGAAGACCTGCTTCCGCAAATGCTTCCGCAAGAAGAAGACCAGAAATAGACCCTTGTGTTGGTGGTTTAAGGGCAACAACGTTACCTGAAATCAAGGCTGGTGCAATTTTAGAACCTGCAAGGTTTACTGGGTAGTTAAATGGTGAAATAGCAAGAACAAGTCCTAATGGCTCACGACGAACAACAGCAATTTTTTTCTTGCTGGCTGCTTCAAAGCTACCACCTTCAAGCACTTCACCCTCAAGACGAAGTCCTTCTTCGGCAGAATAACGAATGATGTCAGCGGTACGAACCACTTCTGAAATAGCTGCTTTGATACCTTTAGCCACTTCTTTTGAAAGTACTTCACCAATTTTCTCAGCATCACGTTCAAGGATGTCTGCTACTTTGTGAAGGTAAGCAGCACGCTCAGCATATGAAAGCGCACGCCATGCTGGTTGAGCAGCCTTAGCTGACGCATAGACAAAGTCAACCTCTTCTTGGCTCATTGCTGGTACTGAACCAAGTTCTTCACCATTTGCTGGAGCATAGATTTTAATGTCGTTTTCAGAAAGTTTCCATTCTCCGTTGACAAGGTTTTTATATTGTTTAGTCAAAATATCTCTCCTTTTAGTTTAATAGGTATATTGTAGCATATTTTTCTGAATATTCAACAATTTTAACAATCAAACTGTACCAATCGGTACAGGGTATACTGTCATTCTAGCACTCTTAGTTTTATTGTCAAAAATTTGCTACGGCAATTTAGAAAGTTTTCATAAAATAATTATTTTTAGCAGAAAAGAATTGCAACATGACACTGACTAATTTAACCAGTAAAATCATGACTGCACTCACTAAAACGTAATTAAACGGAATATTTGTCGTATGAATCAACGGCGTATCTGCCAAGAATCCGTAATTAGCTAAGGTATGATAATTGACAATGACCAAGGCAAGATTTAAGCCAAGAGTTATACTGATAATCTGTCGCCAACTAAGTTCGTGCTCTGCTTTTTCAAAAAGATAGGCCAACGACAAAATTAATAGAGAATAATGTCCAACGAAAAAGAAAGTATTCGTCACATGGACAAGTGGATAGGGATAAAAGGCAGGGACAGCAACTGCCAAAACGGCACCAACGACGCCAAGTAAAGCAAAGTAATGCTTAAAGATATTCCTATTTGGAAGTAATAAGATGGTAAACATCCCTATGCGACAATGATAAAGAGGCAGTGCTTCATGTAAGGGAAAGCCAATTCGTACATACCACAAATACACCAAAAGCATCATGAGGGCTAGTACACTTCTCACAACAATGATAAATCGACGAGAATTTCTATAGCGATACCCCAAATAAAAGCAAAGCGGAAGACCTAATAGACTCAGTAGGGTGCCAAACAGTGGCAAAGTCAAAACTCTGGTCGGTACGGTACTGAAAAAATCCAAATTACACGCCCTCCAATACTTGAACAACTTGACTTAACTGCATCGAATTGGAACCCTTGAGCAGAATTTGATCATTAGGTTGCAACAGTTCAGTAATCTTAGTAACCATCAGGTCAAACTGGTTTTCTTCTGCTGTTTTCTTAAAATAATAAACATGACCAATTGGAAACATTTGACTAGCTAATTGCGCTAATTCTGCAATATCTTCTCCGTAGAAAATGACAGTGTCAATGATTTCAGGATTTAGGCTCATCACCATTTGATTATGGAGAGTAACAGACTGTTCACCCAATTCTTTCATATCAGCAAGTACAGCTAGTTTTTTTCCATTTGGATTTGCAGGAATGCTTGAGAAGGTTTCTAAAATCAAACGCATTGCAGTTGGATTAGCGTTGTAGACATCGGATAAAATATCTGCGCCATTGGCAGCTTTTTTCCACTCGGTACGGTTGCGTGTCAAGTTAAGCTGTGATAGGGCTAAGATGATATTTTCTTCGGTAACGCCTAAAAGTTTTCCGACATAAGCTGCAACCATCGCATTTGTAGCGTTATATTTTCCTGGTACTGGAAGGGTAATAGCCGAGCTCATAAAATTAGTCTCAAAGGTTAAACTTTCTTTTTCTTCTACCAAATTCAAGACCTTAAGCTCTGCCTTGTCCCCAAAACGGTGAATAGTTAAGCCATCAGGTAGGTAGGCATCTACAATGGTATCTTCTGGTAATAATAAGGTAGCACCGCTTGGCATACCATCTGCCAGCTGCATCTTGCCTTCCGCAATTTTCTCACGCGTGCCAAAGAACTCTAGGTGAGCCTCACCTATCAAAGTCACAACGCCAATGCTTGGTTTGGCTAACTCAGATAAGAGTTTGATATCGCCAAGGTGATCTTGCCCCATCTCTAAAACAATTTTCTCAGTGTCTTCTGGCATATGAAGAACTGTATAGGGCAAGCCAATTTCATTATTATAGTTGCCCTGTGTCTTATAAGTTTTATAAGTTGTTGCTAGGATATCATGAATCATATCTTTTGTTGTTGTTTTCCCATTTGATCCCGTCACAGCAACCACTTCAACCTGCATTTTATCAAGATAATACGCTGCTAATACTTGGAAAGCTTTCAAACAATCTTCAACTAAAATATGAGGGAAAGTCACTTCTTTTTCTGAAAAAGTAGCACTCGCTCCATTCTCAAAAGCCTTTTCCATAAAGTCATGACCATCTCTTTCTCCCTTGAGTGGCAAGAAAATATCCCCTTCTGCAATCAAGCGACTGTCAAACTCAATCTTCTTGAGCTTAACATCGTCATAAACGGTCACGTCATTTTTTGCTCCGACAAGGCGAGCAATCTCGTGTAAGGTTAATTTCATCGTTATCCTTTCATAAACTATCGTGTTTTCAAACAATCTCCTAATGTTTTTACCTATCAAAAAAAAGAGCCTAAGCTCCCTTATTATATCATATTTTAAATCAAATGACTTTCTCGCTTGTCAAACATCTCTTTGGCTAGACGAACGAGTTCTTCTATTAGGTCAGAATACTTCAATCCCATGTTATCCCAAAGAAGTGGGTACATTGACCATTGCGTGAAACCTGGCATGGTATTAAGTTCATTGAGGTAGATTGAACCATCTTCTGTTAGAAAGAAATCACATCGTGATAAGCCACATCCACCAATAGCTCTAAAGGCTTTAGCAGCGTAGTCACGCATCTGGTTCATGACTTCTGCTGGGATCTCTGCTGGGATAGCCATGGTAATCTTATTATCAATATATTTGGCTTGGTAATCATAAAAAGCGACATTTTTAACCACCTCTCCAGCTTCAGTTGTCTTGACATCGGCATTTCCTAGAAGTCCAACTTCAATTTCACGCGCAACGACTCCCTGCTCGATAAGGATACGGCTGTCATATTTTAGGGCTAGGGAAATAGCAGAGCGAAGACTAGCTTCATCTTCTGCCTTGCTGATTCCTACAGACGACCCCATATTAGCCGGCTTGACAAAAATAGGAAAGGTCAATTTAGCTAAAGTATCCGAAATAGCTTTTTCTAAATCCTCACCTTCAATAAATACCGTATAAGCCACCTGAGGAACCCCCGCAGACTCAAGAACACGTTTGGTTGTGATTTTATCCATCGCAACACTTGATGACAAAATATTAGTCCCTACATAAGGCATTCTCAAAACCTCAAGGAAACCTTGGATGGCACCATCTTCTCCCATCGGACCGTGAAGGACTGGGAAAACAACCGCACCTTCTTCGTAAATATCACTTGGACGAATTTCTTGATCATCCGCAATGGTGTCATTAGTCATCAACTTTTCATCAGCATTAGGTGTTTCAGAAAATTCCTGTGTTTTAATGAAACGTCCTGTTTGTGTGATGAAATAAGTTTTCACAAAGAACTTCTCGTAATTAATCGCACGCATGACGCTTTCTGCTGAAAGAACTGACACTTCACGCTCCGCAGAACGTCCACCATAAAGTAAAATTAGAGTTTCTTTAGACATTTATTCTCTCTTTTCCATGTATCGTATTTTCTTATTTTATCATAATTTACCTGTAAATACAAAGTTGATAATAAGTTGATCATAATGTAAGAAATACTGATATTTTTCGTGCAATTTTCCTAAAAAGGAGTATAATATATGAGATATTATAAAAGAGAGGTTAAACATACCATCTGACGGTATGTTTCAGGATGTTTAATCCATGAGAATTATTGTAGTTGGTGCTGGGAAAGTCGGCTCCGCTCTATGCCGCTCATTAGTTGATGAAAAGCATGATGTTACTTTAATTGAAGAAAATGAACAAGTTCTTAAGCAAATCGTCAAACGTCACGACATGATTGGTATTGTCGGAAACGGCGCTAATTTTAAGATTTTAGAACAGGCTGAGATTAAAAATTGTGATATTTTTGTTGCACTGACAGATAAAGATGAATTGAATATGATTGCTGCTGTCCTAGCTAAAAAAATGGGCGCTAAAGAAACCGTCGTTCGTGTCCGCAATCCTGAGTATTCGAATGCTTATTTCAAAGATAAAAACTTTCTTGATTTTTCACTGATTGTCAATCCTGAACTTTTAACTGCACGCTATATTGCCAATAGCGTTGAATTTCCAAATGCCAAGTCCGTAGAACATTTCGTTAATGGTCGTGTCATGCTCATGGAGTTCAAAATTTCAGACGGAAGCAAGCTCTGCAATATCCAATTAAGTCAATTTCGTAAAAAATTTGGCAATATCCTTGTTTGTGCGATTCAACGTGGGCAAGATATTATCATTCCTGACGGAGATGCGACTTTACTGACTGGTGACATTATTTTCGTCACAGGAAATCGTGTTGAAATGATTCTTTTCCATAACTTCGTCAAATCTAAGGCAGTTCGTCGTATGCTATTAATTGGTGCCGGTAAGATTTCTTACTACTTGCTCAATATCTTCAGAAATAGCAAAGCGCATGTGAATGTTAAGATTATCGAAGTTGATGAAAAACGTGCCCGATGGTTTAGTGAGGAATTCCCTGAAGCTCACGTCGTACAGGGAGATGGAACAGCCAAAAACGTCCTCTTAGAAGAAGGAGTCGAACACTTTGATGCTGTTGCAACTTTGACACCGATTGATGAAGAAAATATCATCACATCAATGTTTTTAGAAAAAATTGGTGTCCGTAAAAACATTACCAAAGTTAACCGTACAAGTCTGTTGGAAATTATTGACCGTGAAGAATTTTCAAGTATTGTAACGCCAAAACGTATTGCTGTTGACAATATTATGCACTTTATTCGTGGTCGTAAAAATGCTCAGGACGCTTCTAGCCTTGATGCCCTCCACCATGTTGGAGATGGACGCATTGAGACCCTCCAATTTGAAATCCGTGAAGGGAATCAAATGGTTGGAAAATCACTGGCTGAACTTCGCTTTAAGTCAGACGTCTTGATTGCAGCAATCATCCGTAATGGCAAGCCAATCTATCCAACAGGTGATGATATTTTAGCTATTGGTGATAAGCTCGTTGTTATTACGCTTTTGCAAAATATCACAAACTCTTTTGAGTTATTAGCGAGGTAAGTCATGAACCGTTCTATGATCAGATTTCTCCTCGCTAAGCTGCTTCTGATAGAAGCTGCTTTACTGTTTGTCCCATTGATTGTAGCAATTATTTACCAAGAAAAGGCAAACATCTTATGGGCAATCCTGGGAACACAGGCTATTCTACTTATCTTAGGATTGCTAGGTATTGTATCTAAGCCTAAAAATCTTCGTATCTATACTAAAGAAGGTTTGTTGATCACAGCCCTAGTCTGGATTCTTTGGTCCTTCTTTGGTGCACTTCCCTTTGTCTTTTCTGGTCAAATTCCAAATATTATTGATGCCTTCTTTGAAGTGTCCTCTGGTTTTACAACAACAGGAGCAACTATTTTACCAGATGTTGCGGTCTTATCTCACTCCTTACTCTTTTGGCGTAGCTTTACCCATTTAATCGGTGGTATGGGGGTATTGGTTTTTGCGCTGGCTATTATGGATAATAGTAAAAATGCCCACCTTGAGGTTATGAAAGCCGAAGTCCCTGGACCGGTATTTGGTAAAGTTGTTGCGCGATTAAAAAATACTGCCCAAATCTTATATATTATTTATTTGGCCATGTTTGCTATCTTAACACTCATTCTCATCATTGCCGGAATGCCTGTTTACGATAGTTTAGTCACTGCGATGGGGACGGCTGGTACTGGTGGTTTTGCGGTATATAATGATTCGATTGCTCACTATAACAGTTCATTGATTACCAATATTGTATCCATCGGTATGCTAGTTTTTGGAGTTAATTTCAATCTTTATTACCTCCTTTTAATCCGTAAATTAAAAGCATTTATCGGAGACGAAGAACTTCGTGTTTACCTTGGTGTTGTGGTATTGGCAACCGTTATGATTTTCCTAAATGTGGGCCACCTCTATCCAACGGTTCAAAAAGGGTTAGAATTATCATTCTTCCAAGTATCTTCTGTGATTACCACGACTGGTTTTGGAATAACCGATATTACTGTCTGGCCACTTTTTTCACAAGTCATTTTGCTATTATTAATGTTTATTGGCGGCTCTGCTGGGTCAACTGCTGGAGGAATCAAAGTTGCTCGAGCGATGATTATTGCCAAAATTTCACGACTTCAAGCCCTTTCAAGCCTCTATCCCAACAGAATTATGACCATTCACATCAATCATCAGCCTCTTGATAAAGCAACACAGCATGGTGTCCTTAAATATTTGGGAATCTATGTGCTCATCATGCTAGGCTTGACCCTAAGCCTATCTCTTGATCATGATAATATGATGGTGGTCATTAGCGCTGTAGCTTCAACGTTTAACAATATTGGGCCAATGCTAGGCACCGCAGATACCTTTGCGATTTTCAGCCCATTTTCTAAACTGCTCCTTTCCTTTGCTATGATTGCAGGACGTTTGGAAATCTACCCAATCTTACTTCTATTCATCCCAAAAACCTGGAGCAAATATTAACCCACCAAACCAATTCCAAGCGGAGTTGGTTTTTTGAATGCCAAAAAAACACCAGATGATGGTCTGGTGTCACATGTCTATAAGGTCAAATCCTTCAAAAAGGCGTCTAATTCAGCCTGCACTTCTGGTGTCGTACCTTTGAGCTGGTGAAGGAGGTCTGTCAACTGGGCTGACTTGGTCGCAATCTCTTGGTTAGTCTTGTTAATATTCGCCACAATATCCGTCAATGGTGCTACTTCTTCCTCCTCAAAGGTATCAACGTAGCGAGGGATATTGAGGTTAAAATCATTTTCTTGCAACTCTTCAAAGCTCGCCAGATGGGCGAACTTGTCCATGTCTTGACGAGACTTGTAAGCCTTTAAGATTTTCTCGATATGCTTGTCTTCCATGAGGTTCTGGTTTTTACCCTTGGTAAATTCCTTAGAAGCATCAATGAAATAAACATCACGAGTGGTTCTATCTTTTTTGAGAATAATCACCGTAGTTGGAATGCTGGTATTGAAGAAAATATTGGCTGGCAAACCAATCACAGTATCAATAGCCCCTTCTTCCAATAAATGCTGACGGATTTTCCCTTCCGCATTCCCACGGAAAAGGACGCCGTGGGGTAGGACAATGGCCATGACCCCACCATCTTGCTTGAGGTGATAGTAACCGTGCAAGAGAAAGGCAAAGTCCGCTTTTGATTTTGGCGCCAAGGCACCAAAGGCTGAGAAACGAGGGTCTTGCAAGAAACCACTGTCTGCTCCCCACTTGGCCGAGTAAGGTGGGTTCATGAGCACGCCATCAAAGTTTGTTGGCTCCTGCGTTGGCCAGTCTTCGTCTAGCGTGTCAGCATTGTGCAAATATTGATTTTCAATCGGTACACCATGCAAAATCATGTTCATGCGAGCTAGATTGTAGGTTGAGGTATTGAGCTCCTGACCAAAATAAGAAATGGTATTTGGCTCACGGCTATACCGTTTGGCATTCAACAATAGGGAACCAGAACCCATGGTCGGATCATATAGGGTAAAACCTTTCTTACTCTCACGACCAAGCAGGGCAATCTGCGTCATGAGCTTAGCCACAGGTTGGGGCGTGTAAAACTCTCCTGCTTTCTTCCCTGAGTCAGTCGCAAACTGACCAATCAGATACTCATAAGCATCCCCGAGCATGTCACCAGCATGACCTGCCACATCCAGCACTGCCAAGGCTTTCATGACCCCTGAAATGGTCTGGTTTTGTTTTTGAGGCTTATCTCCTAACTTTTTCGAGTACAAATCAATGTCCTCAAAAAGATTTTCAAAGGTAATTTCCCAAAGTAATTTCCACTTTAGCTTTCGAAGTGGAAATTAGTCTAAAACGGATTTTTATGGTGGAATTAAGTCTGAGACGTTTGTGTTAGAAATGAGTCCTTACTATGACAAAATATAA